>NZ_JBQQCA010000020.1:0-111035 GCF_052246635.1 Streptomyces sp. 6N223 | reverse complement strand
CGCCCGCCCTGTCGGGGGCTCCGCCCCCAGACCCCAGCCACCCCCCACCCCGGCCCCCACCCCGGGCTGGGCGCAGTCGTCAGCCACCCTCCACCCGCCCCGGAGGGGCGGGTGGAGGGGTGACCTTACGCGGCCGCGTCCGCGGCCTGCGCGTTCAGCGCGCGCTCGATCCCCGCCCGCGACTCCGTCACCAGGCGGCGGAGGGCCGGCGTGGGCTCCGCCTCGTGCAGCCACTCGTCCGTCGCCTCCAGCGTCGCCCGCGAGACCTGGACCGCCGGGTAGAGCCCGACCGCGATCTGCTGCGCCATCTCGTGGCTGCGCGACTCCCACACGCCCTTCAGCGCCGCGAAGAACTTCTCCGTGTACGGCGCCAGCAGCTCCCGCTGGTCGGTCTGGACGAAGCCGGAGATGACCGCCTCCTGCACGGCGTTGGGCAGCTCCTCGCCCTTCGCCGCCTCCACCACCTGGGCCCAGGCCGCCGCCTTCGCCTCCGGCGTGGGACGGGCCGCCCGGGCCGAGGCCGCGTGGCGTTCGCCCGCCGCCGTGGCGTCGCGCTCCAGCTCCGCCGCGATCGCCTTCTCCTCCGCCCGGCCCGTGGCGGCCAGCCGGTGCAGCAGCGCCCAGCGCAGCTCCGTGTCGACCACGAGACCCTCGATCGTCTCCGTGCCCTCCAGCAGCCCGGCCAGCAGGTCGAGCTGCTCCTCGGTGCGGGCGGTGGCGGCGAAGGCCCGCGCCCAGGCGAGCTGGTGGTCGCTGCCGGGGGCGGCCGACCGCAGGTGGTCGACGGTCGCCGCCGACCACCGGGCCAGGCCGGTCCCGCGCCACGCCGGGTCGGCGTACAGGTCGAGCGCCAGCTTCACCTGCCGGTGCAGCGTCTGCACCACGCCGATGTCGCTCTCCCGGCCGATGCCCGCCAGCACCAGCGACAGGTAGTCGCGGGTGGCCATCTCGCCGTCGCGGGTCATGTCCCACGCCGAGGCCCAGCACAGGGCGCGCGGCAGCGACTCGGTGAAGCCGCCCAGGTGCTCGGTCACCACGGCGAGCGAGGCCGGGTCGAGCCGCACCTTGGCGTACGACAGGTCGTCGTCGTTGAGCAGGACCAGCGCCGGGCGGGGGCGGCCGGCGAGCTGCGGCACCTCGGTCAGCTCGCCGTCCACGTCCAGCTCGATCCGCTCGGTGCGGGTCAGGGCGCCGCCGTCCAGCTCGTACAGGCCGACGGCGACGCGGTGCGGGCGCAGCACGGGCTCGCCCGTCGCGCCGGCCGGCAGCGCCGGGGCCTCCTGGCGGATGGCGAAGGAGGTGATGGTGCCGTCGGCGCCCTCGGCGATCTCGGGGCGCAGCACGTTGATCCCGGCGGTCTCCAGCCAGGCCCGCGACCACGCCTTAAGGTCGCGCCCGCTGGTCTCCTCCAGCGCCGTGAGCAGGTCAGTCAGGCGCGTGTTGCCCCAGGCGTGGCGCTTGAAGTACGCCTGCACGCCCCGGAAGAACTCGTCCGTGCCGACGTACGCCACGAGCTGCTTCAGCACGCTGGCGCCCTTGGCGTAGGTGATGCCGTCGAAGTTGACCAGCACGTCGTCGAGGTCGCGGATCTCCGCCATGATCGGGTGCGTGGAGGGCAGCTGGTCCTGCCGGTACGCCCAGGTCTTCATCTGGTTGGCGAAGCTGGTCCAGGCGTGCGGCCAGCGGCTGCCGGGGGCGTGGGCCTGGCAGGCGATGGAGGTGTAGGTGGCGAACGACTCGTTCAGCCACAGGTCGTTCCACCACTCCATGGTGACCAGGTCGCCGAACCACATGTGGGCGAGCTCGTGCAGGATGGTCTCCGCCCGCATCTCGTACGCCGCGTCGGTCACCTTCGACCGGAAGACGTACTGGTCGCGGATGGTGACCGCGCCGGCGTTCTCCATCGCCCCGGCGTTGAACTCGGGCACGAAGAGCTGGTCGTACTTGGCGAACGGGTACGGGAAGTCGAACGTCGACTGGAACCAGTCGAAGCCCTGCCGGGTGACGGCGAAGAGCGCCTCGGCGTCCAGGTGCTCGGCGAGCGAGGGGCGGCAGTAGATGCCCAGCGGCACGCTGCGGTCCTCGCCCTCCCAGGTGCTGTGCACCGCGTGGTACGGGCCCGCGATCAGCGCCGTGACGTACGTCGACAGGCGCGGCGTCGGCTCGAAGCGCCACACGGCGTCCCGCGGCTCGGGGGTGGGGGAGTTGGAGATCACCGTCCAGCCCTCGGGGGCGGTCACGGTGAACTGGAAGGTGGCCTTCAGGTCCGGCTGCTCGAAGCAGGCGAAGACGCGCCGCGCGTCGGGCACCTCGAACTGCGTGTACAGATACGCCTGCTGGTCCACGGGGTCGACGAAGCGGTGCAGGCCCTCGCCGGTGTTGGTGTACGCGCAGTCGGCGACCACCCGCAGCTCGTTGGGCCCCTCGGCGAGGGCGGGCAGCGCGATCCGCGAGTCCGCGAAGACCTCCGCCGGGGACAGCGCCTCGCCGTTGAGCACCACCTCGCTCACCTCGGGGGCGATCAGGTCGATGAAGCTCGCGCCCGCCTCGCGGGCGGTGAAGCGTACGGTGGTCGCGGAGCGGAAGGTGCCGCCCTGCTGGGCCCCGGAGAGGTCCAGCGCGATCTCGTAGGCGTCGACGCTGAGCAGCCGTGCCCGCTGCCGCGCCTCTTCCCGGGTCAGATTCGTGCCAGGCACCAGATGGACTCCGTTTCGTCTGCTCGTCGTGCTCGTCGTGCTCGTCGTGCTCGGTCCTGCTCGTCGTGCGCCGCGTGGGACACCGTGCCGCCATCCTCGCACGCGACGCGGACAGCGAGCGGCCGGTCACCGGGTTCCCGGTGACCGGCCGCCGATGTCAGGAGCGCGGTCCTGCTGCGCGGTCCTAGGGAGCGACCTGCTCGATGACGATGCCGCCGCTGCCGGTCGAGGTGCCCGCGCCGTTCAGCAGCCGCACCTCGCCGGTGAGCTCGCGGCCCTCCGGCACCGTCCCGGCCACCGTGACCTGCGCGCCGACCTCGGTGCTCTCGCCCGGCTGGAGCGAGATGGCCCGCTCCTCCACCGCCACCGAGCCCAGGTCCGGGCTGAGATAGACGTCCCGGTAGTCGTACTCGGTGCTCCCGGACGGCACCTCGTAGCCGTCCACCTCGATGGTGTACGTGCCCCCCTGCGGCTCGGCGAGGGTGACGGCCTCCTCCGCGGTGGAGGTGGTGGAGGAGCCCACGAGCTCGGCGTCCTCACCCTCGCCCCGGTAGACGTACAGGTCGATGTCGGCCCCCGGGTCGGCGGCGTTGCCGAGCGTGACGCTGAACTCCGACACGCCCTCGGGCACCTCGACCGTCCGGGTGCTGGTGCCGCCGTCGTCGATCGACAGCCGCTCGCTCAGCGCCGAGCCGAGCTCGCCGGACGCCAGCTGGCCGTTCTCGATCGGGGCGTAGCCGTTGGTGACCTCCCACGAGACCGGGACCGGCGTGCCGGTCTGTGCCTCGTCGATGGTGACCGTCTCCGGCTCGAAGGTGGTGCCGAGCGCGGTCGGCGTGACCGTGTAGGGGTTGTCGAGCTGCGGCGAGGTGCGCCGCGCCTCCACCTCGATCTCCCACACGCCCGGCAGCGGGTCGGCGTACGACCGCAGGTCGGGGCGGCAGGTGTTGTCCGGGTTGTAGTGCGGGTAGCAGAGGTTGCTCGCGGTGTCCTCGGCCGGGACGCCGTAGGGGTTGATCGCGATGAAGCGGGTCTGGCTCTCGGGGTCCAGGCCGCCCATCGCCACCTCCAGTGTCCTGGCGCCCTCCGGGACGCGGACGTAGTAGGAGGTGGAGTCGTTGCGCTGCACCGCGTCCGCGTAGCTGCGCGAGAACGCCGGGTCGGCGAGGTCCTCGGCCACGACGACGGCGGCCATGACCTGGTGGTCCAGGCCGGTGGTGCGCGGATCGTCCAGGGCGAGGATGGCGCTGTGGGCGCCCAGCGAGCGCGGCTTGGCCTCGACCGTGACCGTCACCGGCTCGTTCAGGGGCAGCGACAGCCAGCCGCCGGCGGCGCTCCCGGTGAGGCGGAAGGTCCGCTCGTCGTTGTTGACCAGCTCCACGCTGTGGCCCACCGGCCGGCTGGGCCCGGTGGTGCGGGTGACGGTCACCTCGTAACGCTCGGAGGAGCCGACGGACGGGGCGGACTCCCGGTCGTAGATGCCGGGGCCGGAGCCGGGTGTCTCCAGCTCGCCGGCCAGCACGTGGTCGACGGGGGCGGAGACGGTGTAGCCGTGCGCGGCCGTGCCGCCCCGGGTGAGCTGCCGCCAGGCGCCCGCGGTGTCGAACAGCCCGGAGCCCTGCTCGTGGGCCTGCACGCCGCGCACGGCGTCGGCCGTGGTCGTCAGCGCGCTGCGCAGGGCGGCCGGGGAGGCGTCGATGCCGCGCTGTTCGGCGGCGGACAGCAGCAGCGCGGCGGCGCCGGCGGCCTGCGGCGAGGACATCGAGGTGCCGTTGAACATGCCGTAGCCGGGCGGCAGGTCGTACCCGGCCTCCGGGAGCCCGCTGCCGGGCTGCCAGGTCGGGATGGAGCTGACCGCGGAGCCGGGGGCGACCAGGGTCGGCTTGAAGCCGCCGTCGTCGCGCGGGCCGGTGGAGGAGAACGGCAGCATGGCGTAACGCCGCTCGACCGCCGAGCCGTAGTTGGCCGCCCAGGTCTCGCGGGAGATGGCGGCGCCGACGCTGATGACCTTGTCGGCGGTGGAGGGGGCGCCGACGGTGTTGGTGCCCGGGCCGTCGTTGCCCGCCGAGATGAACAGCTGTACGCCGTGGGTGTCGATCAGCTCGTTGTAGAGCAGCTCGCGGGCGCTCTGGCCGTCGTTGAGGGGCGGCAGACCGCCGATCGACATGTTGACCACGTCGACGCCCCGGTTGGCGACCAGGTCGATCATGCCCTCGGTGAGGGCGACGGAGCTGCAGCTCGGGAACGCGCAGGCGCGGGAGGAGACCACCTTGGCGCCGGGCGCGGCCCCGGACATCTCGCCGCCGAAGAGGCCGTTGGCGGCGGTGATGCCGGCCACGTGGGTGCCGTGGGCGTCGGAGACGATGCCGATGTTGACGAAGTCGCGGACCTGGCCGACCCAGTCGCCGCCCAGCGGGTCCATGGGGACGTCCTCGCGGATCTCGATCACGAAGGGCATGGCCTCGGCGATCGCCGTGGACGGGTCGTCGGTCCCGAAGGAGCCGATGTCGTGGCCCTCGGCGTACGGCGCCATGGGGTCGTTGTTGGTGAAGTCGGCGTCGCCGTCGCTGTCGACGCGGACGGTGCCCGCCTCGGCGTCGTACAGCAGCGCCCAGCTGTCGGCGGTGTCGCCGTCGCGGTTGACGTCGCCGGCCATCTCGCCGCCGGAGGTGACGGACTCGCGGAAGACGTTGATCAGGTGGTCCCCGGCCGGGGCGGTGTACTGGCGGCCGTTGAACTGGAAGGAGGTCCCCGAGACCTGGGTGTTCATCGCGCGCCAGGTGCCGTCGCCGTCGACGATCGGGTCGGTCGCGGTCACCCAGTCGGTGATCTTCCGCTCGCCGGTCGTGGTCTCCTGCAACGCCGGGTGGGCGATGTCCACGCCGGTGTCGATGACGCCGATGGTGATGCCGCGGCCGTCGTAGCGGGGGTGGTCCTCGGTGAACTCGGCGGCGCCCGTGTCCTCGACCGGCATGTACGGGTTGACCCGCGGGGTGTCGGCGCCGGGCCCGGGATACGCCTCGGAGGTGGTGGCCGCGTCCCCGGCGGCCGAGGCGGGAACCGCGTCGGGGACGGTGAACTCCTCCTTGAGGTCTATGGCGTGGACGGAGTCCAGTCCGGCGGCCTCGGCTATGGCGGCGTCGGCGTGCCCGGTGCGGACGGTGGCCCGGATGTAGCCGACGGATTCCTCGGAATAGCCGACGGAGGCGCCGTCGAGGGAGTCGACGCGGTCGGCGACGGCCTCGGTCTCGCCCGGCTCGGCCGCGATCATCATCGTCACGTAGGGCTCGTGACGGGCGCGGGCCTCGGCGAGGAGGGAGGCGTCGTACGCGCCGAACTTCTCGTTGTCCGCCAGCGGTTCGCCGGTGGTGGCGGCGCCGGCGGTCTCCGAGGCGCTGGCGAGGACGGATCCGGCGGCGATCAGTCCCGGGGTCACGGCCAGCGTGGCCACCAGGCCCGCCGCGAGCGCGGTGCGGGACCTCGGCCGGGACGAGGGCGGGGTGGTGGTCTGTCGTCTCTGTGGCATGAGCATCCTTGGTCGCCTGGGGGGCGTGGTCGGCGGCATGCGGGGATCCCGGATCAGGATGACCGGCCATCTTACGGAAATGATCAATTCCTGTGGGGTGTTGGCGGAAAGTTGTCGCGTTCAGCTCAGTAACGATTTCGTTAATCGGTCGATATGTCGTCGGCGTCCCGGCCGGAGCTCCGGAGCTCCGGCGCTCGTCAGCGCGGCAGCACCACCACGTACCCGGCCGGGTCCCTGGTCGCCGCCTGGAGCAGGGCGTCCCGGACCGCCGTGATCTGCTGCTCCACGGCCTCCCGAAGCTTGCGCGGCGTCAGGTGCACGAGGGCGATGCCAAGACGCTCCATCGATGCTTGCCGCAGACGGTCCTCGGAAAACGCGTCCGTGGAGGTGTCGTTCCCGGGCCCGGTCGGCTGGCGGGGCACGCGCGCCTCGATCCGCACCGCCACGGCGTGGTCGGGCCAGTAGGCGTCGACCGCGCCCAGGCTCGGCCCGCCCGGCAGCCACAGCTCGACGTTCCAGCACGGGTCGGGCAGCCCGCCGAGCCGCACCAGCTCCATCAGCCGGCCCTCGGCGATGGCCCGGCCCTCGCTCATCAGCGTCTCGATCGCCCCCGCCACCTGCGGCCTGGCCATCAGCCGCGCCCGCGTGAACTCGCTGACCACCGCGTGCGGTTCGGTGTGCCCGCCCCGCACCGCCTCCGACATCAGCCGCCGCACGGCCAGCGGGTCGGCCAGCCGCACCACGGCGTCGGCCAGCGCGCGCGGCGCCGGGGCGACGGGAAAGCCCTCCCGCGTGACCGCGCGCGGCAGCCGGTGGGTGCGCACGATGCGGGCGCAGCCGCAGGAACGCAGCCGCCGGGTGCGCGGCACCAGCACGTCGACGCGGTTCAGCGCGGCCAGCGGCGGCACGGCGGTGAAGCCGTGCAGCGCGAGCCCGGCCAGGCCGCTGACCATGGCCTCGCCGGGCTTGCCGCCGGTGTAGCTCAGCACGGCGTGCAGCATCTCCTCGGGGGTCGGCGGCCCGGGGTGCAGCAGGAAGACGCCGGGCAGCGGCATCTGCCAGTCCCCGCCGGGGCGGCAGCGCCGGGCCGCGGCGGCGGTGCTCACGCCGTGCTCGCGGAGCTCCTGAGTGGTCATCACTCGCCGCCGGGTCTCGGTGAGTTCGCGCAGCGGACGCGGTGTCATGGGATTCATGCCCCGGCGATTCCCACCGGCGGGCCGCCCGGCTACCTCTGTTACACGCCCGTCGCGAAACGCGGACATTCGCGCACTAAAGTACGCGCGTTCGAATGCCGAGCTGTGAGCCGCCGCTCGGACGTGGCGTTCGATTTATCGCACGGTGTGGATCAAACGCCGTGCGGCCTCCCTGTCGCCGTCGATGGTGACGCCACTCCCGCCGCCGCGGTACACCACGGCGCGGATGCCGGCCACGTCGCCGGCGATGACCGCGTCCGGGTGCCGCGCCGGGCCCCGGCGCATCGTCAGGTGTGCGTCCGCGACGGTCACGGCCACGCGGTCGTCGTCGATCCGGAGTTCAACCTCGACCGCCAGGTCACCCGCCGCCTCCGGATCGAACGTGGTACGCAGCGCCAGCAGCAGCGCATCGGCGCTCATCGGACCCGTGGCCGCCTGGGGTCGGCGTCGGCCCCACCGGCCGAGCGCGACGAGGACCGGTTCGAGCGCGGCGCCCTCGTCGGTGAGCTCGTAGACCGGACCGCTCACCGGCGGGCCTGCCTTCGCGCGCCGGACGATGCCCGCCTGCTCCAGCTCCTTGAGCCGCTGGGACAGCACATTCTGGCTCATGCCGTGCAGCCCTCGTACCAGGTCCCGGAACCTCTTCGGGCCCAGCAGCAGCTCGCGAACGATCAGCAACGCCCAGCGCTGCCCCACCACGTCGAGGGCGCGCGCCACGCCGCACGGATCGTCGTACGTTCCCACGAGACTCCTCTTCCAGTACTATACGCTCCTAAATTAGGAGTATACGTTGACCGGTATGCGAAAACTAACGGTTGTGGAGTTCATGACGCTCGACGGGGTCATGCAGGGCTTCGACTCGCCCGACTCGGATGACCCGAGCTTCGAGCACGGCGGCTGGGGCCCGCCGTACGCCGACCCGGTCGCCACCCAGGCGGGAACCGAGGGCATGGCCTCCACGACGGCGTACCTGTTCGGCAGGAAGACCTACGAGCGGATGGCCGGGTTCTCGCCCCTCCAGCCGTCCGAGTGATCAGCCGCGCGCCTGGATCCGCAACGCGCGGGCCAGGTCGTCGCGGGACTCCAGGACCAGGCGGCGCAGCGCCGGCGGCGCCGCCTCGTGGTCCGCGAGCCACGCGTCGGTCGCCGCCAGCGTCGCCGCGTCCGCCTGGTGCGCGGGGAACAGCCCGCGCACCACCGCCATCGCGATCTCGATGGTCCGCTCCGCCCACACCCGCTCGATCGCCTCGAAGTACCGCGCCGCGTACGGCGCCAGCAGCTCCCGCTGACCCGCCCGCGCGAAGCCGTCGATCACCGCCTCCACCAGGGCGTTGGAGAGCCGGTCCGACTCCACCACGCCCTCCCACGCCTGCGCCTTCACCACCGCGTCCGGCCGCGCCGCCAGGCACCGCACGTGGTGCCGCTCGCCCGACGCCGTGTCGTCGCGCGCCAGCTCGGCGTCGATCGCCTCCCGGTCCGCGCGCCCGTTCGCCGCCAGCGGCAGCAGGAACGCCCAGCGCAGCTCCTGGTCGACGTCCAGCCCCGCCACGCGCTCGCTGCCCGCCAGCAGCCCCTCCAGCAGCGGCAGCTCGGGCTCCGCCGCGGCGATCGCGGCGAGGAAGCGGGCCCAGGCGAGCTGGTGGTCGCTGCCGGGAACCGCCTGGCGCAGCTCGGCGAGGGCGGTCTCGGCCAGCGGCGCCCGGGCCGCCTCGCGCCGCGCCGGCGGCGTGAAGTGGTCCAGCGCGATCCGCGCCCAGTCGTGCAGCATCTGGAGCACGCCGATCTGGCTCTCCACGCCGCCGAAGCGCCGCACCAGCGCGAGGAAGTCGCCGGGCGGCAGCAGCGCGTCGCGCGTGAGGTTCCACAGCGCCGACCAGCACAGCGCGCGGGCCAGCGGGTCGGCGACCGCGCCCAGATGCTCGCGCAGCGTGTCGAGCGAGGCGGCGTCGAAGCGGGTCTTGCAGTAGGTCAGGTCCTCGTCGTTGACGAGGATCAGCTCGGGCCGCTCGGCCCCGGCCAGCTCCGCGATCACCGTGCGCTCGCCGGTCACGTCGGCCTCGGCGCGGGCGTAACGCGCCAGCGCCCCGGTGTCATCACGTCGGTAGAGCCCCACGGCGACCCGGTGCGGCCGCAGCGTCGGGTGGCTCTCGCTCGCCTCCTGCACGATGGCCAGCTCCGCCAGCCGCCCCCGCCCGTCGTACGCCGGGCGCGGGGTGAGGGAGTTGACCCCGGCGGTCTTCAGCCACGCCTCGGCCCAGGCGTTCATGTCCTTGCGGCCCGAGGTCTCCGCCAGCGCCGCCAGCAGGTCGGCCAGGCGCGTGTTGCCGTAGGCGTGGCGCTTGAAGTAACGCCGGGCGCCCTCCAGGAACGCCTCGCGCCCGGCGTACGCCACGAGCTGCTTGAGCACGCTCGCGCCCTTGGCGTAGGTGATGCCGTCGAAGTTGAGCTTGGCGTCCTGCAGGTCGCGGATGTCGGCGGTGACGGGGTGGGTGGAGGGAAGCTGGTCGGCCCGGTACGCCCACGCCTTGCGGCGGTTGGCGAAGGTGATCCAGCCCTCGTCGAAGCGGGTCGCCTCGGTCAGCGAGAAGGCGCCCATGAAGTCGGCGAAGGACTCCTTGAGCCACAGCTCGTCCCACCACTCGGGGGTCACCAGGTCGCCGAACCACATGTGGGCCATCTCGTGCAGCAGCGTGTTGGCGCGGCCCTGGTACGCGGCGCGCGTGGTGCGGCCCCGGAAGACGAACTCCTCACGGAAGGTGATCAGGCCCGGGTTCTCCATCGCGCCGATGTTGTACTCCGGCACGAACGCCTGGTCGTACTTGCCGAAGGGATAGGGGAAGGCGAAGTGCTCGTGGAAGAAGTCCAGCCCCTGCTTGGTGGTGGTGAAGATCTCCTCGGGATCGAAGTGCCGGGCCAGGCCCTTGCGGCACAGCGCGCCCAGCGGGATATCCAGCACGGTGCCGTCGGGCAGCTTGCGGGAGTAGTGGTCGGCGACGTGGTGGTACGGGCCCGCGACGACGGCGGTGATGTAGGTGGAGATCGGCTTCGTCGTGGCGAAACGCCAGGTGGCGGCCTCTCCCCCCGCCAGCACCTCGCGCCCCGCCTCCGCGCCGTTGCTGAGCACCGTCCAGTGCGCGGGCGCGGTCACGGAGAAGTCGAAGGGCGCCTTGAGGTCCGGTTGCTCGAAGGTGGTGAACACGCGGCGGGCGTCCGCCGGCTCGTACTGCGTATAGAGGTACGTCTCGCCGTCCTCGGGGTCGGTGAAGTGGTGCAGGCCCTCGCCGGTGCGGCTGTAGGCGCAGCTCGCCTCGACGACCAGCTCGTTCTCGGCGCGCAGCGCGGGCAGCGCGACGCGGGCGCCGTCGAAGACGCGCTCGACCGGCAGCGCCTCCCCGTTGAGCGTGACGGACTCCACGCGCGGCGCGATCAGGTCGGCGAAGCTGTCCGCGCCCGGCTCCGCGCAGGCGAAGCGGATCGTGGTCGTCGAGCCGAAGGTGCGCGGCCCCTCGCCCTCCGCCGGAGCCGGCTCGGTCGCCGAGCGCAGATCGAGCGCCACCTCGTACCCGTGCACGCTCAGCAGGCGGGCCCGCTCGCGGGCCTCCTCGCGGGTCAGGTTCTCTCCGGGCACGGGCGACACTCCCTGGCGGTGCGGTGGCGGTGGCTGGTGACCTGCGCGCCAGCATCCCACTCGACGACTCCGGCCGGGAATGCGGCCCGGCCCCGAGGGGTTCCAGACGGGAGACGTGTGTCACTCGAGGAGAGCCCCGCATGCCGCAGAACGCCGCTAACACCGAGACCGCCGACAACACCGAGACCGCCGGGAAGACCCCGGCCGACTTCTGGTTCGACCCGCTCTGTCCCTGGGCGTGGATGACCTCCCGCTGGATGCTGGAGGTCGAGAAGCAGCGCCCGGTGCGGGTGCGGTGGCACGTGATGAGCCTGGCCGTGCTCAACGAGGACCGCATCGACGAACTGCCCGAGGAGTACGCCGAGGCCATGCGCCAGGCGTGGGGACCGGTGCGCGTCTGCGTCGCCGCCGAGCAGGAGCACGGCGGCGAGGTGCTCGGCCCGCTCTACACGGCCCTGGGCACCCGCTTCCACAACCGCGGGCGGGACAAGAGCCGCGAGACGATCGCCGAGGCCCTGGCCGAGGCGGGGCTGCCCACCGCGCTGGCCGACGCCGCCGACTCCGACCGGTACGACACCGAGCTGCGGGCCTCCCACAAGAGCGGCATCGACCTGGTCGGCCAGGACGTCGGCACGCCGGTGATCGCGGTGCCCGGCGCGGACGGCGAGCAGATCGCGTTCTTCGGCCCGGTCGTCACGCCCGCCCCGCGCGGCGAGGCGGCGGCGAGGCTGTGGGACGGCACGCTGATGGTGGCCTCCACGCCCGGCTTCTTCGAGATCAAGCGCACGCGCGACGTGGGCCCCCGGTTCGACAACCTCGACGACTGAACGGGTCAGGGGTGGCCCCGGGCCGCAGCGCGACGGTGAGGCCCGCAGCGGTCACCCCTCCTCCCGGTGCCCGTGGCGTTCCCAGAACCGGGCCAGCGGCCCCGGCGCCCACCAGTTGGCGCGGCCCAGCAGCCGCATCGTCGCGGGCACCAGCAGCGTCCGCACCAGCACGGCGTCCACCGCGATCGCGATGACGAGGCCCACGCCGACCATCTTGATGATGCTGATCCCGGAGGTGGCGAACGCCCCGACGACGATGATCAGCAGCAGCGCGGCGCTGGTGATGATGGAGCCCGTGCGCTGCAGGCCGGAGGCGACCGCCTCGGCGTTGTCCCCGGTGCGGTCCCACTCCTCCCTCACGCGGCTGAGCAGGAAGACCTCGTAGTCCATGGACAGCCCGAAGGCGATGGCGAACATCAGCACCGGCTGGCTGGCCTCGATCGTGCCGGTCGGAGTGAAGTCCAGCCACTCGGCGAGGTGGCCGTACTGGAAGATCCACACGAGCGCGCCGAAGGAGGCGGTCAGCGACAGGACGTTGGCGATCAGCGCCTTGACCGGCAGCAGCACCGAGCCGAAGGCCAGGAAGAGCACGACCAGGGTGACCAGCGCGACGAAGGCGATCATCCAGGGCAGCCGCTCGCCGACGCCGTCGAGCTGGTCGACCACGTCCGCGGCGCCGCCGCCGACCAGGACCTCGGCGTCCCCGGGCGCGGGCGTCGCACGCACCTCCCGCACCAGCTCGCGCGCCTCGGGGGTGTACTCGCCGAGCTCGTGCCGGACCAGCAGCTGGGACGTGTGGCCGTGCAGGCCGACCCGGACCCCCGTCACCTCCGGCAGCTCGCCGAGCCGCGCCATGTAGTCGTCGAGGGCGGCGGCGTCGGCGCCGGTGACGACCACCTCGACCGCCGCCGCGTCCCCGGCCGGGAAGTCGCGCGCGATCTCCTCGCCCACCAGCCGCGACTCCGTCCCCGTCGGCATCACCCGCTCGTCGATGGAGCCGAACTCGACGTTGCGGAACGGCAGCCCGAGCGCGACCAGGCCCACCACGATGACGGCCAGGTAGACCAGCGGGCGGCGCATCACGCTGTGCGCCACCCGGTACCACGTCCCCGAGCCCATGTCGTCGGCGTTCCGGCGCCGCCAGGGCCGGGGCACCCGCAGGGCGTCGACGCGGTGGCCCAGCAGGCTCAGCACCGCGGGCAGCACGGTCAGCGACCCGGTCACGGCGATGGCGACGGCCGCCATGCCGCCCAGGCCCATCGACCGCAGGAACACCAGCGGGAACAGCAGCAGTCCGGCCAGGGATATCCCGACCACGAGGCCGGAGAACGCCACCGTCCGCCCGGCCGTCGCCAGCGTCCGCTCGATCGCCTCCTCCACGCCCCGGCCGGCTCGCAGCTCCTCGCGGAAGCGGCTGACGATGAAGAGCGAGTAGTCGATCGCGAGCCCGAGGCCCATCATCGTCACGACGTTGACCGAGAAGACCGAGACGTCGCCTGCGAGGCTGAACGCCCGCAGCAGGGTGAACCCGCCCAGCGCCGTCAGCACCCCTGTCAGGAGCGGCATGGCGGCGGACACCAGGCTGCCGAAGATCACCAGCAGCAGCGCGAGCAGCAGCGGCATGGCCAGCGCCTCGGCCCGCGTGATGTCGGCCTCCGACTGCTCGCTCAGGCCATGGGTGAGGGCTACGGGCCCGCCGAGCCGCACGCGCAGGGCACCGTGCCCGGCCTCGCTCCCGAGCGCCTCCTCCAGGCCGGCGTACCGGGCGTCCCGGGCGTCCTCGGTCCCCCCGGCCAGCGTCAGCACGGCGTACGTCGTGGTGCGGTCGGCGGAGACCAGCGAATCGTCGTGCCTGTCCCAGTAGGTGACGGCCCCGCTCAGCAGCCCGGGCCCGACGCCGAGGAGGGAGGACTCCACCGCTTCCCGGTACGCCGGGTCGTCCACCGTCAGGCCGTCGGCGCCCTCGCTGTCGTACAGCACCAGCACGTCGGCGTTCTGCCGGCCGAAGGCCTCCGCCAGCCGCTCCTCCGCGAGCGCCGACTCGCTGCCCTCGTCCCGGAAGCCGCCCCCGGTCAGCTCCCCGAACACGCCGGTCCCCCACACCGCCCCGAAGGCCGCGAACAGCGCGGCGACGACCAGGACCGTCTTCGGACGCCTGTGTGCGAGTCGCCCCAGGGATGCAAACATGAAGTCGACGCCCTTCTGTGCGAATTGCCCGACCCATCGTGGCATCCGCCGCCTGTTGCGAAGCTCACGGGGTGAACGGGAGTTCGGTGGTCTACCGTTCATGGCGTTTGAGTCAGACCCGTCGCCTCACCGGGGGAGTCACCCATGAGCACCGTCGTTCTCGCCGACCTGCTGCCCGCCGCCACGGCGCCGCGTGCCCGCGTCCGTGACGCGGCGCTGATCGCCGGGGGAGCGGCGCTGACCGGCGTCGCCGCGCAGTTCTCGGTGCCTGTGCCCGGCTCGCCGGTGCCGGTCACCGGCCAGACCTTCGCGGCCCTGCTCGTCGGCGCCTCGCTCGGCACCGGCCGCGCCTTCCTGTCCCTGCTGCTGTACGCCCTGGCCGGGATGGCGGGGGCGCCGTGGTTCGCGGACGGCACCTCGGGCTACGGCATGCCGAGCTTCGGCTACATCATCGGGATGGCGCTGGCCGCCGCCGCCGTCGGCGCCCTCGCCCGCCGCGGCGGGGACCGCACCGTGCTGCGGACCGTCGGCAGCATGGCCGTCGGCACGGCGATCATCTACGCGGTCGGGGTGCCCTACCTCGCCGTCGCCGCCGACCTGTCGATGGCCGAGGCGGTCGACGCCGGCCTGGTGCCGTTCCTGCTCGGCGACGCGCTCAAGGCGGCGCTGGCGATGGGCGCGCTGCCGGCGGCCTGGCACGTCGCGAACGCGGCCCGGGGTTGATGGCAGACTCCACCCCATGCGCGTCTACCTTGGTTCCGACCACGCCGGTTACGAGCTGAAGGACCACCTCGTCCACTGGCTCAAGGACCACGGGCACGAGCCCGTGGACATCGGCCCGCACGCCTACGACCCGGCCGACGACTACCCCCCGTACTGCCTGCGCGCCGCCGCCCGCACCGCCGCCGACCCCGGGTCGCTCGGCATCGTGATCGGCGGCTCCGGCAACGGCGAGGCCATCGCCGCCAACAAGGTCGACGGCGTGCGCTGCGCGCTCGCCTGGAGCGAGGAGACCGCGCGGCTGGGGCGCGAGCACAACGACGCCAACGTCCTCAGCGTCGGCGCCCGGATGCACACCGCCGACGAGGCCGCCTCCTTCGTCGCGGTCTTCCTCGCCACGCCCTACTCCGGTGAGGAACGCCACGGCCGCCGCATCGCGATGCTCTCCGCGTACGAGGCCGACGGCACCCTGCCGCCCCTGCCCGCCTGATGCCCGAAGGGCACACCATCCACCGGCTCGCCGCCGGGCTGCGCGAGCGCTTCGGCGGCGGCCCGGCGGTGCGCGCGGACAGCCCGCAGGGGAAGTTCGCCGACGGGGCCGCGCTGATCGACGGCCAGGTGCTCGCCGAGGCCGACGCCCACGGCAAGCACCTCTTCCTCGGCTTCGGCGACCCGTTGGTTCACTGGGTCCACATCCACCTCGGGCTCTACGGCAAGGTCGCCCTCGGCGCCGGCCCGCCGCCCGCGCCCGCCGGGCAGATCCGGCTGCGGCTGGCCACCTCCGAGGCGTACGCCGAGCTGCGCGGCCTGGGCGCCTGCGCCCTCGTGACGGACGCCGAGCGGCGGGCGATCCGCGACCGGCTCGGGCCGGATCCCCTCCGGCCGGACGCCGACCCGGACCGCGCCTGGCGGCGCGTGGCCGCCAGCCGGACCCCGATCGCCGTGCTGCTGCTCGACCAGCGCGTCCTGGCCGGCGTCGGCAACGTCTACCGCGCCGAGGTCCTCTTCCGCCACGGCATCGACCCCCACCGGCCGGGACGCGAGCTGGGCCGCGCCGCCTGGGAGGCGATCTGGGCCGACCTGGCGGAGCTGATGGCGGAGGGGGTGCGCACGGGGCGGATCGACACCGTGCGGCCCGAGCACACGCCGGAGGCGATGGGCCGCCCGCCCCGGGTCGACGACCACGGCGGCGAGGTGTACGTCTACCGCCGCGCCGGGCAGCCCTGCCACCTGTGCGGCGCCCGCGTCCGCACCGCGGAGCTCGCCGGGCGCAACCTCTTCTGGTGCCCCGGCTGCCAGGGCTGAGGTGAGCCGCCGCGGGGCGGGCGTTCCGGCGGGCGTTTTCGCGTGTTCGTTCTGTGCGTCCCCGACCGACGATTTGTCAGTCCCGGGCCGTATCCTCGGAGATCACGGAGCTCACCGGCTCCGGGCGGTTGCCACCAGGCGAAGGGCGAGGGGGTGAGGGGCGAGGTGTCAGAAGCCGTGCGGCAGCCAGGGGGCGAGCGGGCTGGCGAACGCCGTGGCCGTCGCCGCGAGCGCACCCGGGCGCAGCTCCGTCACCAGCCCCGCGCCCGCCAGCGAGGCGAGCGAGGCGCCGCCGAGGTAGGCCGCGCCCAGCGCCCGCGCGTCCAGGGCCAGTTCGGGCGCGGCCGTCGTCGGCTCGCACACGGCGCCCTTCGGGCCGCCCGCCAGCCGCCACCGCCCCTCGTTCCAGGTGCAGAAGGGGTCGGTCACCTCCAGCACCACGTCCACCTCGGTGGCGTACGCCCGCGCCGCCAGCGCCGCGCCCACCTCGACCGGCCGCAGGTACAGCCGGTCGCCGACCCGCAGGGCGCAGCGGCGCACGTCGGAGACGAGGTGCAGCAGCGGGTCGTCCACCGGGCGGTGGCGCAGCCGCACCACGCGCATCAGGTCGACCTCGGTCAGGTGCCGCAGCAGGGCGCCGTAGGCCGCGGGCCCCGCCGCGTCCAGGTCCCGCACGTGGACCGTCCCCGCCGGGTAGCCGTCCGCACCCCACGCGGGCTTCAGCGCGTAGCGGGCGTAGCCCAGCAGCTCGCCGTCCGGGCCCTCGGCCAGCACGCAGCGCCGCGGCGAGGCGCCCGCGCGGTCCTGGGGAGGGTCGAGCAGCGACAGCTTCTCCCAGCCGGGCCGGCGCTCCAGCATCCCGGGCCGGGTCGGCACCAGCCGGGCGTACAGCTCCTCGCAGCGCGCCAGCGCCTCGGCCGGCTCCGTCACGCGCAGCCGGATCTCCGCCGCTCCGGGCGGCGCCGCGACGCCGACCTGGCCGCAGTCGATGTCCGCCGCCAGCGACTGGCTCGCCACGCCGAAGCCGAAGCGCCCGTAGATCCCCGCCTCGGAGGCGGTCAGCACGGCCAGCGGCTCGCCCCGCTCCCGTATCCCGTCCAGGCCGCGCCGCATCATCCGGCGCAGCAGCCCTCGCCTGCGGTGCGTGGCGGCGACGCCGACCATGGTCACGCCTCCGGCGGGCACGACCGCGCCGCCCGGCACCGACAGGCCGAAGGAGAAGACGCCGTACGAGCCGACGATCTCCTCGCCGTCCCAGGCGGCCAGCGAGCGCTCCAGCTCGGTCAGATCCCGCCACAGCTCCCGCTCCTCGGGGGCCTCGGGCACGCCGCCGAAGGACCAGTCGAGCATGGAGTACCAGGCGTCCCAGTCCTCGGGGTCCAGCGTGCGCAGGTCGATTGTCATGTGACCATCCCTACCAGTGCCCCCGGAGCGCGGCGAGGCATTTTCCGCGCGTTCCCCGTGCCGGGCGCCCCCGGCGCGCGCGCTGACGAGGGTGAGCCCGGTCACGAGGGTTCGACGGCCCGGCGCGTGGCTGGATAGGGTCCCGGCCATGGCACGCGGCACCGACACCGCCTCAACCCTCCGGGTCCGAAGATCGCGGGCCCTGAGGACGGTGCACCGCGCACGCACCGGCATGCGCCGCGCGGCCGTGGACTACTTCCGGGGCGCGGGCTCGGACTGGCTGGCGTTCGCCACCCTGCTGCTGACCGTCCCGGTGCTGGGCGGCGCCACCGTCACCTGGCCCGCCTGGTGCCCGCCGGAGTCGCTCGTGCTGCCGCTGCTCGCGGGCGGGATGCTGCTGCGGCCCGCCAGCCTGCTGGGGCTGTACGTGGCGACCGCCGGCGCGCTGGTGCTGGAGGCCGTGCTCATCGAGGACCGGCGCGCCGAGCCCGACCCCGTCACGCCCGGCACCATACTGATCGTCGCCTCCGTCGCCATGGCCGCGCTGCTCATAGCCCAGTTCCGCACCCGCGTGGGCGTGCCCTGGCGGCGCGGCAGCACCATGCTGTTCGACCTGCGGGAGCGCATCGCCACCCAGAGCCGCCTGCCGCGGCTGCCGCAGGGCTGGCACCACGAGATGTCGCTGCGCCCCGCCGGCGGCCACTACTTCTCGGGCGACTTCGTCGTCGCCGCCCGCACCGGGCCGAGCCGCCGCACGCTGGAGGTGGTGCTGACCGACGTCTCCGGCAAGGGCATGGACGCCGCGTCCCGGTCGCTGCTGCTCTCCGGCGCCTTCGGCGGGCTGCTCGGCTCGCTGCCGCCCCCGGCGTTCCTGCCCGCCGCCAACGGGTACCTGCTGCGGCAGGACTGGGACGAGGGCTTCGCCACCTCCATCCACCTCGTCCTCGATCTCGACACGGGCGACTTCGAGCTGCTCTCGGCCGGCCACCCGCCCGCCCTCCAGCTGAACGCCGGCACCGGCCGCTGGCAGGAGATATCCGCCGAGGGCCCGCTCCTCGGCGTGTACGACGGCGCCGAGTTCCACCCCGCCAAGGGCACGCTGCGGCGCGGGGACGTGCTGATGCTCTTCACCGACGGCCTCGTCGAGCGCTCCGGGCATGACCTGTCCGAGGGCATAGACCGCCTCACCGGCGAGGCCGACCGGTACGTCGTCACCGGCTTCCGGGGCGCCGCCTGGCACCTGATCGAGGCCGTCGCCAGGGACGTCAACGACGACCGGGCCCTCGTGCTGATCGGGCGCGAATAGGACGAAGGCGGGCGGACGGGAGGGCGCAGGGGGGCGCGGAAGGGGGACATGAACGGACGCGAGTAGCCCGAAATCGTGATCACCTTCAGGGGCGGTCGCTCCTCGCCGCGGCTGACGGTGTGACAGGCCCGCGCTGAGCTGGGCCGACGCGCCGTCCCGGGGTCGCTGTGCTGTCCGCCGATCGGCGGTGCGGCGGGGGAGGGGCCGGATGCGGCGCGCGGCGCGCTGGCCTTGGCTCGTTGACATGAGCGATCAGACCACACTCCGCACGAGTCCCTCTCGGTCCCCGCACCGCCGGGCCCGCCGGGCCGCCGCCGGCGCGCTGCTGGGGGCGCTGGTGATAACCGGCCCGTGGACCGTGCCCGCCGCCGGGCAGAACGCCGGCACCGGCGCCGACCAGGACGCCGACCGCGACGCCGACCGGAACGCCGACCGGGACGCCGACCGGGACGCCGGCCCGCGCGCGGCGCTCCTCGGCGCGCCCGGCCCGCTCGCTCCCGCCGGGGAGTCCCTCGGCCCCGTCCGGTACCGGCGCACGTTCCACGAGCCGATCGAGGCGGGGGAGGCCCACGGCCGCTTGGCGACGTACGGCTTCCTCGACGACGACTACCTCTTCACGACCCACTACCGGTCCGCCCTCGCCGCGACGACCAGGACGAGCCCGGTCAGCGCCTACCCCGTCTCCGCGGCGTACGGCATCCCCGGCAGCTGGGCGGCGGGCCACCACACCGGCGTCGACTTCGCCACCCCCACCGGCACAGCCGTCCACTCCGTGGGCCCCGGCACGGTGGTGCAGGCCGAGTACTCCGGCGACTACGGCAACGTCGTCATGGTGGAGATGACCGACGGCTACTACGCCCTCTACGCCCACCTCTCCGAGATCTCCGTCGAGGCGGGCGAGCGGGTCGGGACCGGCACCGAAATCGGCGCGTCCGGCAGCACCGGCCGGAGCACCGGTCCCCACCTCCACTTCGAGATCCGCACCGGCCTCGGCTACGGCAGCGACGTCGACCCCCTCGCCTATCTCGCCGGCCACGGCGTGAGCGTGGTCTGAGACCTCAGCGTTCCGGCTTCGGATCCGGCTTGAAGGCCCAGCCCATCGACGGCTCCACGGCGAACCGGAAGAGCCGGCGCACCGGCCAGGTGCACAGCAGGGTGACGATTCCGGCCCCGATCAGCGTGACCACGACCTGCCCGAGCGGCGTGTGGATCCAGTCGGCGGCGTACCAGTCCCACCAGCGCGACGCCTTGGCGATGAAGCCGTGCAGCAGGTACCCGTAGATCGTCCCCGCGCCCAGCGTGGTGAACCAGGTGTGGCGGCGCGGCACCCAGGCCAGGAAGCAGGCCGTGAGCAGCAGGCCGCAGCCGAAGAGCGCCAGGCTCATGATGACGCCGACATACGCCGGGGCCGCCAGCTCCTGGGCCGCGTCGGAGCGGTAGAACCAGGCGTGGTTCATGCGCGGCACCGCCCAGTACGCGACGGCGACCGCGACGAGGAAGACCGGCACCGACAGCAGCCGCACCTCGCGGCGGCGCACCCAGTCGAAGTGCTCGCGCCGCAGCAGCAGCCCGACGACGAAGAAGGGCAGGAACTGGAGCACGCGCTGGATGTTCAGATCGGCGCCCAGGGGCGGCGAGACCGAGGCCACGGCCGCGATGGCGAGCGCGACCGGCAGCGGCCAGCGCACGACCCGCCAGATCGGCGCCGTCAGCCGCCAGACGAAGAGCGCGATCAGGAACCACGTGACGTAGTAGGGGTCGAGCACGCTGAACGGCCGGAAAGGATCGTCGGAGTCGGTGCTCAGGCGGCTGAAGAGGATGTAGGCGACCTCGAAGACCAGGTAGGGCACGCCGATGCCGGCGACCAGGCGTCTGAGCTGGTCGGGGCGGCCCGTGAAGCTGCGTGAGAAGTAGCCGGCGATGAGGATGAACGCCGGCATGTGGAAGGTGTAGACGAACATGTAGAGGGCCGACGCGGCCCGGGAGTCGTCGCGCAGCGGCGTCCAGGTGTGCCCGACGGCCACCAGAACGATCGCCAGGTACTTGGCGTTGTCGAAGAAGGGGTCACGCGGTTTCACCCGTGCCGTGCCGGACGCGGTCAGTTGCTCTTGTCGATGACGAACGCGCAGCATCGGGCGCACGATAGTGCCTCCCGGCAGTCGCCGTAAATTCACCTTCGCGTCACCCAGAGGTGTCCGTCATCGCGCACTTTCTGGCGTTTCTTCGGCCGTACGGCCGCACACCCCGGTCTCATGGCCGGGTTCGCGCCACGTGCCCCGGGGCAGGATAAGCCCGGACGCCGCGCCACGCCCCTTGGAGAACACGTAAGTTGGGGCGCCCGGTCGCCTACGCTGCGCGACTCGGGTGTCTTTCCAGCCAGCACGGCCTGCTACCTCCCTGCACTGGCCAGCGAGTTGGTGGCACGATGGACCCTGCGGGGGTGCGGCGGCCGCCATCACGCCCCTGGTGGAGCAGTGGCGAACCTTGCGAAGGGTTGATCGGTTGTGGAAATCACGTTCTCGCTGACCTTGCTGTTCGGCGTGATCTTGTTCTTCTTGATTCGCGCTGGACAGGTCAAGTGGTGGCCGGCGGTCGTGGCCATCCTCTTCGGCTTCACTCTCTCCTCCACCGGGGCCTCCGACTCGATAGAGGACTTCCTCAACTCCCTCACCGACGCCGCCGACGAGATCGACAGCGAGATCAACGAGGACGGCGGCGCCAGCGGCGGCGAGTGACCCGCCGTCGCACATGAGAAAGGCCCGGCATCCAGGAGGAGGCCGGGCCCCGCGCCAGGCGGCATGCGAGCGGGCGACGGGAATCGAACCCGCGTAGCTGGTTTGGAAGACCAGGGCTCTACCATTGAGCTACGCCCGCGAGCGCCGGGTGATCATGCGACTGAGCCGCCCCCGGAACGCCTTCGCATCGTACCAGCGCCCGCCGTCGCGCCAGCCCGATCGGGGTCTCCCCACGGGAGGGCGGTACGCTACGTGTCGCGCGGGGTCATCACGGGGTGTGGCGCAGCTTGGTAGCGCGTCCGCTTTGGGAGCGGAAGGCCGTCGGTTCGAATCCGGCCACCCCGACCACGTACGATGAAAATCGCCGCCAGACTTCCGCCCATCGCCCATCTTTCTTCCCACAGTCAGCCCAAGGAGACCCAAACCGTGAAGAGCGCCGTGGAGACCCTGAACCCGACCCGGGTTCGGCTCACTGTCGAGGTGCCCTTCGAGGAGCTCAAGCCCAGCCTCGACGCGGCGTACCGGAAGATCAACCAGCAGGTCCAGGTGCCCGGCTTCCGCCGGGGCAAGGTGCCGGCCCGGGTCATCGACCAGCGGTTCGGCCGGGGGACCGTGCTGGAGCAGGCGGTCAACGACGCTCTGCCCCAGTTCTACCGGGACGCGGTCACCGAGGGCGAGCTCACCACGCTGGGCCAGCCCGAGGTGGACATCACCGAGCTGCGGGACAACGAGCTGCTGACCTTCACCGCCGAGGTGGACGTGCGCCCCCCGATCGAGATCCCCGAGTACTCCGGGATCGAGGTCACCGTCGACGCCGTCGAGATCTCCGACGAGGACGTGGACCAGGCCGTCGAGCGGCTGCGGGAGCGCTTCGCCTCGACCACCGTGGTGGAGCGCGAGGCCGGCGAGGGCGATGTGGTCCGGATCGGCCTGGAGGCCAGGGCGGACGGCGAGCAGGTCACCGGCCTGGTCCCGCCGAACACCACCTACACCGTCGGCTCCGGCCGCCTGGTGGAGGGCCTGGACGAGGCCGTGACGGGCCTGGCCGCGGGCGGCACCGCCACCTTCACCACCCGGATCGGCGGCCCGGAGGAGCCCGCCGAGGCGGCGGCGGAGGAGGCCGAGGGCGCCGAGGGCGCCGAGGGCGAGGCCAAGGAGGAGGCCGGGGAGCCCCAGGGCCAGGAGGTCGAGATCACCATCAGTGTCGAGTCGGTCTCCTCCCGTGAGCTTCCGGACCTCGACGACGACTTCGCCCAGCTCGCCAGCGAGTTCGACACCCTGGAGGAGCTGCGCGAGGACAGCCGCAAGCGGCTGTCCGACCAGCGCAAGTACGACCAGGCCAACCAGGTCCAGGAGAAGGTCCTGGCCGCTCTGCTGGACATGGTCGAGATCCCGATGCCCCAGAAGCTGCTGGAGGACGAGGTCGAGACCCGGCGCCACAACCTGGTCCACCACCAGCTCGGCCAGATCGGCATGGACCTCAACGCGTACCTGAAGATGCGCGGCCAGTCCGCCGAGGAGTTCGACGCCGAGCTGCGCGAGGAGGCGGAGCGCGGCATCCGCACCCAGTTCGTGCTGGAGGAGATCGCCAGGCGGGAGGAGCTCAACGTCAGCCAGCAGGAGCTGACCGAGCACCTCGTGCGCCGGGCCCAGTCGGCGGGGATGAGCCCCGACGACTTCGTCAAGGCCGTCGTCGAGAGCAACCAGGTCCCGATGCTGGTCGGCGAGGTCAGCCGCGGCAAGGCCCTGGCCGCCGTCGTGGACGCCGTCACCGTGACCGACTCCAACGGCGAACCCGTCCGCCTCGACGAGTCCGAGGACGAGGCGGGCGAGGCGGACGAGGCGGAGCCCGCCGCCGAGACCGGCGAGGAGGCCGAGCAGGCCGACGAGGCCGCCGCCGGGGCGGCGGAGGCCGAGTCCTCGGACGAGTCGGACGAGGCCGGACGCTGAGCTTCCCCGCCCGGCCCCGGGGGCTCCTCCCCGTGGCCGGGCGACGTCCCGCACTCCGCCGCCTCCCCTCCCGGGGCCGAGGAGGCGGAGCCCCCTCCTGCCCGGGCGGGGCCAAGGCACCGCCGCCGGACCCTGCGCTCACAGCGAACAGCTCCCTGGCCGGGATGGGTACGTCAGCACCGCGCGTTAGGGTCCGTAGATACCAACGCACACGTCTTTGGATGAATGAGCAGGTGGATACGTGACGCCCATGATGCCTTCCGCCATGGCGGAGCCGACGAACGGCAGCCTCGGCGATCAGGTCTACAACCGGCTGCTCAACGAGCGGATCATCTTCCTGGGCCAGCCGGTGGATGATGACATCGCCAACCGGATCACCGCGCAGCTCCTGCTGCTGGCGGCTGACCCCGACAAGGACATCTATCTCTACATCAACAGCCCCGGCGGCTCGATCACGGCCGGCATGGCGATCTACGACACCATGCAGTACGTGAAGAACGACGTGGTGACCATCGCCATGGGCCTGGCCGCCTCCATGGGCCAGTTCCTGCTCACCGCCGGCGCCGCCGGCAAGCGGTACGCGCTGCCCAACGCCGAGGTGCTGATCCACCAGCCCTCCGCCGGGCTCGCCGGCTCGGCCTCCGACATCAAGATCCACGCGGAGCAGCTGCTGCGGACCAAGCGCAAGATGGCACGGCTCTCGGCCGAGCACTCCGGCGTCAGCCTGGAGCAGTGGGAGCAGGACTCGGACCGGGACCGCTGGTTCACCGCGGAGGAGGCCCGGGACTACGGCCTGCTGGACCAGGTCATCACCAGCGCCGCGGACATCGCGGGCGGCGGCGGCACGGCCGCCTGACGGATCCGGCCCGACGTTCGCAGCCACACAGACCAAGGCGGTAGACAACCGATGAACAACATCCCCGGCTCCGGCATCTACGACCGTCTCCCGGCGGAGTCGCGCTACATCGTCCCGCGTTTCATCGAGCGCACCTCGCAGGGCATCCGCGAGTACGACCCGTACGCGAAGCTCTTCGAGGAGCGGGTGATCTTCCTGGGCGTGCAGATCGACGACGCCTCGGCCAACGACGTGATGGCCCAGCTGATCTGCCTGGAGTCCATGGACCCCGACCGGGACATCTCCATGTACATCAACAGCCCCGGCGGATCCTTCACCGCGCTGACGGCGATCTACGACACGATGGAGTTCGTCAAGCCGGACATCCAGACCGTCTGCATGGGCCAGGCCGCCTCCGCCGCCGCCGTGCTGCTCGCGGCCGGCACGCGCGGCAAGCGGCTGGCGCTGCCCAACGCGCGGGTGCTGATCCACCAGCCGTACACCGAGACCGGCCGCGGTCAGGTCTCCGACCTGGAGATCGCCGCCCGCGAGGTGCAGCGGATGCGCAACCAGCTGGAGGAGCTGCTCGCGAAGCACTCCACCAAGCCGGTCGAGCAGATCCGTGAGGACATCGAGCGTGACAAGATCCTCACGGCCGAGGAAGCCGTCGAGTACGGTCTGGTGGACCAGATCATCACGACGCGCTCCTCGACCATGTGAGACGCGCCCACGGCGCGTTTCGGACGACAACTGGCCACCCCCTATTGACGGGAACACCCCGGGCAGTGGGATTCCCGCCAAGGGGGGCCAATCCGCAGGGGCGACAAGGTACCGTCGTCTTCAGCAAGCACCAGGCACCGCTCCCCGGCGGTGCGCAGGCGAAGGGGAAGCACCTCGTGGCACGCATCGGTGACGGCGGCGATCTGCTCAAGTGCTCGTTCTGCGGCAAGAGTCAGAAACAGGTCAAGAAGCTCATCGCGGGTCCCGGGGTCTACATCTGCGACGAGTGCATCGACCTCTGCAACGAGATCATCGAGGAGGAGCTGGCCGACTCGCCCGAGTCGGACCTCGGCGAGCTGCCCAAGCCCCGTGAGATCTACGACTTCCTCGACTCCTACGTCGTGGGCCAGGAGGACGCCAAGAAGGCGCTCTCGGTGGCGGTCTACAACCACTACAAACGGGTGAGGGCCAGCGAGGCCGACTCCGGGCAGTCGCGGGAGGAGGAGATCGAGCTCGCCAAGTCCAACATCCTGCTGCTCGGCCCCTCCGGCTCCGGCAAGACGCTGCTGGCGCAGACCCTCGCCCGGATGCTCAACGTCCCCTTCGCCATCACCGACGCCACCGCCCTGACCGAGGCCGGGTACGTCGGCGAGGACGTGGAGAACATCCTGCTCAAGCTCATCCAGGCCGCCGACTACGACATCAAGAAGGCCGAGCAGGGCATCATCTACATCGACGAGATCGACAAGGTCGCCCGCAAGAGCGAGAACCCGTCGATCACGCGGGACGTCTCCGGGGAGGGCGTCCAGCAGGCGTTGCTGAAGATCCTGGAGGGCACCACCGCGGCGGTGCCGCCGCAGGGCGGGCGCAAACACCCGCACCAGGAGTTCCTCCAGATCGACACCTCCAACGTGCTGTTCATCGTCGGCGGCGCCTTCGCCGGCCTCGACGAGATCATCCGGGTCAGGACCGGCGCCCGCGGCATCGGCTTCGGCGCGGACATCCGCTCGAAGCGCGACCGCGACCGCGACTCGGCGTCGCTGCTGACGGAGGCGCTGCCCGAGGACCTGGTGAAGTACGGCATGATCCCGGAGTTCATCGGCCGGCTCCCCGTCATCACCTCGGTCCGCAACCTCGACCGCGAGGCGCTGCTGCGCATCCTCGTCGAGCCGCGCAACGCCCTCGTCCGCCAGTACCAGCGCCTCTTCGAACTCGACGGCGTGGAGCTGGAGTTCGACCTCCCCGCGCTGGAGGCCATCGCCGACCAGGCGATCCTGCGCGGCACCGGCGCCCGCGCGCTGCGCGCCATCCTGGAGGAGGTGCTGATGTCGGTGATGTACGAGGTGCCCTCCCGGCAGGACGTCGGCCAGGTCGTCATCACCGAGGCCGTGGTCCGCTCGAACGTCAACCCCACCCTGGTGCCGCGCTCCCGCCTCGCCCAGCAGCGCGGCGCCGCCGTGCCGCCGCAGGAGAAGACGGCCTGACGCGCTGACGTCACGAACGCCGTGGGCCCGGAACGCGATCGCGCTCCGGGCCCACGGCGTTCGTGACGGGCGTCGGCCAGGGACCGTTCTCTCAGGGACCGTTCTCGAAGTCCTCGAGGTTGCCCCCGTCGTCGGCGCCGCCCTCGCCGCCGCCGTTGCCGCCACCGCTGTCGCCGCCGTCCTCCACCGGCTGGATGGAGTCCTCGCGCAGCTGCTTGGTGTACTCCGCCGCCTGGTCCGTGGAGATCGCCTCCGGCTGCTCAAGCGGCCCCGGCGGCTGGCCGGACTGCGGGTCCCAGCCCTCCGGCATGTTCGGCAGCGGGCCGTAGTAGACCAGCCCGACGGTGCTGTCGTCGGCCCACACACACAGCGTCGTCTCCGGGCTGTAGCCCAGGTCCGGGTCCTCCTCGGTGCCCCGGCCGACCTGGCACTTGAGCGACACGCCGGAGTAGCCGTAGTCGGCGGGTTCGCCGACCATCTCGAAGGCGGAGTCCTCCTCCTGCTCGGCCTCCTCCGTCGCCAGCGCGAAGAGCGCGTCGACGCTGGCCTCCGGGTTCTCCACCTCGCCCCACAGGCCGACCACGCCGAGGATCGAGCTGCCGTCCTCCCAGGTTCCCTGGTCCTCGTAGGCCTTCTTGTCGGAGTTCAGGTACTGGCCGCTCTGACTCTCCATGTCCGTCGAGAGCCCCGCCTCGCGAAGCTCCTTCTCCGACGGCGACTCCTCGGTGCCCTTCTCCAGCAGGTTGAACTCGCCGGTCGTCTCCGGGAGGCTGATGCGGTACGGCCCGTCGTCGCCCCCACTGAGCAGGAAGAACGCCCCGCCACCGATCACCGCCAGCCCCGCGACGATCGCGATCCCGACGACGAGGCCGCGCTTCCTCCCACCGCCCTGCGGCGGAGGCGGCGGCGCGCCGTACGGCATCTGGCCCGGCATCTGCCCGGGCGGCGGGGGCTGCTGCCCGTAGGGGCCCGGCTGCTGCGGCTGTCCGTACGCCGGCTGCCCCGGCTGCTGCGGCTGTCCGTACGCCGGCTGCCCCGGCTGCTGCGGATGGCCGTACCCGCTGCCCCCGGGCGGCGGGCCGGGCGGGGGACCGCCGGGCGCGCCGCCCTGCGCGTACGGATTCGGTCCGCCGGCAGGCGGCCCCTGCGGCGGCGGCGCCCCGTACGGGCCGGGCTGGTTCGGGGGCTGCTGCCCGTACGGCCCCGGCTGGTTGTAGCTCATTGGCTTCCCCTCAGGAACTGTCCCATCGCAATGCTGCGCTCATCCTGTCCGACCACATGGCCCTTGTACATCGAGGCCCTCGGGACCGGAGCCGAGCGGAACTGATTCGAAGCCACCGCGCGCCGCGCCTTACACTGAGCGCCGTGACCGACAACACTCAGCCGCCCACAGCAGGGCACCACAGCGCCCCCGCAGACCTGCCGACGCAGTACGCGCCGGCCGAGGTGGAGGAGAAGCTGTACGAGCGCTGGGTAGAACGCGGTTACTTCGAGGCGGACGCGAAGAGCGACAAGCCGCCGTACGCGATCGTCATCCCGCCGCCGAACGTCACCGGAAGCCTGCACCTGGGCCACGCCTTCGAGCACACGCTGATGGACGCCGTCACGCGCCGCAAGCGCATGCAGGGGCACGAGACGCTGTGGCAGCCCGGCATGGACCACGCCGGCATCGCCACGCAGAACGTCGTCGAGCGCGAGCTGGCCAAGGAGGGCAAGTCCCGGCACGACCTGGGCCGCGAGGCGTTCGTCGAGCGCGTCTGGCAGTGGAAGGCGGAGTCCGGCGGCCAGATCCAGGGGCAGATGCGGCGGCTCGGCGACGGCGTCGCCTGGTCCCGCGACCGCTTCACCATGGACGAGGGCCTCTCCCGCGCCGTCCAGACCATCTTCAAGCGGCTCTACGACGACGGCCTCATCTACCGCGCCGAGCGCATCATCAACTGGTGCCCGCGCTGCCTCACCGCGATCTCCGACATCGAGGTGGAGTACCAGGAGGACGACGGCGAGCTGGTCTCCCTCAGGTACGGGGACGGCGATGACGCGGTCGTCGTCGCCACCACCCGCGCCGAGACGATGCTCGGCGACACCGCCGTCGCCGTCCACCCCGACGACGAGCGCTACGCCCACCTCGTCGGCAAGCACGTCACGCTGCCGCTGACCGGCCGCACCATCCCCGTCGTCGCCGACGAGCACGTCGACCCGGAGTTCGGGACCGGCGCGGTCAAGGTCACCCCCGCCCACGACCCGAACGACTTCGAGATCGGGCGGCGCCACGACCTGCCGCAGCTCACGATCATGGACGAGCACGCGGTCATCACCGCGCACGGGCCGTTCCAGGGCCTGGACCGCCTGGAGGCGCGCTCCGCCGTCGTCGCCGCGCTGCGCGCCGAGGGCCGCGTCGTCGCCGAGAAGCGCCCCTACCGCCACTCCGTCGGCCACTGCTCCCGCTGCGGCACCACCATCGAGCCGCGCCTGTCGATGCAGTGGTGGGTCAGGGTCGCCCCCCTCGCCAAGGCCGCGGGCGACGCCGTCCGCGACGGCCGGGTCGCCATCCACCCCAAGGAGATGTCCTCCCGGTACTTCGAGTGGGTGGACAACATGCACGACTGGTGCATCTCGCGCCAGCTGTGGTGGGGTCACCGCATCCCCGTCTGGTACGGGCCGGACGGCGAGGTCGTCTGCGTCGGCCCCGACGAGCAGCCGCCCGGCGGCGAGGCCGAGGGCTGGCGCCAGGACCCCGACGTCCTCGACACCTGGTTCTCCTCCGGCCTGTGGCCCTTCTCCACCCTCGGCTGGCCGGACCGCACCGAGGCCTTGGCGCGCTTCTACCCGAACTCCGTCCTGGTCACCGGGTACGACATCCTCTTCTTCTGGGTCGTGAGGATGATGATGTTCGGCCTGTACGCCATGGACGGCGTCGTGCCGTTCCACACCATCGCGCTCCACGGCATGGTCCGCGACCAGTTCGGCAAGAAGATGTCGAAGTCCTTCGGCAACGCGGTCAACCCGCTCGACTGGATGGACGCCTACGGCTCCGACGCCGTCCGCTTCACGCTGGCGCGCGGCGCGAATCCGGGCATCGACGTCCCCATCGGCGAGGACTGGGTCCAGGCGTCGCGGAACTTCGCCAACAAGATCTGGAACGCCACCCGCTTCGCGCTGCTCAACGGCGCCACGGTCTCCGGCCCGCTGCCCGGGGCGGAGGAGCTGTCGGCGTCCGACCGCTGGATCCTCTCCCGCCTCAACTCGGTCATCGCCGAGACCGACGCCTACTACGAGGACTACCAGTTCGCCAAGCTCAGCGACGCGCTCTTCCACTTCGCCTGGGACGAGGTCTTCGACTGGTACGTCGAGCTGTCCAAGCCGGTCTTCGCCGCCGGGGGCCGCCCGGCCGAGGTCGCCCGCCGCGTCCTCGGCGAGGTCCTCGACGTCACGCTGCGGCTGCTGCACCCGGTGATGCCGTTCGTCACCGAGGCGCTGTGGACCACGCTCACCGGCGGCGAGTCCGTCGTGATCGCCGACTGGCCGGGCGACTCCGGATTCCGCGATGCCGCGGCCGAGGCGGAGATCGCCCGCGTCCAGCAACTCGTCACCGAGGTCCGCCGGTTCCGCGCCGACCAGGGCCTCCAGCCGGCCCAGCGGGTCCCGGCCCGCCTCGACCTCGCCGAGGAGACGGGCCTGCCCTCGCACGAGCCCGCGATCCGCGCCCTGCTGCGCCTGACCGAGCCGGGGGAGGGCTTCACCGCCACGGCGACGCTGCCCGTGCCGGGGGCGGTCGTCGCCCTCGACCTCTCCGGCGCGATCGACATCGCGGCCGAGCGGCGGCGGCTGACGAAGGACCTGGCGGCGGCGGAGAAGGAACTGGCGCAGACGACGGCGAAGCTCGGCAACGAGGCGTTCCTCGCGAAGGCGCCGGAGCACGTCGTCGCCAAGATCCGCACGCGCCGCGACACGGCCGAGGCGGACATCGCCCGCATCCGCGAGCAGCTGGACCGCCTCCCGGCGTGAGCGTCCCGGGGCTGCGCCCCGGACCCCGGCACCGCCCACACCCCGGCCGCCCACACCCCGGCACCCACCCGGGGTGGGGCGCGGTCGTCGGCGTCCCCCGCCCGGAACGTAGACTGGCCGGGTGACCGAGCCCGACCGCCGCCGAGAAGATCCCGACGAGTTCGAGGAGATCGTCGCCGCCGAGCAGGACCGCGATCCCGATCTGGCGGCGATCGAGGCGGGCAGCCGCACCCTCCGCGCCCAGGCCGGGGCACGGCCCACCGCCGAGGTCCCCTCCCGCCCCGCCGACCCCGAGACCGACCGCGCCCTGCGCGACGTCGAGACCGAGCTCTCCAAGCGCTGGGGCGAGACCAAGCTCGACCCCTCCGTGGTCCGCATCCGCGCCCTGATGGACGTGCTCGGCGAGCCGCAGCACAGCTTCCCGGCCATCCACGTCACCGGCACCAACGGCAAGACCAGCACCGCCCGCATGATCGAGGCGCTGCTCACCGCCATGGAGCTGCGCACCGGCCGGTACGCCAGCCCGCACCTTCAGTCGATCACCGAGCGCATCAGCCTGGACGGCGCCCCCATCCCGGCCGAGCGGTTCGTCGAGGTCTACGAGGAGGTCAAGCCGTACGTCGAGCTGGTCGACGCCCGCGAGCAGCACCGCCTGTCGTTCTTCGAGGTCCTCACGGGCATGGCGTACGCCGCCTTCGCCGACGCCCCCGTCGACGTGGCGGTCGTCGAGGTCGGCATGGGCGGCACCTGGGACGCCACCAACGTCATCGACGCCCGGGTCGCGGTCGTCACCCCCATCGACCTGGACCACACCAACCGGCTGGGCACCACCCCCGAGCAGATCGCCACCGAGAAGTCCGGCATCGTCAAGCCCGGCGCCACGGTCATCCTCGCCCAGCAGCCCGTCGAGGCCGCCGCCGTGGTGCTCCGCCGCGCGGCCGAGGTCGACGCCACCGTCGCCCGCGAGGGCCTGGAGTTCGGCGTGATGGCCCGCGAGGTCGCGGTGGGCGGCCAGCTCCTCACCCTCCGCGGGCTCGCCGGCGAGTACCCGGACGTCTTCCTGCCGCTGCACGGCGAGCACATGGCGCACAACGCCGCCGTCGCGCTCGCCGCGGTCGAGGCGTTCTTCGGCGTCGGCGCCGACCGGCCCGAGCGCACCCTCGACCCCGAGGTGGTCCGGCAGGCCTTCGCCACCGTCACCTCGCCGGGGCGCCTCGAGGTGGTGCGCACCAGCCCCACGGTGATCCTCGATGCCGCCCACAACCCGGCCGGGGCCCGCGCCACGGCCGCCGCCGTCTCCGAGGCGTTCGGCTTCAGCCGCCTCATCGGCGTCGTCGGCACCAGCGCCGACAAGGACGTGCGTGGCCTGCTGGAGGCGTTCGAGCCGCTGATGGCCGAGATCGTGGTCACGCGGAACTCCTTCCACCGCGCCATGGACGTCGACGAGCTGGCCGGCCTGGCCGTCGAGATCTTCGGCGAGGAGCGGGTCCAGGTCGAGCCGCGCCTCGACGACGCGCTCGACGCCGCCACCGCGCTGGCCGAGGAGGAGCACGAGTACGCCGGCGCCGGCGTGCTGGTGACCGGCTCGGTCATCACCGCCGGCGAGGCCCGCCTGCTGCTGGGCGGTGGCCGCTGATGCGCACCCTCTGCGCCACCACGCTGCTGAGCGAGTTCATCATCATCGGCCTGGCCGCCCTGGTGGCCACGCGGCTGTCCGACGCGTCCACCGGCGCCGTCTGGGCGGTCAGCGGCACGGCCATGGTGCTGTGCCTGCTGTTGTCCGGCCTGGTCGGCCGCCCCGGCACGGTGCCGTTCGGCTGGGCGCTCCAGATCGGCCTCATCGCCAGCGGCTTCGTCGTCCCCGTGATGTTCCTGATCGGCGCCGCCTTCGCCGCGCTGTGGGGCGCCTCCGTCCACTTCGGCGGCCAGGTCGACGCCTTCAGGGCGGCCCACGCCGCGCAGACGGCCGACGCCGACCCCGCCGACTCCGTCGACTCCGCCCCGTGACGCCCTGACCGCCAGGGAGCAAACCCCCTTGCGGTGACCGGCCGCCCCGCCCGATAGGGTGCGTCCCGTCCCTCCCCCCTCTCCCAGGAGTCACCCGCGATGACCGAGCGCCAGCGCACCCTTGTCCTCCTCAAGCCGGACGCGGTCAGCAGGGGTCTGATCGGCGAGATCGTCGGCCGCGTCGAGAGGAAGGCCGGCTGGCGGATCACGGCTCTCGAACTGCGCACCCTCGACCGCGAGACGCTGCGGCAGCACTACGCCGAGCACGCCGGGCGGCCGTTCTACGAGCCGCTGCTGGAGTTCATGTCCTCGGGCCCCAGCGTGGTGATGGCCGTCGAGGGCGAGCGCGTCATCGAGGGGATGAGGGCGCTCGCCGGCGCCACCGACTCCATCGCCGCCGCCCCCGGCTCCATCCGCGGCGACTACGGCACCAGCGTGCGCGAGAACCTCATCCACGCCTCCGACTCCGAGAAGTCCGCCGCGCGCGAGCTGGAGATCTTCTTCCCCAATCTGCCCAGCCTTCCCGGCTGACGCCCCGTCATCCGGCGTTCACTCGGCCGATTGGGCTGCTCCATCCCGGTATGTACAGTCGAACGAGGGAACCCTTCACCCGAACACGACGTCACCATGATGGAGGCCGAGCAGGGTTCCCCCGACAATTGAGGAATGCGGCGCTCCGGCGCTCCGCGCTCGACCGGCCGTGGATACGATGGCATTGCCGCTCACGCGCACGTTCATCGCACACGAGCCGACCTCCCTGCACGCATCGATCCAGCTGGAAGGCCAGATGTTTCTCTATGGCGAACAGTATGTCGTTCATCGGCCGTGACATGGCAGTCGACCTCGGGACGGCCAATACGCTGGTGTACGTCAGGGGTCGCGGCATCGTCCTCAACGAACCGTCGGTCGTCGCCATCAACACCAACACCGGTGGCATTCTCGCGGTCGGCGCCGAAGCGAAGAAGATGATCGGCCGGACCCCCGGCAACATCGTGGCCGTGCGCCCGCTCAAGGACGGCGTCATCGCCGACTTCGAGATCACCGAGCGGATGCTGCGCTACTTCATCCTCAAGATCCACAAACGCCGGTACCTGGCCCGGCCGCGAGTCGTGATCTGCGTGCCCTCCGGCATCACCGGCGTCGAACGCCGCGCCGTGATCGAGGCGTCCACGCAGGCCGGCGCCCGCCAGGTGCACATCATCGAGGAGCCCATGGCAGCCGCCATCGGCTCGGGCCTGCCGGTCCACGAGGCCACCGGCAACATGGTGGTGGACATCGGCGGCGGCACCACCGAGGTCGCCGTGATCTCCCTCGGAGGAATCGTCACAGCGCAGTCGATCCGCGTCGCGGGCGACGAGCTGGACAACGCGATCATCCAGCACATCAAGAAGGAGTACAGCCTTCTGCTGGGCGAGCGCACCGCCGAGAGCATCAAGATCACCATCGGCTCCGCGTACGAGATGGACGCCGACGAGCACACCGAGATCCGCGGCCGCGACCTGGTCAGCGGGCTCCCCAAGACGGTGGTGATCTCCTCCGCCGAGGTCCGCCGGGCCATGGAGGAGCCGGTCAACGCCATCGTGGACGCGGTGAAGACGACGCTCGACAAGTGCCCGCCGGAGCTGTCCGGCGACGTCATGGACCGCGGCATCGTCCTGACCGGCGGCGGCGCGCTGCTGCGCGGCCTGGACGAACGCCTGCGCCGCGAGACCGGGATGCCGATCCACATCGCTGAGGACCCGCTGGACTCGGTCGCGCTCGGCTCCGGCAAGTGCGTGGAGGAGTTCGAGGCACTCCAGCAGGTGCTCGACGCCCAGCCCAGACGGTAGGCGCGGCGGCCCGTGGCGACGCGTCAGGGCCCGGATCCGCCGCGTGGAGGAGGACCGGGGAGACCGGGGACACCAATCCACGCGGCGGATCGCTAGCAGAACAATCCCAACACCCGCGACCCGCACCCACGCTCAGATCCCAGAAAGGCACGGCCGCCGCACGTGAGGGACACCCGAGAGAGCCGGCTGCTTCTCATCCTGCTGGTATCCATCGCATTCGCGCTGATCACGGTGGATATGCGCAGCGGAGAGGACTCCCCGCTCGACGGAGCCCGGGAGGCGGCCGCCGAGGTCTTCGGCCCGATCGAGGAGGGCGTCGCCTCAGGCGTCGACCCGGTGGCCAACGCCATAGCGGCCGTCCGCGAGTCCGGCGACCGGCACGACCGGATCAGCCGGCTGGAGGAGGAGAACGCCGAGCTGCGGATGGAGCTGGGCAGCGAGTCCTTCCGCGACTCCCGGATGGACCAGGTCGAGGAGCTGCTGGGCACGGCCGGCGCCGGGCAGTACGGCATCGTCGGCGCCCAGGTCATCGCCATCGGCGCCTCCCAGGGCTTCTCCTGGACCGTCACCATCGACGTGGGCAGCGAGGACGGCGTCTCCGAGGACATGACCGTCCTCAACGGCGACGGCCTCGTCGGCCGCGTCACCACCGTCGGCCCGGGCACCGCCACCGTGCTGCTGGCCAACGACCCGAGCTTCACCGTCGGCACCCGGCTGGAGGGCACCGAGGAGATCGGCTTCGCCAACGGCCGCGGCGACAACACCCTCGACGTCGAGCTGCTCAACCACCAGGCCGAGGTCAAGGTCGGCGACCGGATGGTCACCTACGGCTCGCAGAACAACGAGCCGTTCGTCCCCGGCGTGCCGGTCGGCGAGGTGGTGAGCGTGGACCGCAGCGCAGGGGACCTGACCCGCACCGTCGAGGTCCGCCCCTACGCGGCGTTCACCCAGCTCGACATCGTCGGCGTCGTCATCCAGCCGCCGAACGACAACCCGCGCGACATGGTGCTGCCGCCCATCCCCGAGGACCGCGACCCCTCGCCGCAGCCCTCCGCGGAGCCGCAGGCGCGGCGTAACGCCGGGGCCGGCCAGGATGCCGCGGACACGGACACGGACACGGACGCCGACGCCGACGACCCCGCCACCAGGAACTGAGGAGCTGACCGATGCGCCTGTCCCGCACCGTGCTCGCCACCCTCCTCGCGATCGTGGCGCTGGTCCTCCAGGTCACCGTGCTGGCCCGCCTCCAGCTGCCCGGCGCCGTCCCCGACCTCCTCCTGCTGACCGTCCTCGCCCTCGCCCTGGTCTACGGGCACGTCGGCGGCGCGCTGACCGGCTTCTTCGCCGGGCTGCTCGCCGACCTCGCGCCGCCCGCCGACCACGCCGTGGGCCGGTACGCCCTGGTGCTGTGCGTCATCGGGTACGCCGCCGGGCTCACCAAGCCCGAGACGGGCCAGCACCGCTCGGCCACCGTGCCGATGCTGGTCGTGGCCTGCGGCGCGGCCAGCTCCACCCTGCTCTACGCCGGCGTCGGCGCCCTCGTCGGCGACACCGCCGCCCGCGACGTGGGCCTGTCCAGCCTGCTGTTCACCGCCACCATCTACGACCTGCTGCTCGCCCCGTTCACCGTGCCGCTGATCATGGGCCTGGCCAGGAAGCTGGAGAGCGATCCGCTGGCCGGCGAGAGCAGCTCGGGCTCGGCGGCGGGCGGCGAGGCCGCCGTCGCCTGGCTCGGCTCCGGCACCGGGCTGCGGATGCGCGGCCGCAGCCGCAGCCGCAGCCGCGCGCCCCGCCGCAGCCGCTACGGACGGGCCGGCGGCAGCGCCTCTCGCTCCACACTGCTCAGCCGCTCCGCCCGCGGCCGGGCCGGACGCATCAAGGGGGTCAAGCGATTGTGAGCGACGCACGCGCGGCCACCCGGCCGCAGACGACACTGAAGCCGCACCTTCGCCGCGCGGGCGGCTGTATCGATAGCCGCTGCCGCGGCGGGGCGAACGGGGAAGCGCTGTGACGAACATCCCGGAGACCGGCAGGACATCCCGGATCACCATCAGGCTCGTCGTCATCCAGATACTCGTCTTCTCGCTGCTGCTCACCCTCGGCGGCCGGCTGTGGTACCTGCAGATCAGACAAGGCGAGGAGTTCGCGGAGGAGGCCACCGGCAACCACGTCCAGCAGGTCGTGCAGCCGGCCGTGCGCGGGGCGATCCTGGACGCGCGCGGCGTTCCCATCGCGGACAACGAGACACGCCTGGTCGTCACCGCCGACCGCACCGAGCTGCTGCGGCAGCCGGACGACGGCGCGGCCGTCCTCGCCGACCTCGCGGAGCTGCTCGGCATGAAGGTCGAGGAGGTCACCAACCAGGTGCGGCTGTGCGACTCCGAGACCCCGCAGCCCTGCTGGAACGGCTCGCCCTACCAGCCCATCCCGATCACCGACGAGGCCACCACGCAGCAGGCACTGCAGATCCGCGAGCGCGCCGAGGACTTCCCAGGCATCACCGCGGAGCCCACCGCCGTGCGCCGCTACCCCTCGCCGTACGGCGCGACCACCTCCCAGGTGCTGGGGTACCTCGGCCCGGTCACCGACGAGGAGGTCGCCGCCTCCGAGAACGGCGACTCGCCGCTGCTGCGTTCCGACCAGATCGGCCGCTCGGGCCTGGAGAATTTCTACGACAGCTGGCTGCGCGGCGAGGCGGGCGTCACCGACTACGAGGTGGACCGGTTCGGCCGGGTGCTGGACGAGTCCGTCAGCCAGGCCCCGCAGGCCGGGTCGAGCGTCGTCACCAGCATCGACTCGCGCGTCCAGGCCGTCGTCGAGAACGAGCTGCGGAGCGCCATCGAGTTCGCCCGCACCGAGCACGACGACATCACCGGCCGCGACTACGAGGCCGACTCCGGCGCCGCCATCGTGCTGGAGAACGACACCGGCCGCGTGGTGGCGATGGCGTCGTACCCGGACTACGACCCCAACGTGTGGGTCGGCGGCATCTCCACCGCCGACTACGCCCGGCTGACCGGCGAGGACGCCAACGACCCGCTGCTCAACCGCGCCATCCAGGGGCAGGGCCCCTCCGGCTCCACCTTCAAGGTGGTCTCCGCCACCGCCGCGGTTAACGCCGGCTTCGACTGGGACAGCACCTACAACTGCGGCTCCTCCTACAACATCGGCGGCCAGTCCTTCGACAACTTCGAGTCCTCGGCGTACGGCCCGATCACCCTGGCCCAGGCGATCGAGGTCTCCTGCAACACCGTCTTCTTCGGCATCGCCCACCAGATGTGGCAGGACGACGGCGGGATAGAGCCCGTGAAGAACCCGGACGACTGGCTGTTCGAGACCGCCCACGGCTTCGGCCTCGGCAAGCCGACCGGCATCGACCTGCCCGACGAGGCGTCGGGCCGCATCCCCGACCGCGAGTGGAAGCAGGACTACTGGGAGACCAACAAGGACACCTGGTGCGAGATCGCCGACTCCGACCGGCAGGACTACGAGGCGCAGGTCGCCCGCGAGAACTGCACGGAGGGCATGCGGATGCGTGCCGGTGACATGCTGAACTTCTCGATCGGCCAGGGCGACGTGCTGGTCACCCCCATCCAGCTCGCCACCATCTACGCCGCCATCGGCAACGGCGGCACCCTGTACGAGCCGACGGTCGGCAAGGCCGTCGTCAGCCCGGACGGGCGGCGGGTGGAGGAGATCGCGCCCACCGTGGCCGGTCAGCTCCCGACCGACGACGGCACCATCCGCGACCTCCAGGCCGCCACCCAGTCCGTGGTCGAGACCGGCAGCGCCGACTGGCGGTTCCTCGGATGGCCGCAGGACGAGATCCCGCTGCACGCCAAGACCGGCACGGCCGAGGGGTACGGCGACCAGCAGACCGACTCCTGGCTGGCGACGTTCTCCGACGAGTACACCGTGGTGATGACGATCTCCCAGGCCGGCACCGGCTCCGGCGCCTCCGGCCCGTACGTGCGCAACATCTACGAGGCGCTGTACGGCGTCGGCGAGGACGGCTCGATCCACGAGGACCGCGCGCTGCTGCCCGAGCCGCAGCGGCAGCTCCCCGAGATCGACGAGACCGGCACGATCGTGCCCCAGCGCGACGAGGACTTCGACGTGAACCTCACCTCGGAGACACAGTAGCGGCCGGCGGCGGAGCAGAGCGGCGGACCACGGAGCGGCGGAACAGAGAGCGATGAGCGTCCACACCCTGACCATCGACCGGCGCCTCGGGCCCGACCGCGGCGCCTGGCGCCGGCTCATAGCCCGCGACTCGCTGCTCCGCCGCGTCGACTGGCTCCTGCTGCTGGCCGCCACGGCCCTGTCGGTGATGGGCTGCCTGCTGGTGTGGTCCGCCACCCGCAACCGCGACGACATCAACAACGGCGACCCGCAGTTCTTCCTGGTCCGGCAGATCATCAACCTCGGCGTCGGCGTCGTCCTGACCGCCGCCGTGATGTGGCTCGGCCACCACCGGCTGCGCAGCGGCGTTCCCGTCTACTACGCCTTCTCGATCCTCGCGATCCTGGCGGTCTACAGCCCGCTCGGCACGGAGATCAACGGCCAGCGCGCGTGGCTGGCGATCGGCAGCTACACCCTGCAGCCCGGCGAGTTCGCCAAGCTCGGGATCATCCTCGCCATGGCGCTGGTCCTCGCCGCCCAGGTCGATGCCGGGGACCGCGTCTACCCGGGGGCGCGGGCCGTGATCCAGGCGCTCGCCCTGGCCGCCGTGCCGCTCGCCATCGTCGTCGTCGACGACATGGGCATGGCCATGGTGATATCCGTCGTCATCCTCGGCGTACTGCTCGCCTCCGGCGCCGCGCTCGGCTGGTCCATCGGCCTGATCGTGGCGGGCGCGGCGGGCGCCGTGCTGGTGTGGGCGCTCGGCATCCTCGACCAGTACCAGCTCGACCGCTTCGGCGCCTTCGTCAACCCCTCCCTCGACCCGGCCGGGGCCGGATACAACACCAACCAGGCCAGGATCGCCATCGGCTCGGGCGGCCTGTTCGGCAAGGGCCTCTTCCAAGGCACCCAGACCACCGGCCAGTTCGTGCCCGAGCAGCAGACCGACTTCATCTTCACCGTCGCCGGGGAGGAGCTCGGCTTCGTCGGCGCGGGCGCCATCGTCCTGCTGATCGGCATCGTGCTCTGGCGCGCCCTGCGTATCGCCCGCGGCGCCTCCGACCTGTACAGCACGATCATCGCCGCGGGTATCGTCGCCTGGTTCGCCTTCCAGTGCTTCGAGAACATCGGCATGGCCCTGGGCATCATGCCCGTCGCCGGGGTGCCGCTGCCGTTCCTCTCCTACGGCGGCACCTCGATGTTCGCCTCCTGGATAGCCATCGGCCTGCTCCAATCGGTACGCATGAAACGCCCCCTCTCCGCCTGAGTATCCTGTTGGTAAACGACCCGTGTATGGAATGTGGACGCGGGTCGATTGCTGAGGGAGGCCAGCATGGGGACCGCGACGGCTCTGAGGAGCAGCACCGAGACCGAGCGGAAGTACGAGACCGCCGCCTCCCCGCCCCCCGACCTGACCGCCGCCCTCACCACCGCCCTCGCCGGCGCAGGGCCCGTCGCCACCCTCCGCGAGCGCGACACCGCGCACCTGGAGGCCGTGTACTACGACACCCCGGGCCGGCGCCTGGCCGCCGACGGCATCACGCTGCGCCGCCGCACCGGCGGCGACGACGCCGGCTGGCACCTCAAGCTCCCCCTCGCCGACGGCGTCAGGGAGGAGATCCACGCCCCCCTCGGCGCCACGCTTCCCAAGTCGCTCGCCGGCCTGGTCCGCTCCCGGATCCGCCGCGAGGAGCTTCTCCCCCTCCTCACGCTGCGCACCGAGCGCGACCGGCGCGACCTGCTCGACGCCGGCGGCCGGGTGCTCGCCGAGCTCGCCGTCGACCGGGTCACGGCCGAGCGCGTGGAACCCGTCCCCGACCACGCCGATGACGGGGAGGCCCTCGAGGAGGTCACCTCCGCGCCCGCCGAACACACCGCGCGCTGGACCGAGATCGAGGTCGAGCTGGCCGACGGCGCCGACCCCGGCGTTCTCGACGCCGTGGAGGAACGCCTCGCCGACGCCGGCCTGGCCCGCTCCGCCCACCCCTCCAAGCTGCGGCGCGCCCTCGCCGAGACCGGCGCCGAGCCGGCGGCCCGCCGCGTCCTCACGCTGCCCGCCGGGACCGCCGGCGCCCACGTGCTGGCGTACGCCCGCCGCCAGCTGCGCGCCCTCGTCGAGCTCGACCCCGCCGTGCGCCGCGAACAGCCCGACGCCGTCCACCAGATGCGCGTCGTCACCCGCCGCCTCCGCTCCTGCTTCCGCACCTTCTCCACCGTCTGGCACCCCGGCGTCACCGGGAGCCTCGCCGACGGGCTGCGCTGGCTCGCCGCCGAACTCGGCGCCGACCGCGACCGCGAGGTGCTGGCCGACCGCCTCGGCGCCCGCGTCGCCGAGCTGCCCTCCCAGCTCCGGCGCGGCCCCCTCCAGCGGCGCCTGCACACGGTCACCCGCACCCACCGCGCCGGCACCCGCAAGAGCCTGCTCGCCGTGCTCGACAGCGAGAAGTACCTCGCCCTCCTCGACGCCCTGGACGCCGCCCTCATCGACGGCTGCCGAATGCGCAAGGGCGCCAGGCGGCCCGCCCGCGAGGAACTCGACGAAGCCGTACGCCGCGACCGGCGGCGGCTGGTCGCCCGCGTCGACGCCGCCCTCGCCCTGCCGCCCGGCCCGGAGCGCGACGCCGCCCTCCACACGGCGCGCAAGGCCGCCAAGCGCGCCCGGTACGCCGCCGAGGCTTCCCGCAAGGCCCTCGGCAAGCCCGCCAAGGCCCAGATAGCCCGGTTCACCGAGGTGCAGCAGGTGCTCGGCGAGCACCAGGACAGCGTGATGGCCCGCGAGGCGCTGCTGCGGATCGCGAGCGTGGCGCAGCGGGCGGGCGAGCCGTCCTTCAGCTACGGCGTGCTGCACGAGCGCGAGGCCGCGCTGGCGGCTGCCAGCGAGGAGACCCTGGCGCGGCTGCCGATCTGAGCACGCTCTGAACACCCTCTGAGCCAGCGGCTGCCAGCGAGTAGGCTGACTGCTTATGCCTGTCGAATCGGTCTTCCCGCGCCTGGAGGCCCTCCTCCCGCACGTCCAGAAGCCGATCCAGTACGTCGGCGGGGAGCTCAACTCCACCGTCAAGGACTGGGACGCCTGCGATGTCCGCTGGGCGTTGATGTATCCGGACGCGTACGAGGTGGGGCTGCCCAACCAGGGCGTCATGATCCTCTACGAGGTGCTGAACGAGCGCGAGGGCGTCCTCGCCGAGCGCACCTACAGCGTCTGGCCGGACCTCGAGCGGCTGATGCGCGAGCACGGCGTCCCGCAGTTCACGGTGGACGCCCACCGCCCCGTCGGCGCCTTCGACGTGCTCGGCGTCTCCTTCGCCACCGAGCTCGGCTACACCAACCTGCTGGCCGCCCTCGACCTGGCCGGCATCCCGCTGGACGCCAAGGACCGCACCGACGACCACCCGCTGGTCATCGCCGGCGGCCACGCGGCGTTCAACCCCGAGCCCATCGCCGGCTTCATCGACGCCGCCGTCATCGGCGACGGCGAGCAGGCCGTGCTGGAGATCACCGAGCTGATCCGCGCCTGGAAGCGCGAGGGCCGCCCGGGCGGCCGCGAGGGGCTGCTGCTGCGCCTGGCCGGGACCGGCGGGGTGTACGTGCCCGGCTTCTACGACGTGGAGTACCTGCCCGACGGCCGCATCTCCCGCGTCGTGCCGAACCGCTCCGGGGTGCCCTGGCGCGTCGCCAAGCACACCGTGATGAACCTCGACGAGTGGCCGTACCCGAAGAAGCCCCTCGTGCCGCTCGCCGAGACCGTGCACGAGCGGATGTCGGTGGAGATCTTCCGGGGCTGCACCCGCGGCTGCCGCTTCTGCCAGGCGGGCATGATCACCCGCCCGGTGCGGGAGCGCTCGATCACCGGCATCGGCGAGATGGTCGAGAAGGGCCTCAGGTCCACCGGCTTCGAGGAGGTCGGGCTGCTGTCGCTGTCCTCCGCCGATCACAGCGAGATCGCCGACATCACCAGGGGCCTGGCCGACCGGTACGAGGACGAGAAGGTGGGCCTGTCGCTGCCCTCCACCCGGGTCGACGCCTTCAACATCGACCTCGCCAACGAGCTCACCCGCAACGGCCGCCGCTCCGGCCTGACCTTCGCCCCCGAGGGCGGCAGCGAGCGGATCCGCAAGGTGATCAACAAGATGGTGACGGAGGAGGACCTGATCCGCACCGTCGCCACCGCGTACGGCAACGGCTGGCGGCAGGTGAAGCTCTACTTCATGTGCGGCCTGCCGACCGAGACCGACGAGGACGTCCTCCAGATCGCGGAGCTGGCCACGAAGGTCATCGCCAAGGGCCGCGAGGTCTCCGGCGCCAACGACATCCGCTGCACCGTCTCCATCGGCGGCTTCGTGCCCAAGCCGCACACCCCCTTCCAGTGGGCCCCGCAGCTCTCGGCGGAGGAGACCGACGCCCGCCTGGCCAGGCTGCGCGACGCCATCCGCGCGGACAAGCGGTACGGCCGCTCCATCGGCTTCCGCTACCACGACGGCAAGCCCGGCGTCGTCGAGGGCCTCCTCTCGCGCGGCGACCGCCGGATCGGCGACGTCATCCGCGCCGTGTACGAGGCGGGCGGGCGCTTCGACGGCTGGCGCGAGTATTTCTCGTACGAGCTCTGGATGGAGTGCTCGAAGCCAGCTCTTGATATATGCGGCGTGGACGTCGATTGGTATACGACGCGCGAGCGCGGCCACGAGGAGGTGCTCCCCTGGGACCACCTCGACTCCGGCCTCGACAAGGACTGGCTCTGGGAGGACTGGCAGGACGCCCTCGACGAGACCGAGGTCGGGGACTGCCGCTGGAACCCCTGCTTCGACTGCGGCGTATGCCCGCAGATGGGGACGGACATCCAGATCGGCCCCACGGGCAAGAAGCTGCTGCCGCTGACGGTGATCACGTAATCGCACGATCGGGTGATGTGCAGGAATGTTTCTGCGCTGAGGTGCCGCGTATATCGTGGTGCGCATGTCCAAGACCGTGATCGACATCGATGACGAGGCACTGGCGGACGCGGCGGAGATCCTGGGCACCAGGACGAAGAAGGACACCGTCAACGCCGCCCTGCGGGAGACGGGCGCGCGCGCCCGCCGCCGGCGGGCCCTGGAGGAGCTGACCAGGATGGCGGAGGACGGCGCCTTCGACGCCCTGCTCGGCCCGCCCCCCGAGGCGGGGAGCGGCGCCCGGTGACCGCGACCAGTCCCAGCCCCAGCCCCGAGCAGTACCTCATCGATGCCTCGGCCCACGCCCGCATCCTGCGCCCCCGGCTCCGCGAGCGCTGGGAGGAGGATCTGGAGGCCGGGCGGGTCGCCCTCTGCGAGCCCACCGAGATCGAGATCCTGCGCGCCGCGCGTTCGCACCAGGAGCTCACGGCGTTCGCCCGGCACCTGGGCGGCCTCTACGCCCGCATCCCCGTGCCCGAGCAGGCCTGGCAGGAGCTGACCCGCCTCCAGCTCGCCCTGTCGGAGAACGGCTGCCACCGCTCCGCCGGCCTGGGGCAGCTGCTCGTCGCGGCGACCGCCCGCCACCACCAGCTCACCGTCCTGCACTACGACGCCGCCTTCGAGACCCTCGCCGAACACGCCGGCCTCCGGACCCGCTGGCTCGCCGCGCCCGGCAGCGCCGACTGACGCCGGACGGGGCGCCGAATCCGGTGGCCCGGGACCCGGCACCCGGCGGAGAATGGGCCGATGCCGGAGCTGATCCCACCCACCATCGCCGTCCACGCCTCCTTCCTCGACGCGGTCAAGGAGTTCCAGTCCGAGGGGCGGGGCCTGACCGGGGACGACTCGATGCTGGGATGGGACATCAGCCGCTTCGGCGCGCGGTGGCAGGACCCCGAGGCCTTCGCCGAGTACGTCGAGAGCGTCCGGGCCCAGGCCAGGGAGGACGGCCCCCGGCCGGAGGGCTGGGTGCCGACCACCACCCTCTGGTACGTCGAGGGCGAGCGGCGCGAGACCTTCCTCGGCCGCCTCTCCATACGCCACCGCTTGACGCCCCGGCTGCTGGAGTGGGGCGGCCTCATCGGCTACGACGTACGCCCCTCCGCCCGCCGCCGCGGCCATGCCACATCCATGCTCCGCGCCGCCCTCCCCGTCGCCCGCGACCTGGGCCTCGACCCCGTGCTGCTCACCTGCGACCACGACAACGTGGCCTCCCGCAAGGTCATCGAGGCGAACGGAGGAGTCTTCGAGGATCGGAGAGGGGACAAGCTGCGCTACTGGATTCGCACCGAAGGCACGTAACCTGGAAGACAAGCAACGGCCCGCTCAGCCGGGCCCCGGGTTCGTACAAGGGACGAAAGACACTGGGCAAGCGACAACCCGCAGGTCCGCCGCCTGCGCCCACGGTGCAGCGGATCAGGCTGCGCTACGCCAAGCGTGGCCGCCTGCGGTTCACCAGTCACCGCGACTTCCAGCGTGCCTTCGAGCGCGCGCTGCGGCGGTCGGAGGTGCCCATGGCGTACTCCGCGGGGTTCACCCCCCATCCCCGGGTCTCCTACGCGGGCGCCGCACCCACCGGCACCGCCAGCGAAGCGGAGTACCTGGAGATCGCCCTGGCGCAGCCGCGCGACCCCGAGACGCTGCGGGCGCGGCTGAACGAGTCGCTGCCGCCCGGCCTCGATGTCGTCGAGGCCGTCGAGGCCCGCACCCCCGACTTCGCCGAATCGCTGCAGGCCTCCCACTGGGAGCTGCGGCTCGACGGCGTCGACCCGGCGGAGGCGGAACGCGCCGTGCGCGCCTTCCTCGCCGCCGGCAGCGTCGCGGTGCGCCGCCAGACCAAGAAGGGCATCCGCACCTTCGACGCCAGGGCCGCCGTGGCCCGGCTCACGGTCACGGCGGGCGGGTCCGATGGGCCCGAGGCACGCCCTTGTGCGATACTGCGCCTGGTAGTACGGCATCTCACCCCTGCCGTGCGACCCGACGACGTCCTGTCCGGTCTCCGAGCTACGGCCGACCTGGCGCCGCCGGTCCCCGTAGCGGTGACCAGGCTGGCGCAGGGGCCGCTCGATGAGGAGACCGGCACGGTGACCGATCCGTTCGCGCCCGACCGCGACGCTGCCCAGCGGACCGCGGCGGTGCCGGAGATCGCCGTCTAGCGATGCCGTTGCTGCGCCACCGACTGTCCGGGGCCCAAGAGCCACTCGGGTCCGGCCGTGCCGGTCGGCGCATCGACCAGAAGACTTTCGCCGTAGCCGGGCCGAGACAGGGCCGGAACCGGTGAGCGACACGACAGCTCCCGAGCGGCGCCCGCCCACAGCGGCGTGGCGCCCGGGAGCGTGACGGGAGAACCGCCCGCATGCAAGAGCCCAACCAGCCGTCCGAGACAAGGACACCGGACGGCGACAACAACACACCGAGTGACACCCTGCCCCCGCGCCGCCGCCGTCGCGTGGCGAGCAGCCCGGCAGGGCCACCGGTCACCGCGAACGGTAACGACACAACCACAGAACCGACGGTAACGATCGAAAGGCCCGCCCCCACCGCGAGCGCCGCGAGCGCCGCGGAGGCGGCGAGCGAGGGTACGCCCGTGCCCGCCCCCGAGCCCGTGCCGGCGCGCAAGCGCCGTCGCGCGACGCGCGCCGCGTCCGGCCCGGCTGCGGCGGCCGAGCCGGAGTCTGCCGAAGCGCCTGCCCCTGCGGTGAGCGAGGTCACGCCCGGGGCCGAGGTGGCCGAGGCCGCCCCGGCATCCGAGCCGGAGCCGGAGCCCGTGCCGGCGCGCAGGCGCCGCCGTGCGACGCGCGCCGCGTCCGAGGCGACCGTGCCCGACGCCGCCCCGGAGCCCGAGCAGCCCGAGACGCCGCGCCGGCGCCGCCGCGCCACGCGGTCGGCAGCCGCGCCGGAGCCCGCCGCGGCATCCGTCGCCGCTGCCGCGCCCGAGCCCGGACCCGAGGAGACCGCCGAGTCCGCCGCGACCACGGAGGCGGCCGAGCCCCCGGTGGTGCCCGTGACCCCTGCCGTGCCCGCGGCCCCCACGGTCGTCTTCCAGGCCCCGGTCTTCCAGGCGCCCATGTTCCAGACCCCTGAGCGCGCCGCGGCGGAGGCCGCCGACTACGCCGAGGACCTGGAGGACGCGGACGAGGATCTCGACCGCGAGGAGCTGCCCGAGGACGGCGAGGACGGCGAGGACGGCGAGGAGGAGGCGGAGTACGCCGACGAGGCGGCCGCCCGGGACGAGGGCCCGCAGCCGTCCGAGGACGACGAGACCGCCGAGGCCGAACGCCCCTCCCGCCGCAGGCGGCGCGGCGGACGCCGCCGCCGTCGCGGGGAGACCGCCGAGAAGGCGGCCGAGGCCGTCGCGGGCCAGCCGCGTCCGGCCGCCGAGCCCGGGCCCGAGGCGGGGCACGCGGAGGCCGAGTCCGCCGCCGAGCGGGCGGCGGGCGAGCCGCAGGAGCCGAGGGACCAGGAGCAGGGCGAGGAGCCCGAGCAGGAGGCCGCCGAGGACGGCGCCGCGGCCGGCACCTCCCGGCGTCGCCGCCGCCGTCGCCGCCGCAGCGGCGAGGCCGCCGAGGCCGCCCCCGCCACCACCGCCGACGACCCGGCGCGCACCGTCGTCAAGGTCCGCGAGCCGCGCCGGAAGCGTGACCGCGAGGAGACCGAGGCCGGCGACGGCGTGCAGGCCATCAAGGGCTCGACCCGCCTGGAGGCCAAGAAGCAGCGCCGCCGCGAGGGCCGCGAGCAGGGCCGCCGCCGGGTGCCGATCATCACCGAGGCCGAGTTCCTGGCCCGCCGCGAGTCCGTCGAGCGGCACATGGTGGTGCGGCAGAGCGGCGAGCGCACCCAGATCGCCGTGATGGAGGACGGCGTTCTCGTCGAGCACTTCGTCAACCGCGAGCAGAACACCTCCTACGTCGGCAACGTCTACCTCGGCAAGGTGCAGAACGTGCTGCCCTCGATGGAGGCGGCGTTCGTCGACATCGGCAAGGGCCGCAACGCCGTGCTCTACGCCGGCGAGGTCAACTTCGAGGCCCTCGGCCTCGGCAGCGGCCCGCGCCGCATCGAGAGCGCGCTGAAGTCGGGCCAGCCGGTCCTCGTCCAGGTCACCAAGGACCCCATGGGCCACAAGGGCGCCCGGCTGACCAGCCAGATCTCCCTCCCCGGCCGCTACCTTGTCTACGTCCCCGAGGGGTCGATGACCGGCATCAGCCGCAAGCTGCCGGACACCGAGCGGGCCCGGCTGAAGCAGATCCTCAAGCAGATCGTCCCGGACGACGCCGGCGTCATCGTGCGCACGGCGGCGGAGGGCGCCAGCGAGGAGGAGCTGACCCGCGACGTCGAGCGGCTGCGGGCGCAGTGGGAGGAGATCCAGAAGAAGGCGAAGAAGGGCAACGCCCCCGCGCTGCTGTACGGCGAGCCGGACATGACCGTGCGCGTCGTGCGCGACATCTTCAACGAGGACTTCTCGAAGGTCATCGTCAGCGGCGACGACGCCTGGGAGACCATCCACGGCTACGTGGGCCACGTCGCGCCCGACCTGGCGCAGCGGCTGGAGAGGTGGACCTCGGAGGTGGACGTCTTCGCCACCTACCGGATCGACGAGCAGCTGATGAAGGCCCTGGACCGGAAGGTGTGGCTGCCCAGCGGCGGCTCGCTGGTGATCGACCGGACCGAGGCCATGGTCGTCATCGACGTGAACACCGGCCGCTTCACGGGCCAGGGCGGGAACCTCGAGGAGACGGTCACCCGCAACAACCTGGAGGCCGCCGAGGAGATCGTCCGGCAGCTGCGGCTGCGGGACCTGGGCGGCATCATCGTGATCGACTTCATCGACATGGTGCTGGAGTCCAACCGCGAGCTGGTGCTGCGGCGACTGCTGGAGTGCCTGGGCCGGGACCGCACCAAGCACCAGGTGGCCGAGGTCACCTCGCTGGGCCTGGTGCAGATGACCCGCAAGCGGGTCGGGCAGGGGCTGCTGGAGTCGTTCTCCGAGTCGTGCGTGCACTGCAACGGGCGCGGCGTGATCGTGCACATGGACCAGCCGCACGTCCACGCCGGTGCCGGCGGGGGCAAGCGCTCGCGGCGCAAGGGGAAGGCCGCCGCGGCGGTGGAGGCGCCGCCGGTCGAGCCGGTGGCGGCCGAGCCCGAGTCGGCGGTCGAGCCCGAACCCGAGGTGGAGCCCGTCGCGGCGGTCGAGCCCGAGCCCGCGGCCGAGGCGGCGCCCGCTCCTGAGCCCGAGCCCGAGCCCCGGGGGCGTCGCCGCCGCCGGGTCGCCCGCAAGGTGACCGCGCCGGCGGGCCCGCCGAAGGCCGCCGAGCCCGAGGTCGAGGTCGAGGCGGAGCCCGTCGCGGCGACGGTCGCCGCGGCCGAGGCAGCGCCCGAGCCCGCCACGGAGCCGGCCCCCGAGCCCGCGCCCGAGCCCGAGCCCGCCGCCGAGGAGGCCGCGACGCCGTCCCGGTCCCGCCGTCGGGGCACCCGCAAGGTCAGCGCCCCGGCCGGTTCGCCGAAGGCCGCGGAGCCGGCGGTCCTCGTGATCGCCTCGGGCGAGCAGCCCGAGGAGCCCCAGCCCGCGCCGGAGCCGGCCCCGGAGCCGGAGCCGCAGCCCGCGGCGGAGGCCGTGCCCGAGACGGCGCAGGCCGAGGCCCGGGCCCAGGCCGTCGCGGAGGCCGCCGCGCAGCCGCCCGCCCCGTCGGCGGCCCGGCCGCGCCGCCGCCGCGTCTCCGTGCCCGCGGGTTCGCCCGAGGGCGCCTCGGAGGCGCCGGTCACGGTGGTCGCCCCGGCCCCCGCCGCGAAGAAGGCGGTGAAGAAGGCCGCCAAGAAGACGGCCAAGAAGGCGCCGGCGAAGAAGGCCACCGCGAAGAAGGCCGCCAAGAAGGCGGTGGCGAAGAAGACCGTGGCGAAGAAGACCGCCGCCAAGAAGGGCGCGGCCAAGAAGCCCACGGCCACGGCCGCCGCCGAGCAGCAGCAGCCGCCCTCGGTCTCCGCCTCCGCCGAGGAGTGAGGGCCGCACCGTGAGCGGAGGGCGCCGAGCGGCCGGTCGCCAATTTGACCGGCTTCTCGGCGCCTCCGTATTGTTGACCGTCGGCGTGTCCGCGGACAGGGCACGCCCAGCCCCCGAGCATCCGCCTCCCGCCGCAGCCGCAGTCCGTCTGCGGGCTCGCTGCGGGAGAGGCCGGGCCGCGTGAGCGGCCCGCGCTGGCATCAGGGGCTCCGTATCGAGCAAGGGAGAGTTCCGCGTGTACGCGATCGTGCGCACCGGCGGCCGTCAGCAGAAGGTTTCTGTCGGTGACGTCATCGAGGTAGACCGCATGTCCAGCAGCGAGGTCGGCGACACCGTCGAGCTCTCGACCCTGCTCGTCGTGGACGGCGACACCGTGACCAGCGACCCCTGGGTGCTGGCCGGGGTGAAGGTCCGGGCCGAGGTGCTCGACCACCACAAGGGCGAGAAGATCCGGATCCAGAAGTTCAAGAACAAGACCGGTTACCGTCGGCGGATGGGTCACCGCCAGCTGCACACCCAGCTGAAGGTCACCGAGATCCCGGCCCCGGCCGCGAAGTGAGGGACTGAGCACAATGGCACACAAAAAGGGCGCATCGTCCACCCGGAACGGCCGGGACTCCAACCCCCAGTACCTGGGCGTGAAGCGCTTCGGCGGCCAGGTCGTCAACGCCGGTGAGATCCTGATCCGCCAGCGCGGCACCCACTTCCACCCCGGCAACGGCGTGGGCCGCGGCAGCGACGACACGCTGTTCGCGCTGCGCGCCGGCACCGTGCAGTTCGGCCGGTTCCGCGACCGCAAGGTCATCAACATCGTCCCGGTCGCCGAGTAGCAGACCAACGCACAGGGCGGGCCGCCTTCCCGGTGGGGGAGGGGGCCCGCCCTCGCACTTCAGCCACCGCACGCACTCGAGGAGCCAGCGATGACCACCTTCGTGGACCGCGTCGAACTGCACGTCGCCGCGGGCAACGGGGGGCACGGCTGCGCCTCCGTGCACCGGGAGAAGTTCAAGCCGCTCGGCGGCCCCGACGGCGGCGACGGCGGCCGCGGCGGCGACGTGGTGCTCGTCGTCGACCGCGACGTGACCACCCTGCTCGACTACCACCACCGCCCGCACCGCCGCGCCACCAACGGCCGGCCCGGCGCCGGCAGCCACCGCACCGGCGCCGACGGCCAGAACCTGGTGCTGCCGGTGCCCGACGGCACCGTCGTCCTCGACCGCCGCGGCAACGTGCTGGCCGACCTCGTCGGCGAGGGCACGGCGTTCGTCGCGGGCCAGGGCGGCCGGGGCGGCCTCGGCAACGCCGCCCTCGCCTCGCCCCGCCGCAAGGCCCCCGGCTTCGCGCTGCTCGGCGAGCCCGGCGAGGCCAGGGACCTGGTGCTGGAGCTGAAGAGCGTCGCCGACGTCGCCCTCGTCGGCTACCCCAGCGCGGGCAAGTCCTCGCTGATCTCGGTGCTCTCCGCCGCCCGCCCGAAGATCGCCGACTACCCCTTCACCACCCTCGTCCCCAACCTCGGCGTGGTCACCGCCGGCGAGACCGTCTACACCGTCGCCGACGTCCCCGGCCTCATCCCGGGGGCCAGCCAGGGCAAGGGCCTGGGGCTTGAGTTCCTGCGGCACGTGGAGCGCTGCTCCGTCCTGGTCCACGTCCTCGACTGCGCCACCCTGGAGTCCGACCGCGACCCGGTCACGGACCTGGAGATCGTCGAGGCCGAGCTGGCGGCGTACGGCGCCGGGCTCGCCGACCGGCCGCGCCTGATCGCGCTCAACAAGACCGACGTCCCCGAGGGCCAGGACCTCGCGGACATCGTGCGCCCCGATCTCCAGGCGCGCGGCTACCGCGTCTTCGACGTCTCGGCCGTCTCCCGCAAGGGCCTGAGAGAGCTCTCCTACGCCCTCGGCGCCATGGTCGCCGAGGCGCGCGCCGCCCGCCCGAAGGAGGCCCCGACCCGCATCGTCATCCGCCCGCAGCCGGTGAACGACACCGGCTTCACGGTCGCGCGCGAGGGCGACGGCCTGTTCCGCGTCCGCGGCGCCAAGCCGGAACGCTGGGTGCGGCAGACCGACTTCTCCAACGACGAGGCCGTGGGCTACCTCGCGGACCGGCTCGCGCGCCTCGGCGTCGAGGAGGAGCTGGTGAAGGCGGGCGCGCGGGAGGGCGACGGCGTGCTGATCGGGCCCGAGGACGACGCCGTCGTCTTCGACTTCGAGCCCTCGATCGTCTCCGGCGCCGAGATGCTGGGGCGGCGCGGCGAGGACCACCGCCTGAACGAGCTGCGCCCCGCTGCGCAGCGGCGCCGCGAGCGGGAGGCGGAGCGCGGGCTGGAGGAGTTCGATCCCTTCGAGCCACCCGAGTGACATGAGCGGACATGGGCGGACATGAGCGTTGAGACACTTGCCACGCCGCAGGGCGGGGCGCGCGTCACCTGGCACCGGGCGCGGGGCGCCCGTGGCGTGCTGGCGCTGGGGCACGGGGCCGGCGGCGGCATCGAGACCGAGGACCTGCGGGCGCTGGCGGACGCGCTGCCCGCGCGCGGGATCACCGTCGCGCTCGTCGAACAGCCCTGGCGGGTCGCGGGAAAGCGCGTGGCGCCCGCGCCGCGGACCCTGGACGCCGCGTGGACCGCGCTGTGGCCCGCGCTGGAACGCCCCGGCCTGCCGCTGATCGCGGGGGGCCGCAGCGCGGGGGCGCGGGTCGCGTGCCGCACGGCGCGGGCGCTGGGCGCGCGGGCGGTGCTGGCGTTGTCCTTCCCGCTCCACCCGCCCGGCCGCCCGGAGAAGTCCCGGGCGGGGGAGTTGGGCGGGGCGGGCGTGCCGGTGCTGGTGGTGCAGGGTGTGCGCGATCCGTTCGGAACGCCTGCGGAGTTTCCGTCCGGCACGGAGCTGGTTGAGGTCGAGGGGGCGACGCACGCGCTGACGCTGCCGGAGGCGGCCGTGGCTCACGTCGAGGGGTGGCTGGCCGAGCGGTTCGGCTGAGCGCTGGAGGCTTCCCCCACCGCCCGCCCCTTTTGGGGGCGGGCGGAGTGCCGGGGTGGGGGCGGCCCGGGGGTCCGGGGGCGGAGCCCCCGCCCCCTACTGCACCACCTGCGCCGTGGGCGGCTGAGCCGGCGCAGCCGACTGCGCCGGCTGCGCCGCCTCCTGCCGCTCCGCGCGGGCCTCCGCGCGGGCGCACAGCGCCCGCGTCGCCTCGCGGAAGCGGACGAGCGACGGCGGCTCCTCCGGCCCCAGCAGGTACTCCTTCAGCTCCGCCCGCTCCCGCACCAGCGTGTCCAGCGACGGATCGACGACCGCGCCCAGCAGCGCCGGAATCCCCGCCGCGTCCGGAGTGAGGATGGTCGCCGCCCGCACCGTCGGGTTCGCCTCCTTGAACTCCGCCTCCGGCCATCCGCTCGTGTTCGCCACCGCGTACGGCTTCGCGCTGGCCAGGAAGTCGGAGACCACGCTGGAGACGTCCGAGATCAGCAGGTCCGCCTGGTTGAAGCAGCTGTAGATGTCCGGCCGCGGCCCTGTCAGCACCAGGTGCGCCCGCGGCGGCTGCGCGCGCCAGAACGCCGTGCGCCACGCCTCCATCGCCGCCGCCACCGCTTCGCCGCGGCCCGGCTCGGGCGCGCTCTGCGCCGCCATCCGCTCCATCTCGTCCGAGCCCGGCCGGAACGCCGCCGAGATCAGCGCGTCCAGCTCGGCGGTCCGCCGCCCCAGCTCCCGCTCGTCCTCGGGCCCCATGGGCTCGATCCGCCCCCCGGCGGCGTTCGCCTCGGCGATCAGCTCCCGGATCCGGACGTCCGCGGCCTTCGCCCTCGGGTCCTGCGACCCGGTCATCGGGTGCGGCTTGTACAGCAGCCGCACCCGGGGGTCGGACAGCAGCGTGCGGACGATGTTCTCCCCGGCCAGGATGATCGAGGTGTTGCCCGGGTCGTCGGTCCAGCCCTCCCAGGTGGGGGCGTACAGCACCGTGATCGGCCCCTCGGCCGGCGGCGGCCCGTCGGACGGGCGGATCGGCGCGAGCTGCGGGCGGCCGACCTCGACCACGTCGCGGTCGTCCACGCCCACGTCCGCCAGGGCGTAACGCCGCCGCGCCGCCGGGCCGGCCACCCACACCTCGTCGTAGACCTTGGCGTAGGGGTTGCAGCTGGACAGCTTGTCGCTCTCACCGTGGTTGGTGAAGGCGTGCTTGATGGTCGGGATGCGCAGCACCTGCGAGGTCTTGGGGGCGTTCGCCGGGTGCAGCAGCACCTTCAGCGTCGAGGTCTCCAGCAGCATCAGCTGCGCGACCCTCGGCAGGCACACCACCGGCACCTCGGTCGCCGCGATGAGCTGGGTCATGCCGCGCTCGCGCAGCACGATCAGCGGGCGGCCGTCGAGCGCGCCGAGCGTGGACAGCCACATGTTCGCCTGGTACGCCGTCGAGGAGCCGCCGGAGAAGTACAGGCCCACGTCCGGCCGGTAGTCGGTGAGCCAGTGCTCGAACCACTCCACGACCTGCTGCTCGCTCGGGGGGCGTTTGCCCGGCAGCAGCCACGTCGCCAGGTACGCGGCGCCGCCCAGGAACAGCGCCAGGGAGATCCCGGCCCCGGCCAGGCTCCACGCCATCCGCTCGGTGGCCACCGTGGCCAGCATCCCGGCGGTGCCGGGGATCGAGAACAGCAGTATCCGCCGGGCCGACTTGGCCAGGAGCTGGGGCGGCGCGGCGGACAGCCGGAGCTCGGAGGTGTCGATGTTGCGGGTGAGGATCGGCATGGTGCGGGAGCGCCGCACCAGCATCGCCAACCCGCGGATGAGGACGTGCGTGGCGTAGGACGACAGCATGGCGGCCACGAGGGCCACCCGCGCGCCGCCGCCGGTGTCGGCCACCTGGACCAGGCCCACGACCGTCAGCAGGTCCCGCAGCGGCTGTCTGACCGTCTCGTCGCAGTGCAGCCGCGAGAGCGTGCTCAGCGGCGACGGATACCACAGCCGCAGGCCCAGATCGAGCGCCTGCCCCGCGACGGCGGCGGCGATCAGCAGTCCGGGACGGGGAAGCAGCGCGCCGGCGAGCTGCGCGGCGTAACAGCACAGCAGCGCGAGGAGCGAGATCCATTGCGGGCCACGGCGAAGCGACGACGGTCCAGCGGCGAGTACGGAAGGCACAGCCAGGGCTCCGAAGCGATATGGGGGGCAGATGGGGGTCATGGGGCGCGTCAGGGGCCGGGAGAACGCGTGCGCGGCGGCCCGGCGCATTGGCATAGATTACGGACAGCGGTCCGCACAGGCGAACCGCGCCGAGCAGTGAGGGCAGGGGAGAGCGGTGACAGCGGCACGGCAGGGGATCCGGCGGGACGTCTCCGAGGCCCGCAGGATCGTCGTCAAGGTCGGGTCGTCCTCGCTCACCACGGCGGCCGGGGGGCTGGACGCCGACCGGGTCGACGCCCTCGTCGACGTGCTGGTGAAGCAGGACGGCAAGCAGGTCGTCCTCGTCTCCTCCGGCGCCATCGCCGCCGGGCTCGCGCCGCTCGGCCTCGCCCGCCGCCCCCGGGACCTGGCCAGGCAGCAGGCCGCCGCCAGCGTCGGCCAGGGGCTGCTGCTGGCCCGCTACACGGCGTCCTTCGCCCGCTACGGCCGGCGCGTCGGCCAGGTGCTGCTGACCGAGGACGACACCTCCCGCCGCTCCCACTACCGCAACGCCTACCGCACCCTCGACCAGCTCCTGGCCATGGGCGCGGTCCCCGTGGTCAACGAGAACGACACGGTGGCCACCGAGGAGATCCGCTTCGGCGACAACGACCGGCTCGCCGCGCTGGTGGCCCACCTGGTCCGCGCCGACCTGCTGCTGCTGCTGTCCGACGTGGACGGGCTCTACGACGGCGACCCGGCCCGGCCCGGCGCCGCCAGGATCGCCGAGGTGTCCGGGCCGGAGGACCTGGCCGGGGTCGAGCTGGGCCGGGCGGGCCGCGCGGGGGTCGGCACGGGGGGCATGGTTACGAAGGTCGAGGCCGCCGCGATCGCCACCGAGGCGGGCATCCCGGTGGTGCTCGCCGCCGCCAGCCAGGCCGCCGAGGCCCTCGCCGGGGCCGGGGTCGGCACCCACTTCCGCCCCACCGGGCGCCGGTCGGCGGGCCGGCTGCTGTGGCTGGCCCACGCCTCCACGCCGCGCGGCGCGGTCACCCTGGACGCCGGCGCGGTGCGCGCGGTCACCGAACGCCGCAGCTCGCTGCTGCCCGCCGGCATCACGGCAGTTGAGGGCGATTTCATCGCGGGCGACCCGATCGAGCTGCGCGACGAGGAGGGGCACCCGGTGGGGCGCGGGCTGGTCAACTTCGATGCCAGCGAGATCCCGCGGCTGATCGGCCGCTCCACGCGCGAGCTGGCCCGCGAGCTGGGCCCGGCGTACGAAAGAGAAGTCGTGCACCGCGATGACCTGGTCGTGCTGCGGGCATAAGACCACGTGCCGGATGTGTGAAAGGGAGCAGGCTTTCCCCGGGAGGTTTCCCCATTCCGGTCACGCCGCCCCGGCCGAGCTGGTCCACTTCTGGTGGTGCACTCCGTCCCCGCACGGACCACGAGGTGCCGCACGGCACCACAGGCACCGCATTCGCACGAGGACAGCAGCACGTCAGGAGGCCGCCGGTGAGACGACTGGCCAGCGTCCCCGCGCAGGAGCCAGCGCAGGAGCCAGCGCAGGAGTCCGACCGGGAGTCCGACCGGGAGCCCGCGCGGGCGGAGGACGTGGACTCCGAGCCGCGCGACGGCGCCGGGCCCGAGGCGCCGAGGATGTGGCACGTGACCCTCAGCGTCGCCGGCCCGGCCGCTCCGCTGCCGGACGTGCGGCGGGCGCTGGAGCGGCTCGCCGACGACCACCCCTTCCTGCTGACCAGCCGCTACGCCGACGACCGCGCCGAGATCCGCTACTGGGAGGAGGCGCGGACCCTGCACGACGCCGCCGCGCTGGCGTTGCGGCTGTGGGGCGAGCACCGGCGCACCGCGCAGCTGCCGCCCTGGGAGATCGTCGGCCTTGAGGTCATCGGCCGCGACACCTACCACCAGCGCGTCGCCGAGGGGTACGGCCCGCCTCCGGCCAGTCCGGTCGGCGTCCATCCGTTCTGAGCGTTCTCGGCGTTCCCGGCGTTCTCGGCGTTCGAGAATCGTTCAACGATTCAACGGTCGGTGCGCTAGGCTTCCTGCCATGAGCCACACCGCCCACACCCCCACGGAAACCTCCGCCGTCCTCGCCACCGCCCGCCGGGCCAAGGCCGCCGCCGCCGAGCTGGCGCCGCTGCCCCGCACCGCCCGCGACGCGGCCCTGACGGCCGTCGCCGACGCGCTGCTCGCCCGCACCGCGGAGATCGTCGAGGCCAACGCCGAGGACATCGCCCGCGCGCGGGAGAACGGCACCCCGGCGGCCATCGTCGACCGGCTCACCCTCACCCCCGAGCGCATCGCCGCCATCGCCGCCGACGTGCGCCACATCGTCGCCCTCCCCGACCCCGTCGGCGAGGTCGTGCGCGGCTCCACCCTCCCCAACGGCCTCGAACTGCGCCAGATCCGCGTCCCCCTCGGCGTCGTCGGCATCATCTACGAGGCACGCCCCAACGTCACCGTGGACGCCGCCTCCCTGTGCCTGAAGGCCGGCAACGCCGTGCTGCTGCGCGGCTCCTCCTCCGCCTACGCCTCCAACGCCGCGCTCGTCGACGTCCTGCGCGAGGCCGTGGCCGGCGCCGGTCTTCCCGCCGACGCCGTGCAGCTGGTGCCCGGCGAGAGCCGCGAGTCCGCCCGCGAGCTGATGCGCGCCCGCGGCCTGGTCGACGTCCTGATCCCGCGTGGCGGCGCCTCGTTGATCCAGACCGTCGTCACCGAGTCCACCGTCCCCGTCATCGAGACCGGCGTCGGCAACTGCCACGTCTACGTCGACGAGGCCGCCGACCTCGACATGGCCGTCGAGATCCTCGTCAACTCCAAGGCCCAGCGCCCCAGCGTCTGCAACGCTGCCGAGACCGTGCTCGTCCACGCCGGGATCGCCGAGCGCTTCCTGCCCCGGGCGCTGGCCGCGCTCGCGGAGGCGGGCGTGACCGTCCACGGCGACGAGGCCTGGCAGAAGGCGGGCGGCGACGCGGGCGTGAAGGTGCGGCCCGCCACCGAAGAGGACTGGGGCACCGAGTACTTGAGCTACGACATCGCCGCCGCCGTCGTGCCCGACATGGACGCCGCCGTCGCCCACATCCGCCGCTGGACCTCCGGCCACACCGAGGCCATCGTCACCAAGGACACCGCCGCGGCCCGCCGCTTCGTCTCCCGCATGGACTCCACCGCCGTGATGGTCAACGCCTCGACGCGTTTCACTGATGGCGGACAGTTCGGCTTCGGCGCGGAGATCGGCATCTCCACCCAAAAGCTGCACGCCCGCGGCCCGATGGGCCTGCCGGAGCTGACCTCGACCACCTACGTGGTGACAGGAGACGGTCACACACGGGGGTGAATTCCCGTGGACCCTCCCCTGATGAGCCCGAGCCCCCTACGCTGGATGCGTGCCGGACGACGTGAGGGGCCAGCCGTTCGCCGATGGCGACGGGCCCGATAGCCAGGATCGCGGGGCAGCCGACGAGGCGTTCGCCGCCGTGGTGCTCGACGAGGACTTCGTCGAGGCCGCAGCGATCCACGAACCGAGCGCAGCCGAGCGGATACTCTACGCCGCACTTGAGCGTGCCGAGGCCGAGGCGACAGGGGACCCCCCGTACTACTCGGAGCCCGACATGGACCCCGGGATGGGCGGCGGCCTCGGCGGCATGTCCGACGGCGTGGTCGACGGGGTTGCCGACTACGACTATCGCTTCGAGGAGATAGTCGGGCCGGACGCCGAGCTGGAGCCGGAGGACCCGGACGACGAGGAGGGGCGGTTCGACCGCTCCGACTACACGCGGTACATGCCGGACGAGGATGACGAGGAGGAGCTGGCGTACGGCGGTTACACCGCGTACAGCGCCGCCGCCTCCACCCCTTACGCCGCGCGCTCCTCGGGCCGCTCCGCCAGGTATTCCTCCAGCACCTGGCGCATGGCCCGCTGGCAGAGGCCCGTGGCCTGCGTGCTCGCCATGGTGATGGGGATCAGCGTGATCGCCCTGGCCCTCATAGCCATCCAGCGCGCCGGATCCGCCCAGCGCGGCGACCCCACGCCGGGGCCCGCGTCCCCCGTCGGCGACACGGACCAGCGCCCCTCCACGGTGGTGGAGGCCGAGATACCCGAGGACGGCTAGCCGGCGCCGCTCAGCCGATCGAAAGTGGTTCCCGTCCAGGGCTGTTTACGTCCCTGTGATCAAACTACGCTGGAGATGTGGCCGGGCGTACTGACCCTCCCGAAGGGACTCCCGGGGGCGCCCCGGGAGCCGGGGACGAAGAATACCAATCGACCGTCTTCGACGAGTCGTTCGTCAAAGCTGCTCGCCTCCAGGAGCTCTCCGCGCAGGAGCGGCTGGAGGACCACTCCGAGGCCGTGCGCAGCCGCCTCCCCGAGTCCGGAGGCCCGGCGGCCCGCGTGATCCCCAAGCAGGGCATAGCCCTGGCCCTGATCATCCTCCTCGCCTTCGCCGCCGCCATCTACCTGGGCAGCAACAACCCGTACGGCTCCGGCAACTCCGCCGCCGTCGAGCCGCCCGCCGGGGCGGTGATCCCGCTCGCGCCGCAGGGCGAGGTGCCCGGCTCCCGCGACGCCGAGGCGCTGTACGCCGGCAGTCCGGCCGACGAGTTCGGCATGGGCGCGGGCGGCGTGGCGCTGCCGGACCCGCGCGCCACGGTCCACTTCACCAGCGAGCAGGTCCTCACCGCCCTCACCGTCGCCAAGGAGTACGTGGTCGCCAGCTCCCTGACGCCCGAGGTGCTCGCCGGCAACACCTACATCCCGGTGCGCGAGCTGCTCGGCCCCGAGCAGCGGGAGCAGTTCGACCGCGCCATGGCGGGCCACGACCCGTACTCCGTGCCCACCGACTGGCTGGTGCGCTTCGACGCCGACCCGGCCGGGCAGCAGGTGGCCCTGGCCGACCCGCTGCCGCGCGTCGACGGCGAGTTCGACTTCCGCGAGATCGACGAGGACGTGCTGCAGGTCTCCGGCCACCACGTCTTCGTCTACGCCGTGAGGCCCGCCGGCGAGCCGCGGGCGCCCGCCGCGCTCTTCGTCGTCGAGCGGGAGATACTCCTGCAGTTCGGCGAGGGCGAGCTACGGGAGCGTCAGGCGGTGGTGCGGCAGGCCGACGTGCTGGCGGGCCCGATGGACTGCGAGGCCGAGAGCGACGCGGCGCTGGTGCCGCTGCTGGCGGGCGAGCGCGCCACGCACCCGCCCGCGGAGCGGGCGACCGACCCCTTCACGAGGGACGCCCCCGGCGGCGCCCCCGTCTGCGGCACGCTCTCGCCCGCGGCGCTCCCCGAGCTGCCCACGGACCACTGACCCCGCCCACCTGCCCAAGCCACCCCGGGTGGGGTGCCGGGGTGTGGGCGGCAACGGGGTCCAGGGGCGAAGCCCCCGGACCCCGAAGGCGCCGGAGGCGCCGCCGCGGGCCCGCCCGCAGGCGGCTACGCGCCGCCGCCGCGCTCCGGCGGAGCCTCGGGCCCATCCTCGGGCGCGTCTGCCGGCGCGTCCGCCGGCCGCTCCTGCGTCTGCGTCCCCGACGCGCCCCGTGAGCGGCCCGTCGCGAAGTCGCGAAGCCGCCCGCCCAGATCCGTCGCGCCGCCCGCCACGTCGTTCACCAGCTTCATCAGCGGATCCTTGCTGTTCCGCACCGTCGACGCGTAGTGCCCCGCCGACTCGCGGAAGGAGTCCGTGACCGACGCCTCCCGGTCCTCCCCGCGACGCGGATAGTGCCCCTCCAGGATCCGCTGGTAGTCCCGGCCCTCGCTCCACGCCCGCAGCTCCGCCGCCCGCACCACCGCGAAGGGGTGCGTGCGCGGCAGCACGTTGAGGATCTTCAGCACCGAGTCGCGCAGGTCCCCGCCCGCCTCGTACTCGTCCGCCTGCTCCAGGAAGGCGTCCACGTTCATCTCGTGCAGGTGGTTGCCGCCCGCCAGCTTCATCAGGCCGCGCATGGAGGCCTGCGCGTCCTGGCCCACCAGCAGCCCCGCCCGGTCCGCCGACAGCTCCGACTTGCGGAACCACTCGCGCAGCGCCGTGACGATCGCCATGATCGCGATGTTGCCCAGCGGGATCCACGCCACCCGGACGGCGATGTTGGTCAGGAAGAGCAGGATCGTGCGGTAGACGGCGTGCCCGGACAGCGCGTGTCCGACCTCGTGGCCGATGACCGCCCGCATCTCCTCCTCGTCCAGCAGCTCGACCAGACCCGTGGTGACCACGATGATCGGCTGGTCAAGGCCGATGCACATGGCGTTCGGCTTCGGGTCCTGCGACACGTACATCGGCGGGACCCGCTCCAGGTCCAGGATGTAGCAGGCGTCCAGCAGCATCTCGTGCAGGTGCGCGAACTGCCGCTCGCTGACCCGCACCGAGTCGGAGAGGAAGAGCAACCGCAGGCTGCGCTCCGGCAGCATCGCGCTCAGCGCCTTGAACACCGTGTCGAAGCCGGTCAGCTTGCGCAACGCCACCAGCGCCGAGCGGTCGGCCGGGTGCTCGTAGGCCCGCGACGATATGCCGGGGAAGCGCTGCCTGTTCCGGCCCGGCAGCCGCTCCTCGCCCGCGCCCGCGCCCGCACCCGCGCCGTTTGTTCCGTCTGTCATGTTCGGTAAAGCCCCCTTGTCGGTCTCCGCCCCGTCCCCCGCGCCCCACTCCATCCCACCCCGACCGGTGGGGGCAAGAGGCCGTCGCCATCTGGTCCGCATACGATGACTGGCATGCCGACCGTCACTGACACCGTCATCACCCTGGCCGAGGCCACCGAGCACGGCCAGCACGACAGCCTGAACGCCTACGCCATCGGCGGCGGCGCGCTGGCCGCGCTGCTCCTGCTGCTGTGGATCACCACGCGGCTCAACCGCGACCGCTAGGGTCTGCCCATGCCACAGCAGATAGTGCCCGGGTCCCAGGCGCGCCAGGGCGGCGAGGGCAAGCGGCGCATCGGCGTGATGGGCGGCACGTTCGACCCGATCCACCACGGCCACCTGGTCGCCGCCAGCGAGGTGGCCACCCTCTTCCACCTGGACGAGGTCATCTTCGTGCCGACCGGGCAGCCGTGGCAGAAGTCCCACAGAGACGTTTCTCCCGCCGAGGACCGCTACCTGATGACGGTCATCGCGACCGCCTCGAACCCGCAGTTCTCGGTCAGCCGGATTGACATCGACCGGGGCGGCAAAACGTACACCATCGACACGCTGCGGGAGCTGCGTGCCCAACACGCCGACGCGGACCTGTTCTTCATCACCGGCGCCGACGCCCTCGCCCAGATCCTGAGCTGGCGGGACGCCGAAGAGCTGTTCGCGCTCGCCCACTTCATCGGGGTGACGCGGCCCGGGCACCAGCTCGCCGACCCCGGGCTGCCGTGCGGCGGCGTGTCGCTGGTGGAGGTGCCGGCGCTGGCCATCTCCTCCACCGACTGCCGGAAGAGGGTGGCCCGGGGCGACCCGGTCTGGTATCTGGTGCCGGACGGGGTGGTGCGCTACATCAACAAGCGCGCCCTGTACCGACACCACCCCCCGGGACCTGCGCACTGAACGGGCTGAAGGGCGGCACTGGTGAACGACCGACAGGATCCGTACGGGCAGAACGCCCCGATCTACGGCTACGACGAGTACGGGCGTCCGATCTACCAGCAGCCCCAGCCCCAGCAGCCCCAGCCCGCGGCGTACGACGGCTATGACCACGGCACCGGAGCCGGCGCAGGCGCCACGTACGACTACGGCACCGCCGGCGGCCAGCAGACCTACGACTACGGCACCGGCCAGCAGCCGCCGGTCTACGACGGCTACGACCCCTACGGCCAGGGGACCGCGCAGCAGCCCGCCGTCGCCGACCCTCCGGCCCCGGCCCCGGCGGCCGAGCCTCCCTCCGTCCCGGGACAGCGCCGGACCAGCGACGGCCCGGAGCAGGAACAGCAAGCGGCCTACCAGACCGAGCAGTTCGCCTTCGTCGACGAGCAGGACGAGGAGTCCGAAGACGTCATCGACTGGCTGAAGTTCACCGAGAGCCGCACCGAGCGCCGCGAGGAGGCCAAGCGCCGCGGCCGCGTACGCCGCCGGCTGCTGGTCTTCACCCTGGTCCTCGCGGTCCTCGGCGGCGCCGGCTTCCTGTGGGCCACCGACCGGCTGCCCGCAATCCCCGGCCTGGAGGGCACCGAGGAGGCGGCGGCCCCCGGCGCCCAGGTGCGCGACGTGATCGTCGTCCACCTGCGCGAGACCAACGGCGACACCACCTCCACCGCCCTCCTCGTCGCCAACGAGACCACCGAGCGCGGCACCACCCTGCTGCTGCCCAACGAGCTCGCCGTGACCTCCGACGGCGCCACGACCACCCTCGGCCAGGCGGTGGTCGACTCCAGCGCCGGCGAGGTCCGCGACGCGGTCGGCGGCCTCCTCGGCGCGGACATCAAGGGCACCTGGCGGCTGGACACCCCGTACCTGGAGAACCTCGTCAACATCGTCGGCGGCATCACCCTCGACACCAACGCCGAGGTGGCCGCGCCCGAGGACGAGGAAGCGGGGGGCGACGGCCCGCTCGTGCCGCAGGGCCAGGACGTGCTGCTGGACGGGGAGGCGGCCACCGCCTACGCCGTCCACCGGGCCGAGGGCGAGCCGGAGACCGCCCAGCTGGAGCGCTTCGGTCAGGTGATGGCGGCGGTGTTCGCCGAGTTCCCCACCGGGCGCGACCCCGCCATCGAGGTGGTCCGCGCCCTGCTGCTGATCCCCGACCCCTCGCTGCCGGAGGAGGAGCTCGGCGCCAGCCTGGCCCAGCTCGCGGCGCTCGCGCAGGCGGGCGACGGCGGCGGCACCGGCTACGGGACCTCGCTGCTGCCCGTGCAGGACGACGGCACCCTGAGCGAGGAGACCGCCGACGGCATGGTGAAGGACGTGCTGGGCGGCACCGTCAGCAACCCCGACCCCGGCGGCGCGGTCCGCATCGGCATCCGCGACGCCTCCGGCGCGGAGGGCGCCGCGCAGGACGCCAGGATCGACCTGGTCAACGGCGGCTTCACCGTGGTCGACGCCCGCGCCGCCGAGGAGACCCAGGCGGCCTCGCAGGTCACCTACGCCGACGAGGCGCACCGCGAGACGGCCCTGGACGCCGCCAGGACGCTGGGGCTGCCCGAGGACGCCGTCACGCAGGGCGAGGGCGCCGGCAACGCCGACGTCACGATCCTCCTCGGCGAGGACTACGCGGAGTGATCGCGCGGGGTGGAAAGACCCGGAGCGTTGTCGGTCCCGCGTGAGATCCTGTAATCGGCACCGAACGGGCCCGCGCACCCGAGACGGATGGAGAAGGCATCACCTGTGACCGCAACCGACCGCGCCACCGAGCTGATCGAGACCGCCGCCCAGGCGGCGGCCGACAAGCTGGCGCACGACATCATCGCCTACGACGTGAGCGACGTCCTGGCGATCACCGACGCCTTCCTCCTGGCGTCCGCGCCCAGCGACCGGCAGGTCAGGTCGATCGTCGACGGCATCGAGGAGGCGCTGCTGAAGGAGCGGGGCGCCAAGCCCGTCCGGCGCGAGGGTGAGCGCGACGGCCGCTGGGTGCTGCTGGACTACGTCGACATCGTCGTCCACGTGCAGCACGCCGAGGAGCGCGTCTTCTACGCCCTGGAGCGGCTGTGGAAGGACTGCCCCGTGATCGGGCTGCCGCCCGACGCCCAGGCCACGCGCGGCCGTGCCGAGGCCCACGCCCGGGGCGGTGATCCGAGCTGAACGGCGACCGCGCGGCGCACGGCGGGCGCCGCATCGTGCTGTGGCGCCACGGCCAGACCTCGTGGAACGTGGAGCGCCGCTTCCAGGGCACCACCGACATCGAGCTGACCGACGCCGGCGTGGCCCAGGCCCGCCGCGCCGCCCGGCTGCTGGCCGGCCTGGAGCCCGACGCCATCATCTCCTCCGACCTGCGCCGCACCGTCGCGACCGCGGCGGAGCTGGCGTTGCTCACCGGCCTGGACGTGGCGTACGACGAGGGCCTGCGGGAGACGTACGCCGGCGCCTGGCAGGGCCTGACGCACGACGAGATCATGGCCCGCTTCGGCGAGGAGTACGCGGCCTGGAAGCGCGGCGAGCCCGTGCGGCGCGGCGGCGGCGAGCTGGAGACCGAGGTGGCCGCCCGGGCCGCGCCCGTGGTCGAGCGCGCGGTGGAGAAGCTGCCGCCCGGCGGCGTGCTGGTCGTCGTCAGCCACGGCGGCGCCATCCGCACCACCATCGGCCGGCTGCTCGGCCTGCCGCCGAGCAGCTGGGAGGCACTGGGCGGCCTGTCGAACTGCTGCTGGTCCGTGCTGGGCGACGGCGCCCGCGGCTGGCGGCTGCTGGAGCACAACGCCGGCTCCCTGCCCGAGCCGGTCCTCGGCGACGACGACTAGGGCGCCCAGGCGCCCGCGCGCCCGCCGGTCGCGACGATCTCCTCCATCCGCCCGCGGCTGTCCTCGTCGTCCGCCGTGTAGACGACCATCCGCGAGTCGGGCATGCCGTGCACCGACAGCGACACCGAGCGCATCCGCACCTCGCCCTTCCCTCCCGGGTGCCGGAAGGTCTTGACCCTCGGCCCCGGCGGGGCCACGTCGCCGCTCTCCCACATCTGGCGGAACTCCGGGCTCGCCTCGCGCAGCCGCCGGATGAACGCCTCCCACGACGGCTCGCCCACGTGGCCGCCGTACGCCCCGCGCAGCGTGGCGACCATCAGCCGCAGCTCCTCCTCCCGGTACACCAGCGGGCACTTCGCCGCCGCGCCGGTGAACAGCACCCACAGCACGTTGCACGGCGAGGCCCCGTCCCAGTCCGACCCGGCGAAGACCAGCGCCCAGTAGGCGGAGTTGTACCCCAGCACGTCGAAGCGCGCGTTGTAGATCACCGCGGGCAGCGGGTCGAGCCCGTCGATCACCCCCTGCACGTCGGGGCTGATCGCCGCCGCGCCCGGCTCCGGCTCCGCCTGGCCGGCGTACGGCACCCCGGCCAGGCGGTACAGGTGCTCCCGCTCGGCCTCGTCCAGCCGCAGCGTGCGGGCCACGGCGTCGAGCACCTGCGCGCTGGCGTTGATCGGGCGGCCCTGCTCCAGCCACGTGTACCAGGTGACCCCGACCCCGGCGAGCTGCGCGACCTCCTCGCGGCGCAGCCCCGGCGTACGCCGCCTGGGCCCCGGCGGCAGGCCCACGTCCGCAGGGGTGATCCGCGCCCGCCTGCCCCGCAGGAACGCCGCCAGCTCCGGCCTGCGCTGCTGCGTCCGCTGCGGGCTCCGCGCCGTCGCCACCGCCGTCATCCCTCCACGCTGCCGCCGCCGAGCCGCCCGCGCAACGCCGTTGCCGGGTGCTGTCAGTACCAGTATCACCGGGCTCTCGTTACCAGTACCGCGCCGGGCGCAGGGTGGACGCCATGACCACGACCTCCACGCCCGCGGCCGCCCGGCCGGACACGGGCGGCGCCGGCGCCCCCGAGGCGAGCCGGCGGCGGCCCGGCCTGCTGCTGGCGGCGGTTCTCGGCGCGATGTTCATGGCGCTCCTCGACGTCTTCATCGTCAACGTCGCCGCTCCCACCGTCCAGTCCGACCTCGACGCCTCCGGCGGCTCCCTGCAACTCGTCATCGCCGGCTACACCATCGCCTACGCCGTGCTGCTGGTGACCGGCGCCCGGCTCGGCGGCCGCCACGGCCTCGGCCGCCTCTTCCTGGCCGGGCTCGCCCTGTTCACCCTCGCCTCCCTCGCCTGCGGCCTCGCGCCCACCGCCGGGCTGCTGATCGCCTTCCGCTTCGTGCAGGGCGCGGGCGCGGCGCTGATGCTCCCTCAGGTGCTCAGCCTCATCCAGCGCACCTTCACCGGAGCCGAACGCGCCCGCGCGCTCGCGATGTTCTCGGCGGTGCTCGCCTCCGGCGCCGCCGCCGGGCAGGTGGTGGGCGGAGCGCTCGTCAGCGCCGACCTCTTCGGCTGGGGCTGGCGGCCGGTCTTCCTCGTCAACGTGCCCATCGGCCTGGCGCTGCTCGCCCTCGGCGCGCGCGTCATCCCCCTGGACCGGCCCGCGGCGGCGGAGCGGACCCGCAGTCTCGACCTGCCGGGCCTGACGCTGCTGACGGCGGCGGTGCTGGCGTTCACCGTCCCGCTCGTCCTCGGCCAGGAGGAGGACTGGCCGCTGTGGTGCTGGCTGCTGCTGGCCGCCAGCGTCGTGCTGCTCGGCCTCTTCACCGCCTACGAGTCGCGCCTGTCCCGGCGCGGCGGGGCGCCGCTGCTCTCCCCGCGCGTGCTGCGCAGCCCCCGCATGGCCATGTCCGCGAGCCGCATCCTGGTGGTGATGGCCCTCAACGCGGGCGTGATGTTCGCCGCCTCGCTCCACCTCCAGAGCCCTGAGCGGGCCGGCGGCCTGGGGTACGGCGCGATGCACGCCGGGCTGGTCTTCCTGCCCACCGCCATCGCCTTCGGCGCCGTCTCGATGCTGTGGGGCCGGATGCCCGCCCGCTGGCGGCCCGCGCTCGCGCCCGGCGGCCTGCTGCTGGCGGCGGCGGCGCTGTTCGCCACGGGCCTGCTGCTGCGCGACGGCGACGGGATCGGGCCCGCCGCCCTGCTGATCTTCTTCGTCAACGGCTGCGGCATGGCGCTGGCCTACGCCCCCACCCTCACCGGCGCCCTCGCCCTCGTGCGGCCGGAGGACGCGCCCGACGCCAGCGGCGTGACGGGAACCATGACGCAGCTGGGGATGCTCATCGGCACCGCCACCTTCGGCACGCTCTTCCTCAACCGAACCGAGGCCGAACTCTCCACGGCCGAGGCCCTGTGGCCCACGATGATCGCGCTCAGCACGGTGGCACTGGCCACGGCGGCGGCGGGCCTGATGGCGGAGTCCCGCGCGCGCAGGCCGGCACCGGGCACCGTCGCCTAGAACCTGTCCGGGCGATCCGGCCGGGCGATCCGGCCGGGCCCGCGACGCTCCCGCCGCAGGCGGGAGGCACGCCCGGACAGGGCCTAGCGCAGGTTCTCCATCCGGTCGATCTCGGCGCCCTGGGTGGCGGCCATCTCCGCCGCCAGCTCGACGACGAAGCTGGCGCTGCCCTGGGCCGCCTCGTCCGTCGCCATCTCCACCGCGCCCTCGTGGTGGGCGATCATCAGGTCCAGGAAGAGCGCGTCGAAGTCGGCGCCGCGGGCGCCGCGCAGCTCTGCCAGGTCCTCCTCGGTCGCCATGCCCGGCATGTCCCCCGCGTGCCCGTGGCCCTCGGCCTCACCCCCGGCGCCGCCCTCGGCGTTGTCGTCGAGCCAGTCCTCCATCACCCCGATCTCCGGCTCCTGCGCCCTGGCGATGCGCTCGGCCAGCCGCCGGACGGAGCCGTCGGAGGCGCGCGTATCGGCCAGATCCGCCATCAGCAGCGCCTGCCCGTGGTGCTCGATCATCTTCGCCATGAACGCCACGTCCGCGGCGTTGGGTTCGGCGTAGGAGTCGCGCGCCGCCTCGCGGGCCTCGTCGGGGGAGAGGGTCCCGGCCGGCTCACCAGGCCGTCCCGGGGCGATGACCGGCTGCGTGCCCGCATCCTCCGCGGAGCCGGAGCCGGAGTCCCCGCCGCCGGTGCAGCCGCCGGCGAGAGCCAGTGCCAACAGGCCCAACAGCCCCCACCACCAGGGGGACCGCGCCTCGCCATGTGACATGTTGGTTTCCCGTATTGATGTGGACATGTTGACAACGGAAGGATACTGACCGACATTCGGAACCGGTCAATGCCGGTTAACTCCCAAGCCACCAACACCGGTCCATCCGGATCACTCGCTCACTCGCTCACTCGCTCCGCTCACTCCACTCACTCCGCGGATCTCAGGGGGAGAACACGTGACATCGTTGCACCGGTCCCGCCGGGGCCGCCGCAGGCTCGGGGTGGTGGCCGCCGTCACCGGGCTGCTGGCGTCCCTCTTCCTGGCGGGCACGGCAGCCGCCGCGCCGGAGGGCCCCGACGACGTCGCCCACAGCGACAACATCAGCCTCCTGTCCAACACCCCCGTCTCCGAGGCCATCCCCGGCATCGCCTCGGACCTCGCCTTCCAGGGCCGTTACGCCTTCGCCGGCAACTACGACGGCTTCACCGTCTACGACATCGGCCGCCCCGCCTCGCCGCGCGTCGTCGCCGAGGTGCTCTGCCCCGGCTCCCAGAACGACATCTCCGTCTCCGGCGACCTGCTGTTCCTGTCCGTCGACTCCTCCCGCAACGACGACTCCTGCGCCAGCACCACGCAGCCGGCCACGCAGGAGAACTCCTGGGAGGGCGTACGGGTCTTCGACATCAGCGACATCCGGCACCCGGAGTACGTCGCCGCCGTGGAGACGCCCTGCGGCTCGCACACCCACACGCTGGTGCCCGAGCGCCGCAACGTCTACGTCTACGTCTCCTCCTACGGCCCGGACGCGACCTTCCCCGACTGCGGGCCGCCGCACGACGGCATCTCCATCGTGAAGGTGCCGCGCAACGCCCCCGAGCGGGCCGAGCTGTCCGGCTTCGACGTGCTCTTCCCCGAGGGCGGCTTCCCCGGCAGCGACACCGGCAGCGAGACCTCCGGCTGCCACGACATCACCGCCTACCCGGCGCTGGACCTGGCGGCCGGCGCCTGCATGGGCGACGGCATCCTGATGGACATCTCCGACCCGGCCCGGCCCGAGGTCATCGACCAGGTCCAGGACACCGAGCACTTCGCCTTCTGGCACTCGGCGACCTTCAGCCAGGACGGCAGCAAGGTCGTCTTCACCGACGAGCTCGGCGGCGGCGGCGCCCCGACCTGCAACGCCGAGACCGGCGACGAGTACGGCGCCGACGGCATCTACCACATCACGGGCACGGGCGACGACCGGCGGCTCGCGTTCCAGGACTACTTCAAGATTCCGCGCCACCAGGCCGACACCGAGAACTGCGTGGCCCACAACGGCTCGCTGATCCCGGCCCAGGGCCGCGACATCATGGTCCAGGCCTGGTACCAGGGCGGCCTGTCCGTCGTCGACTTCACCGACTCCCAGAACCCCGAGGAGATCGGCTACTTCGACCGCGGCCCGGTCAACCCCGACGTGCCGACCTTCGGCGGCACCTGGTCGGTCTACTACTACAACGGCTACATCTACTCCAACGGCCAGTCGGGCTTCGACGTGCTGCGCATCGACGACCCGCGTACCGACAGCGCGCGGTCCGTGCGCCTGGAGGAGCTGAACGCCCAGACCCAGCCGACCTACCGCTGAACTCCGGTATCGATCCCGTCTCCCTTGCCCGGGAGGCGGGATCAGCGGGTTATAGCCCCGCCGCCACGTGGCAGAATCGTATGCGCAGGGCCGACGCCGGCCCGGCCCGACGGACCACTGGTGCTGACGGAGGGATTGCCTCGTGTGCACGGCCCACGACGGAGGGTGCGGCTGATCTTCATGGGTGCACACAGCAGGAAGTGCGACTGGTGCGGCTGCGGTACGCCGATCGTGCGCGACCTCCAGCCCGTCAACGTGGCCTACCAGTACTGGTGCGTCGAGTGCGCACGTGCGCTGATCATAAAAGGCGACCCGATCGAGGTCTACCGCGAGCTGGAGGGCGAGCCCATCTACGGCCGCCTCCTCGACGAGCACTGCGCGCTCAAGCGCTTCTACTCCTTCGCCAGCGTCTGAGCCCCGCCCCCGCCCCCGTAATCGATTTGGCAAGGCACCATCCCCGCCGTGTACAGTAGGCGACGCCGCCACGCGGAACACCGCGGGGCGGACCACCTCCCGGGGCTATAGCTCAGTTGGTAGAGCGCTTGCATGGCATGCAAGAGGTCAGGAGTTCGATTCTCCTTAGCTCCACAGATCGTCCGAAGAACGGTGAAGGCCCCTGCGGGGGCCTTCTTGCTGTGTGACAGCGCCGGCGGCGAGCCGATCAGGTTTCCGCGATCGGCGCGTAGAGGACCCCGAGCTTGTCGATCTCGTCTCCCGCCCTGCCCGTGAAGCCGACGATCTCCCAGCCGGACGGGGCCGTGAACGCCACGGAGTCCGAGGTGGGCGTGCCGGCGGAGAGGGTGCGGCCGGTGTTCGTGGTGAGGGAGGCCGAGAAGAGGCGGGTGCGGCCGTCGTGCCGGCCGCGGGTGAGCGTGGCCGAGGTGAGGTGCTCGTCGGGGGTCAGCGCGAGGGAGGTGGCGGTGCCGCCCGTGCCGCCGTGGCTGAGGAGGGTGCCGTCGTCGTGCTCGAGCGAGACCGCGTCGAGGCGTTCGCCGCCGCGCAGGGTCAGCGTGCGGGGCGAGGGGGTGGCGGGCAGGTCGTCGGCGTCGTTGAACGCCGTGCCGTGCGGGCCGCCGAAGAAGTCGCTGGCGCGCAGGCCGGCCGGCAGGGTCCACGAGAAGCCGGCCGTGTGGGGGAAGTGGTCGGACAGGTGCTCGCCGTCGTCGCGGAGGAAGGACTGCCAGTCGTTGCGGTGGTCGGTGGCGGTCATGTCCAGCAGCGGGCCGTCGCGGTAGAGGATCTTGTCGACGACCTCGCAGTCGTCGGTCGGCGCCGCCTCGTCGCAGACCAGCGCCTCGCTGCCCTGCGCCGGGGCCTGACCGCCGCGGACGAGCTCCACCCAGGCGTCGGTCAGGCCGTTCTCCTCGACGAGGGTGCGGATGTTGTCGCCTTCGCGCGTGTAGCGGGTGTTGGTGTCGCCCATGACGATGACCGCGTTGCCGGCCGAGGTGGCCTGGATGAAGTCCGAGAGCTGCTCGATGTTGGCGCGGCGCGCGGCCAGCGCGGCGTCCGTCGTGTCGGCGTTCGCGTGCACGTTGTAGAGGTCGAGGAAGACGCCCTCGGCCAGCCGGACCCGGGCCAGCGTGAAGCCCTTGGGCGTCAGGCAGTCGGCGCCGGTGCAGTCGTCCCAGTCGACGCGCTGGAAATCCTCGAAGGGATGGTCGGAGAGGGTGTTGAGGCCGTCGCCGAAGCCCGCTCCGCCGCTGGTGGCGGTGCGGTGGGGGTGGTCGTCGTTCTCATACAGCGCGGCGTGGTAGTTGAAGTCCTCCTGGACGTTGACGACGTCGTACGAGTCGAGGCGCTGGCCGATGAGCGGGGTGTTGGTCTCCGGATCGCTGTCGCCCAGGCCGAGGGGCAGCCCGGCGATGTTGTAGGTGAGGACATTGAACGTGCCGCTCTCCGCCGCCGTCGCCGGTGCGTGGGAGGGGATGGGGGTCGGGGCGGGTGACGCGGTGGCCGTGGCCGTGAGCCCGGCGAGCGTGATCAGGGCCGCGGCGGTGGCGCCGTACCGGCCGTGCGTTGCGCGCAAGGTGGGGCCTCCTGGGGGGACGCGTGCGGTTGGGCCGTACCTGCCCGTGAAAGGTTAACGGACCGGTAACAACCGCGGGCCTGGCGCCGTCGCCTACGCTCCGGTCGTGGCCGTCTTCCGCGTCGCGCGTTCCTCGTCGCTGCCCGCCGCCGAGGCGTGGCGGCGGCTCACGGACTGGCCGCGCCACGGCGCGCACGTGCCCCTGACGCGCGTCACCGTGGAGCCGCCGGGGCCGACGCGGCCGGGCACGCTGATCGTGGCGCGTACCGGCCTCGGCCGCTTCGCGTTCGACGACCCGATGGAGGTCGTCCGCTGGGCCCCGCCCACGGAGAACGCCCCCGGCCTGTGCCGCCTGGTCAAGCGCGGCCGGGTCATCGCGGGCTGGGCCGAGATCGAGGTCCGCCCCCGGGACGGCCGGTGCCAGGTCGCGTGGCGCGAGGAGATCCGGCTGCGGAGGCCGCCCCGCCTGCTCGACGCGCCGGCGGCCTGGTCGGGACGCCTGGTCTTCGGCCGCCTTGTCCGCGCCCTGCTCGGGGACGGGGCCCGCCTCAGCGAGTAGCCCGCTAGGGGCGGTAGGGGCGTTCGACGAGGACGAGGGCGTCGCCGACGGCGCGCTCGCCGGTGCCGCTCGGCCGGTTCACGAGGGCGCCCTCGACCGACATGGCCGTGGAGCCGCCGCCGTCCAGGTTGACCGCGTCGCGCATGCCGAGCGCCTGCGCGACGGCGGCGGTCTCGTCCATCGTCGTGCCCACGCTCGTGGTCATGCGGCCGTCGATCGTCGCGAGCACGATCTTCCCGCCCTCGGTGGTGCCGGCGATGGTGCGCGGGTTGCGCCCGAAGAAGCTGCCCGAGCCGTCGGGCACCACGATCTCGCCGTCCGCGACGAGCCGGTAGCGGCCGTTGACGCCGAACAGCCCCTCGCCGGTGGGCAGCCGGTCGCCGTCCTCGTCGAACAGGGCGGTGGTCACCCTGACGCATCCGCGTCCCGCGACCCGCAGCAGGGACGCCGCCTCCCGGCCCGTCGCCTGGAGGGAGGTCTGGCCCTCGGCCAGCTCCGTGCCGCGCGCCGTCTCCGCCCGCACCACGCAGCCACGCCCGTCCAGGACGACCTCGACGCCCGGCCCGGAGGGGGTGGCGTCGGCGAACTCGGGCGTGAAGCGGACCACGTCGCCGGGCTGGGCGCACTGGGTCTGGTCGGCGAGCTCGGCGCAGGCCTCCGGGACCACCGGCGGGTGGTTGAGGTACTCCAGCGGCAGCGTGGCGTCGGTCTGCCGGTTGCGGACGGCGCCGGACCAGTCCAGACGCCCCATCAGCACCCGTCCGCTGCGGGCGTCCACGACGAAGTCGGCCTCGGCCGGGTCGCCGGTGGGCTCGCTGAGGAGTTCCCCGTCGAACAGGCCCAGGCCCACCGGGTCGCCGGGGTACTGCTCGCTGGCGGTGAAGGTGAAGAAGGAGGCGTTGACCCCGGCGAGTGCCCCGGCCCGGTCGACCAGCTCGGTGGTGCGCTCCACGCCGGCCAGGTCCGGCCCGTAGGTCGCCTCCAGGTGCCCGTCGGTGGCGCTGGGGTCGATCGTCAGGACGTTGACCACCCACGGGCCGCGGGTGGTGGTGTTGATCTGGTCGGCCGGGGCCGGCTCGGTGCCGCGCACGATGCGGGTCAGCGTGACGCCGGGCGCCAGGTTCTCGGCGCTGCGCGTCTCCACCAGGTCGGCGTCGCCGAGGGGGAGCGCCGCGCCGGCGCCGGCGTCCGCGGCCTGCCCGGCCGGGGCGAGGAGGAAGGTCAGGGCGGCGGTCGCGAACGCCGTCGTGGCCGCCGCGGCGCGCCTGAAGCCGCGGGAGCCTCTGCGGGAGTTGGCGGGGGAGTGCGAGTGAGCAGTCATGGCCGCGAGCCTCGGGGAGCCGGGAAAACTCTGGCGGGGGCGGGAGTTGATGGGCCAATGACATATGAGTGAATGGCCCCGGCGCGTCCGCTTCGCCCGCGTGTCGCGGCACCGCACGATGGATGTCATGGATGCGAGGAACGCCATGGACGCGAGCGACGGCAAGGGACCCCTGAGCGGCTGCCGGGTGGCCACGCGGCTTCCCGCGCGGGATCTGGGCAGGGCGCGGCGTTTCTACGCCGAGGTGCTGGGCCTGGAGCCGGTGGACGAGCGGCCCGGCGGGCTGCTGTATCGCTGCGGGGGAGCGGAGTTCGTGCTCTTCGCGTCGGCGGGGGCCTCGCCCGGCACCTTCACGCAGATGGCGCTGGAGGTCGACGACATCGAGGCCGCCACGGCCGAGCTGCGGCGGCGCGGCGTGGAGTTCGAGGAGGTGGACCTGCCGGGGCTGCGGACCGTGGACGGCATCGCGGAGGTCGAGGGCAACTACCCGAGCAAGGGCGCGAGCGGGGAGCGCGGCGCCTGGTTCCGCGACAGCGAGGGGAACCTGCTGGGCGTCGGTCAGCCGGTCCGCTGACGGTTCGTGCGGCTGCGCCAGTTCGTCAAGGGCCCTTCCAAGGGCGCCTCATTCGTGTCCTGGTCCTGGACGCTCGGACGATCCCCCCTGCCACCGGGCGTTCGCCCTGCCCTCCGGCCGGCTGCTGGCGTTCGCCGAAGGGCGGCGGCACTTCGACCGGGACTACGCCCGCTCGGCGTCAGCCGAGGTCGGCGAGGAGCCGCTCGAAGGGCACCACCTCGTCGGCCTCCGCGCCTCGGCCGGCGGCGGGCGGGGTGCGGGCGAGCAGCGCGGCGAACTCGCCGCCGGCCCGCTCGATCCGGGCGGACAGCTCGCCGGCGTACGCCTCGGCGCCGGCGCCCCAGTCGTCGGTGGCGGCGAAGACGCCCGTGGGGAGCGTCTGCGCGCGCAGGTAGGCGAAGAGCGGGCGCAGGGCGTGCTCCAGGACGAGCGAGTGGCGCGCGGTGCCGCCGGTGGCCCCGATCAGGACGGGCGTTCCGGCGAGCGCGTCCTGCTCGACGAGGTCGAAGAAGGACTTGAACAGCCCGCTGTAGGAGGCGGCGAAGACGGGCGTCACGACGATCAGGCCGTCCGCCTCCGTCACCGCGTCGAGGATCTCGCGCAGCCGGGGACCGGGGAAGCCGGAGACGAGGTGCTTGGCGATGTCCACGGCCAGGTCGCGCAGCTCCACGACCCGCACCTCGGCGGGGCGGCCCGCCTCCTCCAGCGCTCCGGTGGCCGCCCGCGTGAGCCGGTCGGTGAGCAGGCGCGAGGAGGACGGCTTGCTCAGGCCGGCGGTGACGGCCACCAGCCTCAGCGGCGTTGCCGGCGTTGTCGATGCGGACACGGCGATCAGACCTCCACGGTGGTGTTGGCGACGGCCGGGTGGACCGGCGCGTCGGGAACGCCGGGCTTGCGCAGGCGCGCGAACTCCCGGCGCAGCACGGGCACGACCTCCTCGCCCAGGATGTCGAGCTGCTCCAGCACGGTCTTCAGCGGCAGGCCCGCGTGGTCCATCAGGAAGAGCTGGCGCTGGTAGTCGCCGAAGGCGTCCCGGAACGCGAGCGTCTTGTCGATGACCTGCTGCGGGCTGCCCACCGCCAGCGGCGTCTCGGCCATGAACTCCTCCAGCGAGGGCCCGTGCCCGTACACCGGGGCGTTGTCGAAGTAGGGCCGGAACTCGCGCACCGCGTCCTGCGAGTTCTTCCGCATGAAGACCTGGCCGCCCAGGCCGACGATCGCCTCGTCCTCGCCGCCGTGCCCGTAGTGGGCGTAACGCCTCCGGTAGAGGCCGATCAGCTGCTGGAAGTGGCCGTTGGGCCAGAAGATGTTGTTGGCGAAGAAGCCGTCGCCGTAGTAGGCGGCCTGCTCGGCGATCTCCGGGGAGCGGATGGAGCCGTGCCACACGAAGGGCGGGACGCCGTCGAGGGGGCGTGGGGTGGCGGTGAAGCCCTGGAGCGGGGTGCGGAAGCGGCCTTCCCAGTCGACGGTGTCCTCGCGCCACAGGCGGTGGAGGAGGGCGTAGTTCTCGATGGCGAGGGGGATGCCCTGGCGGATGTCCTGGCCGAACCAGGGGTAGACCGGGCCGGTGTTGCCGCGTCCCATCATCAGGTCGACGCGGCCGTCGGCCAGGTGCTGGAGCATGGCGTAGTCCTCGGCGATCTTCACCGGGTCGTTGGTGGTGATGAGGGTCGTGGCCGTGGAGAGGATCAGCCGCCGGGTCGTGGCCGCGATGTGGCCGAGCATCGTGGTGGGGGAGGAGGGCACGAACGGCGGGTTGTGGTGCTCGCCGGTGGCGAAGACGTCAAGGCCGACCTCCTCCGCCTTGCGGGCGATGGCGACCATCGCCTTGATGCGCTCGTGCTCGCCGGGCGTGCGTCCCGTCGTCGGGTCCGTCGTCACGTCGCCGACGGTGAAGACGCCGAACTGCATCGGGCCCATCGGAGCACCTCCCTATTAGTTGAACATTAAACTACCATACCGAACGACGCGGCTCCCTCCCGTATTCCCGCATTCCGCCGCCTAGCCGCGCGGGCGCAGCCGCGTGTGGGGCAGCTCCGGCGCCGGAAGGGTGCCGTCCTGTCCCCACTCCGCCGGGAACGCCCCGAAACGCAGGGTGCCGGTGCCCGTGCCGGTCCCCTCCCCGTCCCCGCCGCGCTCGGCCTGCCACTCCGCGCGATAGGCGGCGATCTCGTCGTGGTCGCGGCCGATGAAGTTCCACCACATCACGATGCGCTCGCCCAGCGGCTCGCCGCCCAGCAGCAGCACCCGGGCCTTCCCCTCGGCCGAGGCGGCGAGGCGGAGCACGCCCGCGCCGACCGGCTGGTAGACCAGCTCGCCCGGCCCTGCCGTCGTCGCGCCGCCCACGGTGACGCGGCCGGTGTCCACGAGCACCCCGTGCTCGAACCCCGGGTCGAGCGCGAGCTCGATCGCGCGGCCCGCGTCCAGCGTGATCTCCGCGCCCAGCAGCGGGCTGAAGGTGCGCACCGGCGAGGCGGGCCCCGCGAGGTCCGCCAGGCCGCCCAGGAAGACGAGCACCCGCGCGCCGTCGTGCTCCAGCGGCAGCGGGGCGTAGCGCTCGAACGCCGGGGCCGTGAACCGGTGCGCGTGCGGCAGCGCCACCCACAGCTGGGCGCCGTGCAGCACCGTGGTGCCGGGGGTGGAGAACTCCGAGTGCGCGATGCCCGACCCGGCCGTCATCAGGTTCAGCTCGCCGGGCCGGACCAGGGCGTGGGCGCCGGTCGTGTCGCGGTGCTCGATCTCGCCGCTGAACAGCCACGACACCGTCTGCAACCCGGTGTGCGGATGGCCGGGCACCCGCATCCCACCGGTCGCCGACGCCGACACGTCGTCCGGGCCGTAGTGGTCGGCGAAGCACCACGCGCCGATCAGCGAGCGCGCCCGCTGCGGCAGCGTGCGCCGCACGGGCATCGCGCGCGGCCCGCCCAGCGGCACCTCGCGCGGCCGCAGGAGCTGGAGCGCTCCGTCGGGGGCGTTGACGCAGGTCACCTCGGGCGGCGCGGTCTCCAGATTGCTCATGAGAAACGCCCTTCCGATGTCCCTGGCCTCTCGCGCCAGCGTAGTCGCCGCCCGGCGCGGAATCCCGTCGCGCGGCGGCGGCCCCGGCTCGTATCGTCGCTGTCCATGTCCCGCACCACCCCCACCGGCACCCCCACAGGCGGCACCACCGGCGGCATCCCCGTCAGGGCCCGCGTCGCCGTCGCCGTGCTGTTCTTCGCCAACGGCTTCCTCTTCTCGAACGTCGCCCCCCGCTACCCCGAGATCAAGGCCGATCTGTCGCTGTCGAACGCCGCGCTGGGGACCGCGATCGCCTCCATGCCGCTGGGCGCCCTGGCGCTCGGGCTCGCGGCCGGGCCGCTGATCAAGCGCTTCGGCTCGGCGTGGACCGCCGTGGCCAGCCAGGCGCTGGCGGGCGTCAACATCCTCCTCGTCGGCACCGCGCCCACCTACGCCCTGCTCTGCGCGGCCATCTTCCTCGCGGGCGCGCTCGACGCCATCACCGACGTCGCGGTGAACGCCCACGGGATGCGGGTGCAGCGCCGCTACGGCCGGTCGATCCTCAACGCCTTCCACGGCCTGTGGAGCATCGGCGCCGTGACCGGCGGCCTCGCGGGCGCGGCGGCGGCCCAGGCCGGCGTTCCCCTGTCCGTCCACCTCGCCGTGGACGGGGCCCTCGTCACGGCGGCATCGCTGGTCGCCTCCCGCTTCCTGCTGCCGGGCCCGGACGACACCGAGAAGCAGCCGCTGCCGCCCGCGCCCGAGGGCGAGCCCTCCGCCGGGTCGCGCCGCGCGTGGCTGCGGCGCCCGGTGCTGGTGGCGTTCGCCGTCCTGGGCCTGATGACCGCGGCGACGGCCGTGGTGGAGGACGCTCCCGGCGCGTGGGGCGCGAACTACCTCCAGAACGAGCTGGACACCAGCCCCTTCGTCGGCGGCCTCGCCTTCATCGCGCTCCAGGGCGCGCAGACCGTCGGCCGGCTGCTCGGCGACCGGGCGGTGCAGCGTTTCGGCGACCGCGCCACCGCCCGGGTCGGCGCGCTGCTGGTGATCTCCGGCACCGGCACGGCGTTGCTGTGGCCCACCGTGCCGACGACGGTGGTGGGCTTCGCCCTCGCGGGCTTCGGCATCGCCACCCTCATCCCCGCCGCCTTCCACGCCGCCGACGAGGTCCCGGGCCTGTGGCCCGGCGCGGGCATCACCGTGGCCGCCTTCCTGCTGCGCATCGGCTTCCTGACGGGCCCGCCCGTCATCGGCCTGATCGCCGACGCCTCGTCGATCCGCCTCGGCCTGGTCCTGGTCCCCGTCTCCGGCCTGGTGATCCTCCTGACCTCCGGGATCCTGGACGCCCGGCGCGGCCACGAACCGGCCGCGGAATGGGACGAGTCCCGCGTCGGCGCCGAGCGTCCGGCGACCGACGCCGTCGCGGACAGGGCGGATGAGCGGGCGGTGACCGACTGACCGTCAGGGCGCTGTGCCGGGCGGTGAGAGAGGGTTCGCAGGGTCCATTGCCCAGAGGAGGGAGCGGTGTTACGTTCATCGAACCGGTTCGACTCGAACCGGTTCCCCGGTTCCCCGGTTTCTCCGGTTCGAATAGGTTTCGACAGCGCTCGCCTCCCGAGCCGCATCCCCCCCACAGGAGGCAACCCCCATGCGCAACCCCCGTACCTCCCACCGCAAGCGCGGCCTGGGCAGCCTCGCCGCCGCCCTCGCGGCGGCGACGGCCGCGCTGCTGCTGATTCCCGCCGGCTCCGCCCAGCCCGCCCAGCCGCCGGCCCAGACCCTGGACGACAGCGTCTCCGTCGACTTCTCCGCCGACCTGGGCGCCCCGAAGCACCACGCGTCCGGCATTCTCTACGGCATCACCGAGGACGGCTCCAACCCGCCCGACGAGTTCTTCACCGGCATCGACTTCCGCTTCGAACGGGCCGGCGGCGCTCAACTCGGCAGTCCGGGCGGCTGGGTCGCGGGCGACTACGAGCGCCGCTGGAACTCCACCCTCGCCCAGTACCAGCGCACCGTCGACCTCGGCGGCACCTTCCAGATGCTCCCGCACGACCTCTGGGGGGCCGACGGCACGACCTCGCCCCGCTTCCCCGGCGACAACGGCGACTGGTCGGACTATGACGCCTTCCTCGACCAGCTCATCTCCGACATCAAGGCCGCCGGGATCAACCCGCAGTGGGACATCTGGAACGAGCCCGACATCACGCAGTTCTGGGACCGCTCGCAGGAGCAGTACCTTGAGATGTGGGACCGGACCTACGCCCGGATCCGCGAGGAGCTGCCCGACACGGTCATCGTCGGTCCCAGCACCGCGGGCGAGCCCGACCCGGGCAACGGCTGGTGGACCACCTTCCTGGACCACGTCGCGGAGGCCGGCACCGTGCCCGACATCATCAGCTGGCACGAGATCGGCGGCAGCCCGAACAACCAGGACCCTGCGGCCAGCAAGGCCTCGGTCCAGCAGATGCTGGCCGATCGCGGCCTCACGGTCGAGGACTACTCGGTCAACGAGTACGCCTGGCCCGAGCAGCAGAACCCCGGCAACTCCGGCTGGTTCATCGCCCGCCTCGAACACGGCAACGTCGACGGCCTGCGCGCCAACTGGGCCTCCGGCAACGCCCTGCACGACAACATGGCCAGCCTCCTGACCAACGACGGCGGCACCTACCAGCCGCTGGGCGACTGGCAGCTCTACAAGTTCTACGCCGAGATGACCGGCACCCGCGCCGAGGTCACCCCGGGCGCCGACCTCGACGGCTACGCCACGGGCGACGACGAAGCGAGCCGTGCCGCCGTCCTGCTGGGCACCAAGGGCTCCACCGGCACCATGACGGTCGACCTCACCGGCCTCGACGCCGTCACCGGCCTGGTCCAGAACGGCACCGTCCGCGCCGTCGTGGAGCGCGTCCCGTGGAACAACGGCGGCGTGGTGACCGGCCTGGAACCCGTCGCCGACGAGGAGCTCACCGTAGACGGCAACAGCGCCACGGTCACCATCCCGTGGACCGACTTCCACGACGCCTACACCATCACCCTCCTCCCGCCGGACGCGCCCTGACGCGACGCGAAACGTCACGGGCTCGCCCCGCTCCTGCGGTCTTGCAGGGGCGGGGCGTCCGGCTCCTGCCGCCTTGAGGCAGAAACCGCGCATCAACGGCTGCATCAACGGCTCGGGACCCCTGCCGGGCTCCCCCTGTTTGGATCCGTTCCCTCACGATCGCCGGCATCAAGGGAGATCACGGGAGGGACCACGCATGCAGGATGTCGAGTTCTCGCGGGAGGAGGTGGAGGCGAGAGCCGGTAAGCAGCCGTGGACCCGACAGAGGCTGTTGCGCACCGAGATCAACCCGGACGACATGGCGGAAACCGCGGCCATCTACGCGCGGGCGGCCGCCGAGGCCCGGGGAGCGCAGGACCTCGCCGCAATCGCCACCCGGATCTCGCAGGAGGCCGGGGAACTGGACACGTCCACCATCGTGGACGGCGAGGGGCGCATCCACGAGACAGGCCGGGACCTGCAACGCGGCGGCGATGACATCGATCAGGTCACCATGCACATCGGCTTCGCCATGAACGCGGCGCTCGATACCGAGGAAAAGGTCCACGACCTGATCTTCGGCCCCGAGGGGTTGGAGCAGAAGTACCTCGACCACCTCCGGGCGGCGCGGGCCGAATGGGAGGGTTGGGGCGGAGCTCTGCAGAGCGCCGTCGACGAGTACAACAAGAATCCCCTCTACGCCGAGGTGCCGCTGCCCGTCCTCAACAACAGCCGCCTCGAGTACGCTCCCATGTCGGGGACGGACCCCGCCGGCGGCCCCGTCTTCGCGCTCCCGGACACCCTGCCGCAGGAGATCCGGGAACTGCACCTGGACGCAGCCGCGAAGGACGCCTCCAACTACCACCGGGAGATCGAGGAAGAGATCGAGATATTCCGTCTGGGACTCATGGGCAGGGCGTCCGACCTGATGCGCCTGGGATACGACCCCTCCCAGGGGCCGTTCGACCTGTTCACCAGCGTCTCAGGGCCACCGCGGATCGTCGAGTCCGAGAAGACGTTCAACCCGAGAGAGCGCGCTATCGCGGAGTTGCTTTATTCGGAGGGCAGATACGTCTATGCGGTAAGAGAATCGACGATACATGGCCAGCAAACCGCGGACTCTCTGGTGAACGGCGTGCCGACGGAGTTCAAGTCACTTGATCCCGGCGCGGTGCCGGGCAGCATCAGGAACGCCATCAACAAGGCGAAGAACCAGGCGCGGGACGCGGTGGTGGACGCGAGGGGAAGCGGTCTCAGCGAAGCTGAGGCGAGACAAGGGCTTGACAAATTCTTTGAGAAAAATCATCCGAGCCAGATGGACCACATCAGGATCGTCGGTGACGGCTACAACATCGAATGGCCGTAGCGGGCCTTGGAGGTGGCTAATGAGCGCATACCACGAAATCTTCATCCATCCGGGTCGCCCGGTGGAGCGCCTGATCTCCGACATTTCGTTCGCGTGTGGAGTGCCGCTCGAAACCGTGGAGGGCGAGCACATCACCCACGCGGCCGGCCTCGGGTTCGCCGCGGTCGAAGTGGAGCTGTCCCACGAGTACGAAGGAGTCCCGGGACTGCCCTTCGAGTCGTACGACTCCCTCATCACGGTCAGGGACTACGGCTCGGACCCGGATCGGCAGGCGGCCGCCGCCCGTGGAATCTTCGAGAGCCTCGCGTCGCTCCGGAGGTATCGGCTGTTGCTGGTCCTTGACCTGCAACAGTTCATCGACTCGGCCGAACCGGAGGGTGACACAGGCGGAGCACACATGTCGTGAGGGGCCCGGCGGCCCGACGACACCGCAGGTACGCTGAGCGCGACCTGGCCGTCTCGGACGCGGAGGGAAGGAGGCAGCCTCATGGACCTCGTCTTCGCCGGCCAGCTCATCGAATGGCGCGGCCCGGCACCGTACTACTTCGTCCCCGTGCCGGACGAGCAGTCCGCCGACATCCGTGAGGTGGCCGCGATGGCCACATACGGCTGGGGCATGATCCCGGTCGACGCCCGGATCGGCGGGGTCTCCTTCGCCACCTCCCTCTTCCCCAAGGACGGCGGCTATCTGCTGCCGCTCAAGGACGCGGTGCGCAAGGCGCTAGGTCTCTCGGCAGGTGCCGACGTGGCCGTGGAGATGACGGTCCGCCTCGGCCACCCGAACGGGTGAAAGGCGTGGTAAACGCGCGTTGAGTGTCGGATGGTGTGCATAGCGTTAGTCACATGGTCAACTCGACTCACGAGGCCATGCATCGCATCTTCCGGGAGGACCCGGGGCTCTTCGCCCGGGCCTTCCGCGATCAGGGCCTCCACTTCCCCGAGCCGCGCAAGGCGACGGTCATGCCGACCGATCTCACCGAGGTCGAGCCACTCGAACGCCGGGTGGACACCCTGATGAGGATCCAGGACGCCGAGGGCGGCGAATACTTACTGGCCGTCGAGGCCAGAGCGGCCGGGACAGGAAGAAGCCCAGCAGCTGGACGTACTACGCCGCCTATCTGCACACCAAGTATGAACTGCCCGTCGTCCTCCTGGTCGTTTGCCACAGCCAGGCGACCGCCCGCTGGGCCAGCGGGTCCACGTACGTCGGTCTCCCGGGCTGCCCGACGCTGACCTTGCAGCCCTTGGTTCTGGGCCCGGACAACCTTCCCGTCATCACCGAGCCGGCCCTGGCTGCCAAGGATGTGGGCCTGGCCACCCTGTCCGCGGTTGTTCACAGCACTCACGAGAACGCCGGTGCCATACCGAACGCACTGGTTGCCGCCCTGAAGACCCTCGACCACGAACACGCGAAGTCCCTCGCCCTACTGATCTACGCCGGCCTGGGGAAGAACCCGGCCGCCGAACACTGGAGGCAGCTGATGACCATTAACCCGGACGTCTTCCGTGGCCTCGACCCCGCTGGCTTCCTCCCCGATGAGCTCCTCGACCGGGTCCGTGAGAAGTTCCGTGACCAGGTCCGTGAGGAGGTCGTGAGGAGGTCCGTGACGAGGAACGCGCGCAAGGCCACGCGGACGGGGTCCTGCGGATTCTGGAGAAGCGGGGGATCGCCGTTCCCGAGGACGTCCGCCAGCGGGTGACGAGCTGCACCGACGAGGCGACGATCGACGCCTGGTACGACCGCGCGCTCGCCGCCACCACGGCCGAAGACCTCTTCCGGAGGAGCTGAACCGATCCGAGAGCCAGGGGACTGCCTCACGGTCGCGCCGTGTGGTAGTCCCCATCGTGCGTAAGTGGATCTCCGTCGCTGGACACTCTGTCTGGAGAAACGGCAGGCTCACGTCCCATGACCACAGCCGACGCTGTCCTGTCCGATGAGCTCGCCCACGCCATCCGCGGCACCGCCGCAGACATCGGAGCCCTGCTCCGGCCGGTGAGCGACACCGGCCGACCCGTGCCGGGCCTCACGTGGACGCTCGGGGAGACCGCCGCGCATCTGGCGCAGGCCAACCGGCTGATGGCCGGGCTCGCCGCCGGGCGGGAGCACACCCACGGCGACGGGACGCCAGGAAGTATCGCCGAGGCCAACGAGCGAGTCCTCGCCCTCTTCCCCGAACGGCGGGCAGAGCCGCTCGCCGGGATGATCGAGGAGCAGGCGGATGCCTTCGTCACCGCACTGGCGCGCCGGTCCACCGACGAGCGCGCCGTCACGCCCATGGGGGAGATGGATCTGCCCACCCTGGGGGCGTATCTGCTCACCCACATGCTCGGGCACGGCTATGACATCGCCCGCGCCGTGCGCCGGCCCCACATGATCGACCGGAGCCGCGTGGAGCTCACGCTGCCCTTCCTCCTAGCCGCCATGCCCCGGGTGCTCAACGCGGACGCCGTCGCCGGTCTCACCGCGCGATACGCCGTCAGGCTACGGGGCGGTCCGAGGTTCGGGGTGACGATCGACCGCGGACGGCTCACCGCGGAGCTGCGGCAGCCGGAGCGTGCGGACTGCACGCTGTCCATGGAGCCGGTCACCTTCCTGCTGATCGCGCTGGGGCGAGCCAACCCCTTCGCGGCACTCGCGCGCGGACGGGTCCTGCACTGGGGGCGCAGGCCGTGGCTCGCGCCACGGTTCCCGTCGTTCTTCACGGCGCCCTGAGCTCGGCGGTGCGGACGAGTCAGGAATTCACGCTCACACCGCTGTCCCGCCTCCCCTGCAGAACGGGCACACCCGCTCGCCGAAGCACTCCGTGCACCGGCCCAGGCGGTTGGGGTCACGGGGCTCGGGGGACCACCCGGGGTCGCCGCCCAGTATCCGGCCGCGGCCCTCGCAGACGGGGCACCAGCCCAGGCCGCCGCACTCCTCGCACAGGACGCACCCCGGCGGCAGCGTCTCCGGGGTCACCACCGGGTCGGGGCGGACCCACGGCACATCCTCGTACAGCGCGATGGGCGGGGTCTGGCCCTGGTACATCACCTCGCTGCGGCTCCGTGAGATGGACACAGTGATCTTTCTGCCGTCGCGGAGGCCGGTCACCACAGCACCCCAGCTCGCGGGGTGTGGCTCGGGGGTCTCCTCGGTGGTCGCCCAGCCGTCGGCGGCGAGCAGGGCGGCCGCGCGGGCGGCGAGTTCGGCGTCGTACGTGTCTCGGGCGCGTACGCGGTTCCAGACGAGGTAGAGGTACGTGGCGGGTTCCGTGCCGGTGTCCATGAACGGGTCGCCGGCGACGGTGAACTCCGGCACCTGGCCCGGCGTGAGCCGCGCGGCCAGGGACCGCAGATACGCGCAGACGTCCTCCGCCTCGCGCCCGAGCCGTGCCCGGGCCCCGGGGATCTCCGGTGTCTCCGCAGGTGTCTCCGCCATGGTCATCCCCCCCATCGTCCCTTGCCCGGTGCTCCGCGCCGTCGTCCGTCCCGGGAGGCGGGCATCTCGTTGCGGTTCAGCGGACCGGGCGGCGGGCGCAGGGCGAGATCCACCACGCGCTTCCCCGTGAAGCCTTGATGTCCGAGAGGCGGAGACCCGTGACGTACACCTTGTGTCTCCTCGTGCTAGGTGGACCGAGCGGTGGTGAGGAACGCCGTGAAGGCGGTGGTCGGGACGGTCAGGGCCGGGCCGTCGGGGTTCTTGGAGTCGCGGATGCCGACGCGGCCGGTGGGGCGGAGGTTGGCGATCTCCACGCAGGCGGTGCCGTTGTCATGGCTGTAGGAGGACTTGAACCAGGCGGCTTCGGGTGCGATGCGGTGAGTCATGTTCGTTCAGATCTTTCGTGCTAGTCGGTTCAGGAACTCCGGCGTCTCGCCGGGCGAAAGCGCCCCCGCCCGCAGGGCGTCGAACCTGCGGGTGAAGGCCCAGACGGTGGTGTCCTTGTCGCTGACGTTCGAGGCATCGACGATGTCCGACTGGACGACCGTGGGCAGCGGGGCACCGAACTCCAGCAGGGTGAAGTTGTCGGCGGATCGGTAGGTCGGCGTGCTGGTCGGCAGGATCTGGACGGTCACGTTGTCGAGTGCCGCGAGCCTGGCGATCTCCTCGTACTGCTCGCGCATCACCTCCGGGCCGCCGACGATCCGCAGCAGAGCGGCCTCGTCCAGGATGGCCCACAGCTCCACGGGGTTCTCCTTGCGGGTGATCACCGACTTGCGGTCCATCCGCAGTTGAACGCCACGCTCGAGGAACTCGGTCGTGGCCTCGTTGACCGGCTTGGCCGCCTGGAACAGTTCCCGGACGTAGCGCTCGGTCTGCAACAGGCCGAGGACCACGTTCGGCTGCCAGGCGCGGATGGCGCGGGCGCCGCTCTCCAGCCCCACGTACGTGGCCATGCCGGAGGGCATCGTGCTGCGGTAGTGCGACCACCAACCCCGGTTGAGCGAGTCGCGGTGGATCTCGACCAGGAACTGGATGTCGTCCTCGTCGGTCACGCCGTACCGGTCGAGCAGCGTCTTCAGGTCGGACACCTTCGGGAGCGCGCTCAGTCCGTTCTCCACGCGGAAGAGCTTGGAGGTGGAGAACGTCAACCCGTCGACTGCCTGGGCGAGGGTGAATCCGTTCTTTTCGCGCAAGCGCCTGAGCTCCCAGCCGAGTTGCATGCGCCGAACGGTGGGTCCGGTGGGTGCCGCCATGAGTCCGCCTTCCTGCTGACCGAGCTTACCGAGCCGTCATGTGAGTGCTGAGCGTGACATCTTCAGCACTGCTCGTGCAGCCTAGAGCAAGCCGCGTCACATATGCCATCTCGGATGGAATTTCCGCCAACTATTGCGTGCGCGATGCCGCGCCCCTCAAGCTTATTTGCGTCGCCGGACGGTCACGGTCGGTGTCGGCCACGGAGGAGCGCACATGCACAACAACACGTCACACCCCCGCGATTGGCTGGCTATCGGTGTCCGCGCGCTGGACATGGCGGAGAACCGCATCGGTGTAGCGCAGCTCTTTCGTGACGACCTGGGGTGGATCAACGGCGATCGGCCGATAAGGGGCGCAACGCACGTGCTGCTGCGGCCCGTTGGGGTAATGGGCCACCAGCCCTGGTGGGCGCGTATCGCGGACGTCCGGCAGCCGCCGGGGAGTGGGCGATGACCAGCGGGCAACATCTCGGGCTCCTGCACGAGGCGCATCCGCTGCTGGGCAGGCTGGTGCTGGACACCAGCAGCGGCCGGATCGGCGTTCTGCGGGCGGTCGTCCGGGACGACGCCAGCAGGCGCGCCGCTCGGCGGCGCGCCTGGCTGCGGCCCGAGGGTGGTGGCGTTGAGTGGGCCACCGACCCGGAGGCGATCACGGAGCTCGACCGGTGAACATCCGGTGACTTACGCGCCCCGTCCGGCCGTCCGCTGCGACATTTCGCACCGTTTTCGCTCCCCTATGCTGCCGACTGTCGCAGTCGTGGGGATCATGGACGGCCAAGGTCACCGGTATCGCGTCTACTCGTGGCCGAGCACCGCGTGTGGCCGGTACGGCGCTTCCAGCCTGGCCACCTCGTCCTCGCTCAGCCGCACCCGCACCGACGCGACCGCGTCGTCAAGGTGCTGCACCCTGGTCGCCCCGATGATCGGCGCGGTTACCCCGGGTCGGCCGAGGAGCCAGGCCAGCGCGATCTGCGCCGGCGGCAGACCGCGTTCGGCGGCGACCGCGCGCACGGAGTCGACCACGTCGAAGTCGTCGTCGGCGTACAGGCTGTCCGCGACGGGATCGGACGCCGACCGTACGGTGATCTGCCTGCCGCCGCGCTCGCGGGAGCCGGCCAGCAGCCCGCGCGCCAGCGGGCTCCACGGGATGATGCCGACGCCCTGATCGAGGCAGAGCGGGATCATCTCCCGCTCCTCCTCGCGGTAGACCAGGTTGTAGTGGTTCTGCATCGAGACGAACGCCGTCCAGCCGTTGGCCGCGGCGAGGTGCTGTGCCTTGGCGAACTGCCAGGCGAACATGCTGGACGCGCCGATGTACCGGGCCTTTCCTGCCGCGACCACGTCGTTGAGCGCGCTCATGGTCTCTTCGATCGGGGTCTCGTAGTCCCAGCGGTGTATCTGGTACAGGTCGACGTGGTCGACGCCGAGGCGGGCGAGCGAGGCGTTGATGGCGTCCATGATGTGCTTGCGGGACAGGCCCTTGTCGTTCGGCCCTTCCCCCATCGGGAAGTAGACCTTGGTGGCGAGCACGTAGTCGTCACGGCGGGGGAACATCCTGGCGAGCAGACGCCCCGTGACCACCTCACTGCCTCCGTTGGAGTACATGTCCGCGGTGTCGAAGAACGTCACGCCCGACTCGACGGCCCGCCGGACGATCGGTTCCGCGGCCTCCTCGTCGAGTTGCCAAGCCCGTGTGGGGCGATCGCCGTAGCTCATCATGCCGAGGCAGATCCGGGACACCTTGAGGCCGGACGCGCCCAATCGGACATACTCCATCGCATCTCCCTGCTTTCCCATGACAGCCGGCGGACGGCGATCGTGGACACGGTACGGGCCACACCACAGGCGGTCGAGCGCTTTTGGATCAACGGCGAGGGCAGCCGCCGCTCGCCGGGGCATCCACCTGGCCGCCACAGGGGAGCGCCGCTGGCCCGATCCGCCCGACGTGCCCACCTTCGATGGCGGTGACCCCGAGTTCGCGCATCGCGTGCGTGAAGAACTCTACGAAGAGGCCCATAAGGACGACGCCGCGTGATCCTTATCGTCCGACACAGGAGCCCTGACTGCCCCAGGGCGTTCACCTCCGCCAGAGGGAGCCGAATGCTCCTCCGCTGGCGGAGTCCGGTGAACGTCAGGGCTGGGTCAGCGACTGCGGATAGTCGGTGATGATGCCGTCCACGCCGAGGCCCGCCATCGTGCGCATGGCGCCGGGCTCGTTGACGGTCCAGACGTTGATGTCCATGCCCAGCTCGTGCACGCGGTCGACCAGCGCCTGGTCCGTCACCGTGTACTGCGGGTTGACCTGGTCGGCCCAGGTGCTGAGGGCCACCAGCTCCCCCTCGGTGGGGCGCGTGGCGTCCAGGAAGCCGATCGGGATCTCGGGCATCAGCTCGTGGAACGCCGTCGCGTCGTCCGTCTCGAAGGACTGCACGCCCAACTCCCCGGCGGCCAGGGCCTCCCGGACATAGCCGGGCCGGTCGGCCAGCAAGTCCGCGAAGTCGGCGGGGAGGGAGAGGTCGTAGTGGTCGCACGGGCTGATCTCGGCGAGCAGCCCGGTCCGGCCCTCGACCCGCCTGATCACCTCGGCGACGGTGATGATCGGCTCTCCGGCGTACCGCTCGTGGAACCACGACCCGGCGTCCAGTCGCCGCAGCTGCGCCCAGGTGAAGTCGGCGACGCGGTAGCTCGGGCGGCCGGGGTAGAGCTCCTCGACGTTGGTGGTGCGCTCCAGCGTGCAGTCGTGGAAGTTGACCAGCTTGCCGTCCTTGGTGCGCTGGACGTCGATCTCGACGAAGTCGGCGTTCTGGTCGATGGCGAGTTCGATGGCGGCGGCGGTGTTCTCCGGTGCCATGCCGGAGGAGCCGCGGTGGGCGATGACGTCGGGGCCGTCCGCCTCGGCGGCGTGCCCGGTCGTCGGAATCAACGCCAGGGCCAGGCAGATCGACGCCGCCAGGCCGGTGCTCAGCTTGCTCAGTGCGCTCACGTGTCTCACAGGGCGCAGGCTGCCGCGCCGAGGTGACGTGGAGCCAGCGGCCTGTTGGCGCGCGGGTGTCAGATAAACCGGTAGGCGTCGGCCACGCACGGACCTCAGGGCGGATTCAGCGCGCCGCGTGGTGCCTCGGGGGCGGGAGGACCCTGAGGGCACTGTAGATCAGCACGGTGCACCCGAGGGCCAAGGACCACGGACCCGGGGTGGAAAGGTCGAAGCTCCCGACGTACGGGTACGCGAAGTACAGGTACATGTAGTAACCGAAGAAAAGGGCGAACAGTGTGGTGCCGAGCGTGGTGGTCAGAATGTGCACGTTCCGGGCCCGGCGCTGGACGGGAGGGGAGGCGGCACGGCGCAACGAGGACACCGCCGCGGCGGCGACGCAGGCGCTGAGCAGTGCGGCCACGTAGGACTGGGCGGCCATGTGGGTAAGGATCGGATCGAAACCGAGCAGAACCTCGTTGTCGAAGAAGTGCAGGACCTCGGAGAGCGCCAGTGCCGTCACGGCGATCTGATAGGGGAGAGCACGGTGGAGTGCCGAGAACCGTGCCGCGGCCGGCACGGGATCGGCGGCCGATGGGTGTTGCGGCGCCTGGAAGCGGGAGGTGCTGTAGAGCAGCGCCGCGCACCCGAGGGCGAAGGACCACGCCGCCGGTCCGTACACGCCTACGCCGTAGAAGGCCCACTCGGCGAACAGTGCGGTGGTGAGCGTGGTGGTGAGAATGTGCAAGCGCCGGGCCCATTGCGGGACGGGAGCGGAGGGGGCGCGGCGCAGCGTGGCCAGTACCGCGCCGCAGGAGCATGCGCTGGACACAGCGACCGCCATGAGCTGCCAGGCGTAGTAGCTGGACTGCCAGGAGCTTTCCACGTCCAGCTCGGCGAGGACCACGTATCCCTCCCCGAAGCCCCAAAAGCCCCAGTAGTCCCCGAAGGGCAGGACCAGGGAGAGCGCCAGTGCCGCCAGGGCGACCCAGAAGGGGAAAGCGCGGTGGCGTGATGCCGAGGGCTGTGCCACCACGGCCGGTGAGGGAGGGGCAGCTGGTGGCGGCATCGCGGGGGCGGACCGGGCGGGCGGGGCGAACGGGGTGGTGGGAGCCGGCGGGGCGGGCGGGGCCGTCGCGGGGAGCCCGGCGGGCGCGGTGACGGTGGCCGGCAGCGCGCCGGCGACAGGGGCGGGCAGCCAGGACACGTTCTCGGGACCGACTTCGGTGGGCGTGTAGTGGTCATCGGCCGCCGCTGGGGCGAGTTCCTCGATGACGTCGGCCACCTTCGGGCGCTGGTTGGGGTCCTTGGCCAGGCAGCGGGCGACGATTTCCAGGCCCGGCGACGGCAGTCCGGTGAGGTCCGGTTCCTCGTAGGCGATACGGAAGTTGAGCGACTGTGCCGAGCCGGTGCCGAACGGGCCGGTGCCGGTGGCCGCGTACGTCAGCATCGCGCCGAGGGCGAACACGTCGGTGGCCGGTGTGACGGGTCTGCCGACGAGTTGCTCGGGAGCCATGAAGCCGGGGGTGCCCACGATCATCCCGGTGCGGGTGAGCGCGGTGGCCTCGATCGCCACGGAGATCCCGAAGTCGACCACCCTGGGCCCGTCCGGGGCGATCAGCACGTTGGCGGGCTTGAGGTCCCGGTGGACCAGACCGGCTTCGTGGATCGCCTCCAGCGCCTCGGCCACACCCGCGCCCAAGGTCCGCACCGATTCCGCCGGCCAGGGGCCGTGCGCCGCTACGGCCTTGTCCAGGGCCATGCCAGGAACGTAGGCGGTCGCCAGCCACGGGGACGGTCCGTCGGGGTCGGCGTCGACCACGGCTGCCGTGAAGAAGCCGGTGACCTTTCTGGCCGCTGCCACCTCCCGGACGAACCTGTCGCGGAAGCCAGGGTCTTCCGCCAGGTCGGGCCGTACAACCTTGACCGCCACGAGCCGCCCGCTGGGCGAACGCCCCAAGTAGACCTGGCCCATCCCGCCGGTGCCCAGTCGCGCGGTGATCCGATAACGCCCTATCCGCTGCGGATCAGTTGGCTTCAGCTCATCCACCAGGCCGCACCCTCCCGTGCGTTCGGACCCGTGTGACTACACACCACTGCCCGCCACCGTGCAGCCACATGACCCTAGCTGATCCCGACACCCCGCCAACAGGCGAGCTTCTCATGGGAGTTCGCCTGGCAGCCCGTACGGCCCCGCGTTCAGGAGGGCGCGAGGACGCAGAACTCCTGGCCCTCCGGGTCGGCCAGGCACGTCCACGGGACGTCGCCCTGGCCGAGGTCGAGGTCGGTGGCGCCGAGGGCCCGCAGCCGGGCCACCTCCGCCTCCTTGTCGTCACCGGGGTACGGCAGCAGGTCAAGGTGGACGCGGCCGTGCACGGTCTTCGCGCCGGGCGTGCGGAGGAACTCGAGATACGGGCCGGCACCCGTGGCGGAGCGCAACACCGCGTGATCGTCGGTCACCTCGTGCAGGGTCCAGTCCATCGCCTCGTCCCAGAACCGGGCCATGGTCCGCGGATCCGCGCAGTCGACCACCACCGCGGCGATCGGCCCGGTGTCCCGGTAGATCTCCCGAGGCTCCAGCACGCAGAACTCGTTGCCCTCCGGGTCGGCGAGGACCGTCCACGGCACGTCGCCCTGGCCCACGTGGGCGGGCGTCGCACCGAGCGCCTGGAGGCGTGCGACCAACTCCGCCTGATGGGCCGCTGAGGTGGTGGCGAGATCGAGGTGCACACGGTTCTTTGCCGTCGTCTTGGGTTCCGGGACGGGAACGACGTCGACGCAGACGAGGGCCGGGTCGGGCCAGACGAAGCCGATGGGTGCGACGAGCCTGGTGATGCCGGACCCCTCGCCGGAAACAGCCCAGCCCAGCGCCTCCGCCCAGAACCGGCCGACCGCTGAGACATCGAGAGCCTTGATGTTCACCTGAACAGGTCGCAGCGTCATGCCGGCGATCCTATGCAGCCGCTCTGCGACGACATCCGCTGGTGATGGGCCCGCCACCCGCGCGTACACGCGGGACCGCCGTTTCCCGGTGCGGGTCGCCGGGGCGCTCCGGGAAACGGCGGTGGGTGGGCCGGCGCATGTGGGTCAGCGCGTGAGGTACGCGTCGAGGATGATCTGCTCCGTGGCGTTGCCGTCGCGGTCGGTCACCTCGGCGCGGAAGGAGACCGTGCCCCCGGCGGGCGGGTTGTCGACGGTGACCTTGCCGTTCCGGACGGGGAGCCGCTGCCAGGTCTCGCCTCGGTCGTAGGAGACCTCGACGGCCAGGGAGGCGAGGTTGCCGCCCGCCGCCGAGCCGGTGACCGTGACCGGGATCCGCATCCGCTCGCCCGCCTCGGCCGTGCTGTCCAGGGCCAGGCCGGGGCTGAAGCCGACCACCGAGTACGGGATCGCGTCCGTGCCGTCGTCCGGGCCCTGGGAGGAGGCGAAGCGGAGCGTCAGGGCGACCTCGGTGCTCACCGGGGCGCCGTCGCCGCGCCGTGCGGTGGTGACCAGCTCGTAGCTCGTCTCCTCCGGGGGCAGCTCGCCGACGTTGATGCCGTCCTGAAGGGTGGTGTCGAAGCTCGCGATCTCCTCGCCGTCGCGGTAGAGGGTCGTGGTGCCCTCGGTGGCGTGCGGACCGCCCCTGTTGCCCTGCCCGTCCGTGAACAGCGGGACGTACCCCCACAGTTCGGCGGCGGTGCGGCTGAGTCCCCACCCGGAGCCGGCGGAACCCGGGCCGAAGACCCCCGCGTTGATGGTGGCGCGGTGCCGGGAGCCCGGCCGGTACGTGGTCGAGGGCGAGGTGTACGCCGCCTCCTCCTCGCCGTTGCCGCCGTCGCCCGCGACCCACAGCTCGTGCGCCCACGGCGTGGTGCCGGTGATGTACGCGGTGGTGGTGCGCGGCAGCTCGCGCCAGGAGCTGAACGCCCAGTGGGTGCTTCCGGCGTGGAAGCCGAGGATGCCGGCGCGACCGGGGAGCGGGCTGGCCTGGGTGACGTCGATCCTGGCGACCTCCGAGCGCGTGACGCGGTCGTCGACGCCGGTGAAGAAGGAGCCGGATCGCTCGTACGCCGCGTGGTACTCGGTGCGCTGGCCGTTCCTCCAGCTCACGCCGGCGCCCGAGGTCAGCTCGTCCTCGGTGAGCACCAGGCCGGTGCTCTGGGTGTGGAGGCCGAAGTCCTCGTCGTCGCGGCTGGTGTAGCCGAAGCCACCCCCGGCCGGGGGGATGATCCACTGGGCCTCCACCGTGGTGCGCGTGGCGTCCGCGTCGAAGACTGTGGGGGCGATCTCCTCGGCCCGGCGGGCGTCGAAGGTGACGGTGGTGTCGCCGGTCACGTCGAGCACGTGCGTCTGCATGACGACGTCCGTCGGGTACTCGGTGCCGCCGTCCATCATGCGGGAGTAGAGGAAGGTCCTGCCCGCCGGGACGCGGGCGGTGCCGCTGCCGTTCTCCGTCTCGATCGGGACGGACTCGTCCGTGTCGTAGTTGAAGTGCACCAGCCCCCATTCGGCGTTCGCCGGGGCGCCGGACAGGTCGAGGCCCTCGACGGTGAGCTCGTACATCTCCTGCTCGCGGTGGACGGTGCCCGCCGTGCGGAGGCCCTGGCCGTCCGGGGTGGACGCCGTGACGACGAAGGTGTAGTCGCCGTGGACGTCGCCGCCGTGGGTGGTGTCGGCGATCACGGGCACGGTGGCGGTGCCGCCCGCCGGGACGGTGATCTCGGCCGAGCTCAGCGAGAACATGCCCTCGGGGGTGGCGTTGCCCTCGGGGTCCTGGCCGGTGACGGCGAGGGAGAGGGTGACGTCCTCGGTGCCGAGGTTGCGGTAGGTCACCTCGCGGGTGACCGGCTCGTCGTCGCCGTGCGGCCAGGCGACGGTGCCGAGGTTGAGGGAGGGCGTCTCGGCGATGACGGTCTGCTCGATGGCCGCCGCCACGTCCAGGCGGCCGGTGCCCTGCTCGAAGGCGCCGAGGCCCTCGGCCGGCTGGGCGGTGCCGACGAGGGCGGCCTTGAGCTGCTCGCCGGTCCAGTCGGGGTGGCGCTGGGCGAGCAGCGCGGCGGCGCCGCTGACGTGGGGGGCCGCCATGGAGGTGCCGGACAGCCCCACGTAGCCCTCGGCCACGGGCGTCCCCTCCCCGGCGAGCACGCTGCCCTCGGCCGCGGCGGCGCCGATCTCCGCGCCGGGCGCGGTCAGGTCGGGCTTGACGGCGTTGTCGCCGACGCGCGGGCCGGTGGCGGAGAACTCGGCCAGCAGGTCGGCGTCGTCCACCGCGCCGACGGTCAGCGCGGCGTCGGCGCTGCCGGGGCTGGTGATGCTGCTCTCCGTCGGCCACGGGACGTTGCCGGCGGAGGCGACGATGAGCGCGTCGGACTCGGCGGAGAGGGTGTTGACCGCCTTCTCGACGGGGTCCAGCTCGGGGGTGTCCTCGCCGCCGAGGCTGACGTTGACGATGTCGGCGCCCTGCTCGACGGCCCACTCGAGGCCCGCGACGATGCCCGAGTCCAGGCCGTAGCCCTCGTCGTCGAGCACCTTGGCGTTCAGCAGGTCGGCGCCGGGGGCGACGCCGGTGTACGCCCCGTCGGAGGACGCGCCCGTGCCCGCGGCAATGGAGGCCACGTGGGTGCCGTGGCCGAAGCGGTCGGCGGCGTCGGCGGCCTCGGAGAAGTTGGCCTGGGCGACGACCTTGCCGCCTGCCAGGTCGGGATGGCTCGCGTCGATGCCGCTGTCCACGACGGCCACGGTCACGCCCTCGCCGTCGTAGCCCGCCTCCCAGGCGGTGGGCGCGCCGACCTGCGGGACGCTGGTGTCGAGGCTGGCGCGGCGTATGCCGTCGAGCGTGACCGACGTGACGCCCGAGGCGAGCGTGCGCGCGCCGGCCGCGGAACCGGGGGCGGCGTTGGTCAGCGCCTCCCAGGCTCCCGGGTCCGACGCCGGATCGAGCGTCAGCGCCTCGGCGTTCAGGCTCTCCAGCTCGGCGCGCATTACCGGCCCTGAGTCCCGGAAGAGTTCCCCGCGCCGCTCGCCCTGGCCCTCGTAGCTGACGATGACGGGGATGCCGCCGTCGGCGAGCCGGTCGTACGCCGGGCGGCTGAGCTCGGTGACGTCGAACAGGCGTTGGTCCAGGGTGCCGTTCTGGACGAGTGCGTAGGCGTCCTGCGGGATGACGTGGAGCCGGCCCTCGATGGTCTGGGTGTGGACGCCGATCCGCTCGCGGCCCTCGGCCGGCACCACGCCGGCGAGCTTGCCGTCGGGGCGCAGCAGCACCCTGTCGCCGGTGATCAGCGTGACGGACCGAGGGCTGGACCCGGAGCCGTCGGCGGTGGCGGCCGGGGCCCCGGACGGTGAGGTCTGGGCCTCGGACGGTGAGGCGGCCCCGCCGTCCGGGACGAGGACGGCGCCCGTCAGTAAGGCCGCGGCGACCGCCGGGATGGTGTGTCTGACGATCCGTTTCCTGTGGCGCACGCGCGCTCCTTCGGTGTCGATGTGGTGCCGATGCGGTCGGTTCGGTGTGGCTCGCTTCGGTTCGGGCGGCCAACAAGGGGACGCTAGGCGGCGGTTGTGCGCGGCGTCGTCACCTTCGGTGGCGACTTAGGGGGGTCCGTCGCAGGTATGACGCGGGCCGCCGGGGCGGCCTTGACCGGGCCCGGGGCGTCACCTAGCGTTCACGCGGCCGAAGCATCGACAGCATCGACAGCATCGACAGCAGGCGGCAGCGCAGCATCGACATCGACGGCGCCCCTGGGCGAGGAGGCGACGATGGACGGGCACGACAGCGGGCAGAACAGCAGGCAGGGCAAGGGAGTCACGCGGCGCACGGCGCTGCGGGCCGTCGGCCTCGCGGGGGCCGTGGCGTTGACCGCGGCACCGGCGGCCGCGCGGGCGGCCTCCGGGCAGCCCGTGCTGGGCACGCGCGGGGTGGACATCCTGGAGGTGGACGGGCTCCGCTTCAAGGACCTCAGCAAGGACGGCGTTCTCCACCCGTACGAGGACTGGCGGCTGCCCGCCGAGGAGCGGGCGCGCGATCTCGTCGGCCGGATGACGCTGGCCGAGAAGGCCGGGACGATGGTCCACCCCGTGGCCTCCAGCTCCGAGACCGGCTACCACATGGACGAGCCCCCGGACGGCCTGCCGGCGTACGCCTGCGCCGTGCGGCCGGGCGTCACCGGGCTGCACATCACCTCGCTGCTCAGCCGCCTCAGCATCGACGCGGCCACGCTCGCCGCCGAGCACAACGCCATCCAGGAGATCGCCGAATCCACCCGCCTCGGCATCCCCGTCAGCATGAGCAGCGACCCGCGGAACCGTTTCACCGCCACCGAGGGCCAGAGCGTGGGCGCCGGGTCCTTCACCCGCTGGCCGGGCAGCCTCGGCTTCGCCGCCATCGGGGAGCGGGCGCTGGTGCGGGAGTTCGCCGACGCCTGCCGCCAGGAGTACGACGCCGTGGGCCTCGCCGTGGCGCTCTCGCCGCAGGCGGACCTGGCGACCGAGCCGCGCTGGAGCCGCGTCAACGGCACCTTCGGCGAGGACGTGGAGGTGGTCGCCGAGCTGACGGCGGCGTACATCGAGGGATTCCAGGCCGGCGGGGACGGCATCGCCGGGCCCGGCAGCGTCGTCGCCGTCGTCAAGCACTTCGCGGGCTACGGCGCCCAGTACAGGGGCTACGACAGCCACTACGCCTACGGCAGGTACGCACACTTCTACGGCGACGCCTTCCCCCAGCACGTCCGCCCCTTCCGCCGCGCCGTGGACGCCGGGGCCGGCTCCGTCATGCCGGCCTACTCGATCCTGCGGGACGTCTGGCTGCGGGACCGCCCCCTGGAGGAGGTCGGCGCCGGCTTCAACCGGCAGCTGCTGACGGGGCTGCTGCGCGGCGACCTGGGCTTCACCGGCGTGATCCTGAGCGACTGGCAGATCACCCACGACCCGGCCACCGACCCGGAGGACTCCACCGGCGGCAAGCCGTGGGGCGTGGAGGAGCTGACCGAGCGTCAGCGGCTGGTCAAGGCGATCCGGGCCGGGATGGACCAGTTCGGCGGCACCACCAACGCCCCCGGCATCGTCGCCGCCGTCGAGGCCGGGGAGATCGACGAGGCGCGCATCGACGAGTCGGTCCACCGCGTCCTGGTGCAGAAGTTCCGGCAGGGCCTGTTCGAGAACCCCTACCGCGACGCCGAGGAGGCCGCCCGCGTCGTCGGCAGCGCCGCCTTCGCCGAGGCCTCCAGGCGGGCGCAGGCCCGCTCGGTGGTGCTGCTGGAGAACGGGGGGTCCGGCGGCCCGCTGCTGCCGCTGGCGGGCGGGGGAGAGGGCCTGACCCTCTTCACCCGGGGCATCGCCGACCCCGCGGCCACCCTGGCGCCGCACGGCATGACCGCCACCGACCAGATCGCCGAGGCGGACCTGGCGATCCTGCGCGTGGCGGCCCCGGCCTCCGGCGACCACGGCACCGACCTGGACTTCCCGCCGGACAACGCCGACTACCAGGCCATCGTGGCGGCGGCCGAGGCGGGCGTGCCGACGGTCGTCGCGATCCAGCTCGACCGGCCCGCCGTGCTCACGCAGGTGCGCGAGCGGGCCGACGCCCTGCTGGCCCACTTCGGCATCGCGGACGGGGCCCTGCTGGAGGTGCTGACCGGCGCCGCCGAGCCGGGCGGGCGGCTGCCGTTCACGCTGCCCGCCTCGATGGCGGCCGTGGAGGAGCAGCGGCCTGACGTGGCGTTCGACATCCCGGACCCGCTGTACGAATACGGGCACGGGCTGGTGTACGCCCGCTGACTGACGTTCCGCCGAACCGGGTCCGTCGTGGCCATTGACCGATGCCACGGGCGCCTCTACGGTGTGCCTCGCTTCCGGATCCTTCCGGAAGTTTTCGGTAAGCGCTTGTCCTCGGGCTTGCCCTTGCGCTTGTCCTTGCGTTTGTCCTTGCGCTGTCCGAGCGCTTGTTGCTGTGGGGCTGGGAGAAGTGGAGTCACCGTGAGCACATCGTTCCGTCTCGCCATGACCGGAGCCGTGGCCGCCGCCCTGGCCACGACCCTGCTACCGCCCGCCACGGCCGCCGAGGCCAGACAGGCGTCCGGGACCATCGACCTCGGCGAGCAGCTCCAGCCGATCGACGGCTTCGGCGTCTCGCAGGCGTTCCAGCGCGCCGCCGTCATGAACGGGCTCCAGGGCCTGACGCCGGAGAACCAGCAGGAGGTCGTCGACCTGCTGTTCAGCCAGGAGAACGGCGCTGGCCTGAGCATCCTGCGCATGGGCATCGGCTCCTCCTCCGACGAGGTCTACGACCACATGAAGTCGATCCAGCCGACCGACCCGGGCGGCCCGGACGCCGAGCCGCAGTACGTGTGGGACGGCTACGACGGCGGCCAGGTGTGGCTGGCGAAGGAAGCGCAGTCGTACGGCGTGGAGCGGTTCTACGCCGACGCCTGGAGCGCGCCCGGCTACATGAAGACCAACGGCTCGGACGCCAACGGCGGCTCGCTGTGCGGGCTGCCGGGCGCGTCGTGCGACAGCGGCGACTGGCGGCAGGCGTACGCCGACTACCTGGTGCAGTACGTCCGCTTCTACGCCGAGGAGGGCATCGACATCACGGATCTCGGCTTCACCAACGAGCCGGACTGGGTGGCCAGCTACGCCTCGATGGAGGTCACCCCCGAGCAGGCCGCCGACATGGTGAAGGTGCTCGGCCCGACGATCGAGGAGTCGGAGTTCGGCGACCTGAACCTGGTGTGCTGCGACTCCTTCGGCTGGGAGGAGCAACGCGCCTACAGCGAGGCGATCGAGGCCGACCCCGAGGCGGCCGGGTACGTCGACGTGCACACCGGCCACGAGTACGCGAGCGCCGCGCGCAGCCCGCTGCCCACGGACAAGCCGGTGTGGATGTCGGAGTGGAACCCCGACGGCGACGCCTGGACCGAGGGCTGGGACGACGGCACCGGCTACGACGGCATGAGCATCGCGGAGGACATCCACGCGACGCTGTCGGAGGCGAACGCCAACGCCTACGTCTACTGGCTCGGCGCCTCGATCGGCCAGACCAGGGCGTTCATCCAGATGGACGGGGCCGACTACCGCGTCTCCAGCCGCCTGTGGGCGATGGCCGCGTACAGCCGCTTCATCCGGCCGGACGCGGTGCGGGTCGGGGCGGAGTCGGGCTCGGACGGCGTGAGCGTCACGGCGTTCCGCAACGCCGACGGCTCGACGGTCGTGGAGATCCTCAACACCGGGAACGCCACGGTGAACCAGACCTTCGACCTGGCCGGCGGGGACGTCGCGGGCACGGGATCGGTCTACCTGACGGACGCGACGCACGCGGTGGAGCGCACGGGGGACGCTGCGCTGGCCGACGGTGAGCTGAGCGTGAACCTCCCGGGCCGGTCCCTGACGACCGTCGTCCTCGACTGAACGCCGGGGGCCTCGCCCCCGGCTCTCTTCTCCTCCCGCTTCTCCCGCCCTCCGCCCCTGGCGGAGGGCGGGACACCCCGGCGCGGCCCGACCGGTCCAAAGATATTCCTTGACACGAATATTCGTGGCAAGGAATGCTTCCCTTCATGGACGCACTCCTCGCCGCACTGGCCGACCCGGCCCGCTGGCGGCTCGTAACCCTGCTGGCCGAGCGGCCCCGCCCGGTCGGCGTCCTCGCCCAGCTCGCCGAGGCGCGCCAGCCGCAGACGACCAAGCACCTGCAGACCCTTGAGCGCGCCGGCATCGTCACCTCCCAGCGCACCGGTCAGCGCCGCATCTACGCCCTCCGGCCCGCTCCCCTGCGGGACCTGGCGGCTGCGCTCAGCAGGCTCGCCGACACCGCGGACCAGGCCGGTGGCCCGCGCGCGACCTACGACCGCTACGTGCGCGGCCTCCACGCGGAGCGGGCCGCCGCCGCGGAGCCGGGGTGGGCCGACGGCCGCTCGTTCAGGTTCGTCCGGTCGCTGACGGGGGGTCCCGGGCTGGTGTGGCGCCACCTGACCGAGGCATCCCTGCTCGCCCGCTGGTGGACGCCCGACGACCTCCGCGTCTCCGAGCTCGTCTTCGAGGCGCGACCGGGCGGGCGGATCGTCCAGGAGTACCGCGATGCCGATGACACCGACGGCTCCGACCTGGTCGCCGGGCGCGCGGAGGGAGTCGTCGACGAGGTACGCCCCGGTGAGCGCCTCGCCTACCGGCTCTCCCCGCTGCTTCCCGACGGCGGCCCCGCCTTCACCGCCCACGTCGACCTCGGCCTCAGGCCCACCGACACAGGCACGGACCTCGACGTCCATTACCGGATCACCGACAGCACCGTCGACTCCGCGGACTTCATCGCGGGCATCGAGATCGGCTTCGGTCAGAGCCTCGACAACCTCGCCGACGCCGTCGGCACCCCTCAGCCCACGCAGCCCGCCACCAAGGCAGCTCACACCAAAGGACAGGAAGTACAGCCATGACCCACTCGACCGGACGCACGGTGACCGCGAACCTCGGCCTCACCCTCGACGGGCGTTACAACGGTCCCGGCGGGCCCGCAGATATGGGCGCGATCGTCCGCTACGCGACCACCGAGGTCGCGCGAGACCACCTCACCCGCATCTGGGAAGGCGCGACGACGGCGCTGCTCGGCCGGCTCAACGCCGAGGGATTCCTGGGGTTCTGGCCGACCGTCGCCGAGGACCCGAACGCCGATCCGCGTGATCGCAGATACGCGCAATGGCTCGTCGACACGGAAAAAGTGGTCCTGTCGACCACCGTGGCCGAAGCGCCGTGGGAACGCACCCGCGTGGTGAACGCCCCGGCCGCCGACGTCGTCGCCGAGCTCAAGAGCACCGGCGAGGGCGACATCCTCGTCAACAGCAGCCCGAGCATCATCAAGGCGCTCCTCTCCGCGGACCTGCTCGACCGGCTGTATCTCTTGATCTGCCCCGAGATCGCCGGGGGTGGGCAGCGGCTGTTCGACGACGGCCTGCCCGGTTCGACGTGGAAGCTCACACGCCAGGAGACCGGCGAGCTGGGCGAGACCGCCATGGTCTACGACCGAGTCCGCTGAGCCGGGGCGAGCGCGCGGGTGCACCCACCGGTTCGACGGGGCGGCGAACACGTCTCGCCGGTTCAACGCCCGGTGCGGCTGCTCCAGCACGCACACCGCGTCGCGTCGCGCCGCCCGGACACTCTGTACCTGCCCGCGTCACCGGCGTCGGAGCCCCCAGTAACGCGCAAGGCGAGCCGGACTTTCGATCGGAGCTTGCGAAAGCTGCCATGATTGGCGCATGGCTTTCACGCTCGCTGGACGACCAGAAACGAAGACGCAGGCCCGTGTCCTGAGGCTGCTGCGCGACGAGGGCCCTCTCTCCCGCGTGGAGCTCGCCGATCGCCTCGGCGTCTCCCGCACCACCATGGCGGGGGAGGTGGGCCGCCTCACCGAGCTGGGCCTGGCCGAACGCGCCGGCCCGGCCGCCTCGCGCGGCGGGCGCCGCTCGACGCTGGTCGACCTGCCCGCGGGCCTGCGCTTCGTCGGCATCGCCATAGGAGCCACCGCCCTGTCCGTGGCGGTCACCGACGGCCGCCTGACCGTGCTCGGCCAGCGGCGTGTCCCCATGGACGTGCGGCTCGGCCCGGAGCACGTGCTGGCCCGCGCGCTGGAGGTGACGCGGAAGGTGCTGGCCGAGCAGGGGGTGGAACGCCCGGCGGGCGTCGGCATCGGGGTGCCCGGGCCCTGCGACTTCCACAGCGGCGTGCCGGTCTCGCCGCCGATCATGCCCGGCTGGGACGGCTACCCGGTGCGCGACACCCTCGCGCGCGAGCTGGGCTGCCCGGTGCTGCTGGACAACGACGTGAACGTCATGGCCCTCGGCGAGCAGCACTCGGGCGTCGCCAAGAGAGCCCGCGACTTCCTCTTCGTGAAGATCGGCACGGGCATCGGCTGCGGCATCGTCGTCGACGGCCAGCTCTACCGGGGCGTCGACGGCTGCGCGGGGGACATCGGCCACATCCGGGTGGAGGAGTTCGGGCCGAACTGCGCCTGCGGCAACACCGGGTGCCTTGAGGCGTTCTTCGGCGGCGCGGCCCTCGCGCGGGACGCCATGGCGGCGGCGCGCGCCGGGCGTTCGCCCGCGCTGGCCGCGCTGCTGGCGGAGAAGGGCGAGCTGAACGCCGCCGACGTGGCGACGGCGATCGGCCAGGGCGACGCGCACGCCGTCCAGCTGATGCGCGACGGCGGGCACCGGGTCGGATGGGTGCTGGCGAGCCTGGTGTCGTTCTTCAACCCCGGGCTCATCGTGATCGGCGGCCGGGTGGCGCGGCTCGGGCACCCGCTGCTGGCGGAGATCCGGGGCGTGGTGTACCGGCGTTCGCTGCCGCTGGCGACGGGGAACCTGCCCGTGATCCTCAGCGAGATGGGTGACGACGGAGGCGTTGTCGGCGCGGCCGCGCTCATCAGCGAGGCGGTTTTCGCGGCCCCCTAACGCCCACCCGTCGCCGCGCCAGCTGGGCCACTTTGTCCAGTGTCGGTCAATAGTTTCGCAAGCTCTCTTCGATTAAGCGCCAGATCGCGTGAAAAAACCCTCGCAGATGCCTTGACCTTCGCCTGTCGGCGTTCCTAGTTTGTTTGGCCATCAGACGAACGCGCGTGGCGCACGTCACGAACGCCGTCGAGCCGTGGAAAGAGGGCCGCTGGGTGAGCGATGGGCAGCTCGTGCGTCGCCAGAACCTGGCAAGCGTGCTGAGGGAACTCCGCGCCGCCGGGCCCAGGTCGCGCGCCCGGATCGCCGCCGACACCGGCCTGAACAAGGCGACCGTCTCCAGCCTCGTCGCCGAGCTGGCCGAGCTCGGTCTCGTCCGCGACGGCGAGGTCGAGCGCGACGGCGGCGTGGGCCGCCCCGGCCAGACCGTCGAGATCGACGGCCGCGTCTGCGGCCTGGGCGCCGAGATCGCCGTCGACCACCTCGCCGTCCTCGTCCTCGACCTCCGCGGCGAGGTGATCTCCTACAGCCGCGCCCCCCTCGACGTGCCCCGCCTCGGCGTGGCCCGCACCCTCGACGAGCTGGCCTCCCAGATCGCCGCGGCCACCGCCGCCGCGGCCGCCCGCGGCCGCGAGGTCGCCGGCATCACCGCGGCCCTGCCGGGCATGGTCGAGACCGCCCCCGGCCTGCTGCGCCACGCCCCCACCATCGGCTGGCGCGAGGTCCCCGTCGCCGACGAACTCGCCGCGCGCGTCGGCGAGAGCGCCCGCGTGCGTGCGGACAACGCCGCCAACCTCGCCGCCCTCGCCGAACACACCATGGGCCAGGCCGCCGCGGTCACCGACCTGGTCCACATCACCGGCGAGACCGGCATCGGCTGCGGCGTGATCACCGACGGCACCCTGCTGCGCGGCAGCGGCGGCTACGGCGGCGAGATCGGCCACATGCCCATCGGCGACCCCGCCCACCGCTGCGGCTGCGGCCAGCCCGGCTGCTGGGAGACCGCCATCGGCATGGCCGCGCTGCTGCGCCAGGTCGCCGACCCTGGCGACGCCGTCGCCGACCCCCGCATCGACCTGGAGGTCCGCCTCGCCGAGATCCGCCGCCGCGCCGAGCTGGGCGACGGCAGGACGCTGCGCGGCCTGACGGCCATCGGCACCAGCATCGGCGTGGGCGCCGCGATCCTCGTCAACCTCTTCAACCCCGCCGTGATCACCCTCGGCGGCTACTTCGCGGTCCTCGGCGACTTCTTCCTCGACCCGCTGGAAGCCGAGCTGGACAAGCGCGTCGTGCTGCCCGGGCGCGGCGGCTGCCGCGTCGAGCTGTCGGCGCTCGGGTTCACCGCCGCCTGCCGCGGCGGCGCCCACGTCGCGCTCGAAGCGGTCCTCACCGACCCCACCTCGGTGGTCCCTGCCACCGCCACACCTACCCACACCGCTGGAGGCACGGCGTGAGCGAGAGCCCAAGCAACGGCGAGACGCTCCTTCAGATGCGCGGCATCGTCAAGGTGTTCCCCGGCGTCCGCGCGCTCGACGGCGTGGACCTCGACGTCCGCGCCGGCGAGGTCCACTGCCTGCTGGGCCAGAACGGCGCCGGCAAGTCCACCCTCATCAAGACCCTCGCCGGCGTCCACCAGCCCGACGAGGGCAGCATCCACTGGCAGGGCCGCCGCGTGCGGCTGGCCCACCCCCAGGCCGCCACGCGCCAGGGCATCGCCACCATCTACCAGGAGCTCGACCTGGTGGAGCACCTCACCGTCGCCGAGAACATCAGCCTCGGCCACGAGCCCGCCACCGCCGGGTTCACCCACCGCGCTGAGGCCCGCCGCGCCGCCGCCGCGCTGCTCGCCCGCCTCGGCCACCCCGAGATCTCGCCAAGCACCCCCGTCGGCCGCCTGTCCGCCGCCTCCCAGCAGATCGTCAGCATGGCCCGCGCCCTCTCCCACGAGGTGCGGCTGATCGTCATGGACGAGCCCTCCGCCGTCCTCGACCAGTCCGAGGTCGCCCGCCTCTTCACGGTGATCCGCGAGCTGACCGAGCAGGGCGTCGCCGTCGTCTACATCTCGCACCGCCTGGCGGAGATCCGCGAGATCGGCGACCGCGTCACCGTCCTGAAGGACGGCAGGACCGTCGCCGCCGGCCTGCCCGCCGCCGGCACCCCCACCAGCGAGCTGATCCACCTCATGACCGGCCGCGACATCGAGTACGCCTTCCCCGAACGCCGGCCCGTACCTCCCGGCGAGCCCGTGCTCGATGTCGCGGACCTCTCCCTGCGCGGCGTCTTCTCCGGCGTCAGCCTCCAGGTGCGCCCCGGCGAGGTCGTCGGCCTCGCCGGCCTCGTCGGCTCCGGCCGCTCCGAGGTGCTGGAGACCATCTACGGCGCGCGCAAGGCCACCACCGGCACCGTCACCGTCGCCGGCCGCCGGCTGCGCCGCGGCTCGGTCGGCGCCGCCGTCGCCGCCGGCGTCGGGCTGTGCCCCGAGGAGCGCAAGAGCCAGGGCCTGCTGCTGGACGAGTCCGTCTACCGCAACATCAGCATCTCCACCCTCGGCCGGTTCTCGCGCGGTGGCTTCCTCACCGGCTCCGCCGAACGCCGCGCCGCCGCCGAGCACACCCGCGCCCTGGACGTGCGCCCCGCCGACATCGAACGGACCGTCAGGACCCTGTCCGGCGGCAACCAGCAGAAGGTCGTCCTCGCCCGCTGGCTGCTGCGCCAGTGCCGGGTGCTGCTGCTGGACGAGCCGACCCGCGGCGTTGACGTCGGGGCGCGCAGTGAGATCTACGCGCTGATCCGGCGGCTCGCCGACGAGGGCGTCGCCGTCGTCCTCGTCAGCAGCGAGGTTCCCGAGGTCCTGGGCCTGGCCGACCGGGTCCTCGTGCTGCGCGAGGGCCACGTCGCCCACACCGGACCCGCCGACGAGATCGACGAACACCGGGTCCTCGACCTGGTCATGGAAGGAGCCGTGAGATCCCGTGAGTGACCTGAGTAAGACGGACCTCGGCAAGGAGCCTGAGCCCTCCGACGTTTCCCCCCCGACCACCCTGGCCGCGCCGCCCGTGGACGAACAGGGCCGCATCGAGGCCGCCGCCGCCAAAGAAGGGGCGCCCGCCTCCCCGTTCGCCCGGGTGATGAGCAGCTCGATAGGCCGCAACCTCGGCCTCGTCATCGGGTTGCTGCTGCTGTGCGGCGTCGGCGCCGCCACCGCCGGTGACCGGTTCGTCGACACCGACAACGTCCTGACGATCCTCCGCCTGGCCGCGGTCATCGGCGTCGTCAGCATCGGCATGACCTTCGTCATCATCGGCGGCGGCATCGACCTGTCCGTCGGCTCCATCGTCGCCCTCGCCTCCGTCTGGGCCACCACCGTCGCCACGCAGGAGCTGGGCGAGGACTACCACTGGATGATGATGGTCCTCACCGGCCTGATGGTCGGCACCGTCTGCGGCCTCATCAACGGGGTGCTGATCGCCTACGGCAACATGGCGCCGTTCATCATGACCCTCGCCCTGATGGCCGGCGCCCGCGGGCTGGCGGAGATGATCTCCGACCAGAAGACCCAGATCGTCGAGGTCGACGGCTTCAAGGACGCCATCAACGGTGACATCCTCGGCATCCCCACCCTCGTGTGGATCTTCGCCGCCGTCGCCGCCGCCGGCTGGGTGCTGCTCAACCGCACCACCTTCGGCCGCCGCACCATCGCCGTCGGCGGCAACGCCACCGCCGCCCGCCTCGCCGGCATCGCCGTCAAACGCCACACCGTGCTGCTCTACACCCTCCTCGGCCTGGCCTGCGGCATCGCCGCCATCATGCTCACGGCCCGCACCGGCACCGGCAGCGCCACCCACGGCCAGCTCTACGAGCTCGACGCCATCGCCGCCGTCGTCATCGGCGGCACGCTCCTCAGCGGAGGACGCGGCACCATCGTCGGCACCGTGCTCGGCGTGCTGATCTTCACCACCCTCACCAACGTCTTCACCCTCAACGACCTCGACACCTCCACCCAGGCGGTCGCGAAGGGCCTGATCATCATCGCCGCCGTACTGCTGCAACAACGGGTCGCCCGCCGCGGCGACACCAGTTGACCCCAGGCCGAATCACGAAGGAGTGACATGTCCACGAGAGCACACGCCCGCAGACTGCTGACGACCTCGCTCGCCCTTGCCGCCACCGGTGCCCTACTCGCCGGCTGCGCCAGCAACGAGAAGAGCGACGACGACGACGGCGGCGAGCAGCAGAACACCGCCGTCAGCAACAACGACGACCCCGGCAAGAAGGTGACCATCGGCTTCTCGGGACCCGAGGCCGATCACGGCTGGCTGGCCGCCGTCACCGACTCGGCCATCGAAACCGCCGAGGGCTACGAGGACGTCGACCTGCGCGTCGCGGAGGGCACCAACGACGCCAACCTCCAGATCAGCCAGATCGAGACGTTCATCAACGAGGGCGTCGACGCCATCGTGCTGCTGCCGACCGACGGCGCCCAGCTCACCGACGTCGCACTGCGCGCCATGGAGGCGGGCATCCCCGTCGTCAACGTCGACCGCGAGTTCTCCGACCCCGCCGCCTCACGCACCACCATCCTCGGCGACAACTACGGCATGGGCCTCTCGGCCGGCCAGTACGCCTGCCAGCTGATCCGGGAGAACAACATCGCCGACCCGGTCATCGCCGAGATCGCCGGCATCGACTCCCTCCCGCTGACCCAGGAGCGCACCGACGGCTTCAACGACGCGCTGGCGGACTGCAACCAGGAGGTCGACAACCGCGTCGCCGCCGAGTTCACCGTCGAGTCCGGCGAGGAGCAGGCCTCCAACCTCCTGTCCGCCGCCGACCACATCGACATCATCTGGAACCACGACGACGACCAGGGAGTCGGCGTCAAGCAGGCGTTCGACAACGCCGGGCGCGACGAGTTCTTCCTCATCGGCGGCGCCGGCTCGGCCAACGCCATGCGCTGGATCCAGGACGGCGAGATGGAGGCCACCGTCCTCTACCCGCCGACGCAGGCCGCCGACGGCATCAAGCTGGCCCGGCTCCTCGCGCAGGACAAGAGCATGTCGGATCTGGTCCAGGTCGAGGTGCCCCGCCGCATCGTGCTCGACGCGCCCGTCGTGACGGCGGAGAACGTCGACGAGTACATCGACCAGGCGTTCGAGTCCTGAGTCCCGAGTCCTGAGAGTCCCGGACGATCCCGAGGAATTCCCGACGGGCCCTCGCCACCGTGAGGGCCCCCAACCACCCGCTTAACCAACGGAAGGCGGACTGATGACCGTTGACGGCAAGCCAACGCTGGGCATCGGCATGGTGGGCTACGCGTTCATGGGCGCGGCCCACTCCCAGGCGTGGCGCAACGCGCCGAGCTTCTTCGACCTCCCCCTCGTGCCCCGCCTGGCGGCCCTCGGCGGCCGCAACGCGGAGGCGGCGGCCGAGGTGGCCGGGAAGTTCGGCTGGGAGAGCGTCGAGACCGACTGGCGCAGGCTCATCGCGCGCGACGACGTCGGCCTGGTCGACATCTGCACGCCCGGCGACACCCACGCCGCCATCGCCATCGCCGCGCTCGAAGCGGGCAAGCACGTGCTGTGCGAGAAGCCCCTGGCCAACTCCGTCGCAGAGGCCGAGGCCATGGCCGAGGCGGCGGAGAAGGCCGCCAGGACCGGCGTCCGCGCCATGGTCGGCTTCACCTACCGCCGCGTCCCCGCCCTCTCCCTCGCCCGCCGCCTCATCGCCGAGGGCACGCTCGGCCAGATCCGCCACGTGCGCGCCCAGTACCTCCAGGACTGGATCTCCGACGCCGACACCCCGTTCTCCTGGCGCATGGACAAGACCAAGGCCGGCTCCGGGGCGCTCGGCGACATCGGCGCGCACATCGTGGACCTCACCCAGTTCCTGACGGGCGAGCGGATCACCGGCGTCAGCGCCATGCTGGAGACCTTCGTGCACGAACGCCCCGTGCCCGAGGCGTTCAGCGGCCTGTCCGGCACCGCCACCACCGGCGCCGAGCGCGCCACGGTCACCGTCGACGACGCCGCCCTCTTCCTCGCCCGCTTCAGCGGGGGCGCCGTCGCCAGCTTCGAGGCCACGCGGATGGCCTCCGGCCGCAAGAACGCGCTGCGCGTCGAGATCAACGGCACCGACGGCGCCATCGCGTTCGACCTGGAGAACATGAACGTCCTCCACCACTACGACCACACCGAGGCCGCCGAACACGCCGGGTACAAGCGCATCCTCGTCACCGAGGCCGGCCACCCCTACTTCGCGGCCTGGTGGCCGCCCGGCCACCTCATCGGCTACGAGCACTCCTTCACCCACCAGGCCGTCGACCTCCTCAACGCCCTCGCCACCGGCACCGACCCCGAGCCGACCTTCGCCGACGGCCTGCGCGTGCAGCGGGTGCTGGCGGCCGTCGAGGAGTCCGCCGCGGGCGACAGCGTCTGGACCCCGGTGCCGCAGTGACCCTATGTGTGGCGTGCACATGGGTATCGCCGGAGCGGCCGCCGGGTGACACTTTCCGGTGATCGCCGCGCGACAGCGGCGCGGCCCTGAGACGAACGGGAGGAAGCGGTGAGCGAAGGCATACAAGGCGACATACAGGGCGACATACGGGGCGGCACACAGGGCGGAACGCGGGGCGACCCGCGGGACGGGACACGCGGCGGGCGCCTGGGCGTGTGGTTCGTCGGAGCGCGCGGCTCGGTCGCGACGACGGCCGCCGTCGGGGCGCTGGCGGTGCGCGCCGGCCTCGCCGACCGCACCGGCATGGTCTCCGAGCTGCCCGAGGTCGCCGCCGCGCGCCTCCCCGCCCTCGCCGGCCTCGTCATCGGCGGCCACGAGGTCGCCGGCGGCACCCTCGGCAAGCGCGCCGAGCAGCTCGCCGACTCGGGCGTCCTGCCCGCCGCCCTCGCCCGCGTCCTCGGCGGCGAACTCGCCGCCGTCGAACGCCGCATCCGCCCCGGCGTCCGCCACGGCGCGGGCCTGCAGCGCGAAGCAGCGGCCCGCGTCGTGGCGGACCTGCGCGCCTTCCGTGAGGACAACGCCCTCGACCGCGTCGTCGTCGCCGACCTGTCCAGCACCGAGCCGCCCGTCGGCGACAGCCCGGCGCTCGCCGACCTGGCCGCGCTCGAAGACGCCCTCGACTCCGGCGCCTCACCCCTGCCGCCCAGCTCCCTCTACGCCTACGCCGCCTTCCGCGCGGGCTGCCCGTACCTGGCGTTCACCCCGAGCCCCGGCCCGCGCCCTCCCGCGCTCGCCCAGCTCGCGGCCGAGGCCCGCCTGCCGTGGGCGGGCGCCGACGCCAAGACCGGCGAGACGCTGGTGAAGACGGTGCTGGCGCCGATGTTCGCCATGCGCGCGCTGCGCGTGCGCTCCTGGTCGGGCGTCAACCTCCTCGGCGGCGGCGACGGCCAGACCCTCGCCGACCCGGACAACGCGGCGAGCAAGACCGCCAGCAAGGCCGGGTCCCTGGAGGCGATCCTCGGCCACCCGGTGGACGGCCCGCTCCACATCGACTACGTCCCCGACCTCGGCGACTGGAAGACCGCCTGGGACCTGGTGTCGTTCGAGGGCTTCCTCGGCACCCGCATGTCGATGCAGTTCACCTGGTCCGGCTGCGACTCCGCGCTGGCCGCGCCTCTCGTCCTCGACCTCGCGCGCCTCCTGGCCCGCGCGCACGAGCTGGGCGAGGCGGGGCCCGTGGCGCCCTTCGGCTTCTTCTTCAAGGACCCGGCGGGCACCGACGTCCACGACCTGGCCGAGCAGTGGCGCATGCTCACCGACTGGTGCGCGAGGGCGGGCGAGGCACGGTGAGAGTGCGGGACGTCGCCGAACTCATCCGCGCGCCGGCTGCCCTCACCGTCCCCGGCGACAGCCTCGCGGGCGCCGCCCACGCGGGATTCCCCCACGGGCGGCGCACCTGGCTGACGCCGCTCGCCTCCGCGTGCCTCTACTGGGGCGGCATGGCGCTCAACGACTACGCCGACCGCGACCTCGACCGCGACGAACGCCCCGAACGCCCCATCCCCTCCGGGCGGATCCGCCCCGGCCAGGCCCTGGCGCTGGCCGCCGGCCTCACCGGCGCGGGCCTGACCCTGGCCGCCGCGGCCGGCGGCCGGTCCGCCCTGCGCGTCGCCGTGCCCCTGGCCGCCACGGTCTGGACCTACGACCTGGCCGCCAAGAACACCCCGGCGGGCCCGGCCGTCATGGCCACCGCCCGGGGCCTGGACGTCCTCCTCGGCGCGGGCCCGCGGTGGCGCGACGCCGCGCTCCCGGCGCTGTCGGTCGCCGTCCACACGACGGGCGTCACGCTCCTGAGCAGGGGCGAGGTCCACGGCACGGGCCGGGCGGCCCCCCGCGCGGCCCTGGCCACCACGGCCGCCGCCACCCTGGCGGCGTTGTGGCCTGCCCCGCCC
>NZ_JBQQCA010000019.1:0-112468 GCF_052246635.1 Streptomyces sp. 6N223 | reverse complement strand
CCCCCCCCCCCCACCCCCTCATCCCACATGGGACTACGCGCGGATCAGCGAGCGCAGCACGTACTGCATGATGCCGCCGTTGCGGTAGTAGTCCGCCTCACCGGGCGTGTCGATGCGGACCGTTGCGTCGAACTCGATGCCGGTTTCCGTCGTCACCCTGACCGTGGCGGGGATCTCGCTGTCGTTCAGGGCGGTGATGCCGGAGATGCGGTAGGTCTCCTCGCCCGTCAGGCCGAGGGAGACGGCGCTCTGGCCGGCGGGGAACTGCAGCGGCAGCACGCCCATGCCGATGAGGTTGGAGCGGTGGATGCGCTCGAAGGACTCGGCGATGACGGCGCGCACGCCGAGCAGCGCCGTGCCCTTGGCCGCCCAGTCGCGGGAGGAGCCGGAGCCGTACTCCTTGCCCGCCAGCACCACCAGCGGCACGCCCGCCGCCTGGTAGTTGCGGGAGGCGTCGTAGATGAACGACACCGGGCCGCCCTCGCGGGTGAAGTCGCGGGTGTAGCCGCCCTCCGTGCCGGGCGCGATCTGGTTGCGCAGCCGGATGTTGGCGAAGGTGCCGCGGATCATCACCTCGTGGTTGCCGCGGCGCGAGCCGTAGGAGTTGAAGTCGCGGCGCGTGACGCCGTGCTCCGTGAGGTACTGACCGGCCGGGGTGTCGGCCTTGATCGCGCCCGCCGGCGAGATGTGGTCGGTGGTGACCGAGTCGCCGAGCCGGGCGAGCACCCGGGCGCCGTCGATGTCGGTCACCGGCTCCGGGTCCATCCGCATGCCGTCGAAGTACGGGGGCTTGCGCACGTACGTGGAGTCCGGGTCCCACTCGAAGGTGTCGCCGGTGGGGATGGGCAGCCCGTTCCACTGCGCGCCGCCGGCGAAGACGTCGGCGTAGCTCTGGCCGAACATCTCCTGGCCGATGGCGGAGGCGACGACCTCCTCCACCTCCTGCTCGCTGGGCCAGATCTCGCTCAGGTAGACCGGCTTGCCGTCGGAGTCGGTGCCCAGCGGCTCCGTGGTGATGTCGACCTTCATCGAGCCGGCGATGGCGTACGCGACGACCAGCGGCGGCGAGGCGAGGTAGTTCATCTTCACGTCGGGGTTGATCCGGCCCTCGAAGTTGCGGTTGCCGGAGAGCACGGAGACCACGGCGAGGTCGTTGTCGTTGACGGCCTTGGAGACCTCCTCCGGCAGCGGGCCGGAGTTGCCGATGCAGGTGGTGCAGCCGTACCCGACGAGGTTGAAGCCCAGCTTGTCGAGGTACGGGGTGAGGCCGGCGCGGTCGTAGTAGTCCATGACGACCTTGGAGCCGGGCGCGAGCGTCGTCTTGACCCACGGCTTGCGCGTGAGGCCGCGCTCCACCGCCTTCTTCGCCAGCAGCGCGGCGCCGACCATCACCGAGGGGTTGGAGGTGTTGGTGCAGGAGGTGATGGCGGCGACGGTGACCGCTCCGTGGTCGAGCTCGAAGCGGGTGCCGTCGGCCATGGTCACGGGGATGGCCCTGCTGGGCACGCCGTTGGAGACGGCCGGGGAGTCGGAGGCGGGGAAGGACTCCTTGCTCGCCTCGTCCTCGTCGACGACGGCGACGTAGTCGCGCACGTCGTGGGCGAACTTCCGCTTGGCCTCGGCGAGCGCGATCCGGTCCTGCGGCCGCTTCGGCCCGGCGATCGAGGGCACGACGGTGGACAGGTCCAGCTCCAGGTACTCGGAGTACTCCGCCTCCTGTGCCGGGTCGTGCCACAGGCCCTGTTCCTTGGTGTATGCCTCGACGAGGGCGAGCTGCTGCGGGTCGCGGCCGGTGAGGCGCAGGTAGCTGATGGTCTCGGCGTCGATGGGGAAGGTGGCGGCGGTCGAGCCGAACTCCGGCGACATGTTGCCGATGGTGGCGCGGTTGGCCAGCGGCACGGCGGCCACGCCCTCGCCGTAGAACTCCACGAGCTTCCCGACGACGCCGTGCCTGCGCAGCATCTCGGTGATGGTGAGCACCAGGTCGGTGGCGGTGGTGCCGGTGGGCAGCTCGCCGGTGAGCTTGAAGCCGACGACGCGCGGGATCAGCATGGAGACCGGCTGGCCGAGCATGGCGGCCTCGGCCTCGATGCCGCCGACGCCCCAGCCCAGCACGCCGAGGCCGTTGACCATGGTGGTGTGCGAGTCGGTGCCGACGAGCGTGTCGGGGTACGCCTGTCCGCCGCGCACCATCACGACGCGCGCCAGGTGCTCGATGTTGACCTGGTGGACGATGCCGGTGCCGGGCGGCACGACCTTGAACTCGTCGAACGCCGTCTGGCCCCAGCGCAGGAACTGGTACCGCTCGCGGTTGCGTCCGTACTCCAGCTCGACGTTGACCTGGAAGGAGTCAGGCGTGCCGAACTTGTCGGCGATGACCGAGTGGTCGATGACGAGCTCGGCCGGGGCGAGGGGGTTGATGCGGGCCGGGTCGCCGCCCAGCTCGCGGACGGCCTCGCGCATGGTGGCCAGGTCCACCACGCACGGCACGCCGGTGAAGTCCTGCATGATCACCCGCGCCGGCGTGAACTGGATCTCGCGGCTGGGCTGGGCGCTCGGATCCCAGCCGCCCAGCGCCCGGATGTGATCGGCGGTGATGTTGGCCCCGTCCTCGGTGCGGAGCAGGTTCTCCAGCAGCACCTTCAGGCTGTACGGCAGCCGGGCGGCGCCCGGCACCTCCGCCAGCCTGAAGATCTCGTACGACTCGTCGCCCACCCGCAGGGTGCTGCGGGCGCCGAAGCTGTTGGCCGACACGGCTGTCTCCTTCAGTGCATGATTCACGCGTGCTCACCGCAATCCTGCCGCGCAGCGTGTGCCGCGGCTCGCTGAGGTGACCCTTATCTGCGCGCCTGAGCGTCTGATCGTCTGATCGTTCTGAGTTATCTCGATGTCGAGATAACTCTAACGCATCGGCAGCCCCCGTCACCCCCGGCGGGGCCCGCGCGCCGCGTCGGGCGCCCTCGGGTGGCCGGCCCCGCGGAGCGGGGGTACGGTCGTGAACACCGCGCCGGGCGGAAGCACCCCCCGGCGAGACACCCGTCCCCGCCCCCGGCGGGCCGTCCCACTCACTCGAACGGCCCCCCATGGGGGGCGTCATCTCATATCTGAGATAGAGTCGAGCACATGACCGACGACTACCTCGCCCGTATCGGACAGCTCATCCGCGACGCGCGCCAGCATCGCGGCTGGACCCAACTCCAGCTCGCGGAGGCCCTGTCCACCAGTCAGAGCGCCATCAACCGCATCGAGCGGGGGAATCAGAACATCAGTCTTGAGATGATCGCCCGCATCGGCGAGGCGCTCGACAGCGAGATCGTCTCGCTCGGATACGCGGGCCCGATGCACCTGCGGGTCGTCGGCGGCCGTCGGCTCTCGGGCAGCATCGACGTCAAGACCAGCAAGAACGCCGCCGTCGCGCTGCTGTGCGCCTCCCTGCTCAACTCCGGGCGCACGCTGCTGCGCAAGGTCGCCCGGATCGAGGAGGTCTTCCGGATCCTGGAGGTGCTCAACTCCATCGGCGTCCGCAGCCGCTGGATCAACGACGGCGCCGACCTGGAGATCGTGCCCCCGGCCGAGCTGGACCTGGACGCCATCGACCAGGAGGCGGCGCGCCGCACCCGCAGCATCATCATGTTCCTCGGGCCCCTGCTGCACCGCATGGACGCCTTCAAGATCCCCTACGCCGGCGGCTGCGACCTCGGCACCCGCACCGTCGAGCCGCACATGATGGCGCTCCGCCGCTTCGGCCTGGAGGTCACGGCGACCGAGGGCATGTACCACGCCACGGTGAACCCGCAGATCACCCCCGGCCGGCCCATCGTGCTGACCGAGCGCGGCGACACCGTCACCGAGAACGCGCTGCTGGCCGCCGCCCGGCACGACGGCGTCACGGTGATCCGCAACGCCTCCTCCAACTACATGGTCCAGGACCTGTGCTTCTTCCTGGAGCAGCTCGGCGTGCGGATCGAGGGCGTGGGCACCACGACGCTGACGGTGCACGGCGTTCCGGAGATCGACCGCGACGTGGACTACTCCCCGTCCGAGGACCCGGTGGAGGCGATGAGCCTGATCGCCGCCGCGCTGGTGACCGAGTCGCAGCTCACGATCCGCCGGGTGCCCATGGAGTTCCTGGAGATCGAGCTGGCGGTGCTGGAGGGCATGGGGCTCGACCACGACCTCGGCCCCGAGTACGCCGCGGACAACGGCCGCACCCGGCTGGCGGACCTGACCGTGCGGCCCTCCAAGCTGGAGGCGCCCATCGACAAGATCCACCCGATGCCGTTCCCGGGGCTGAACATCGACAACGCCCCCTTCTTCGCCGCGATCGCCGCCTCCGCCCACGGCTCGACGCTGATCCACGACTGGGTCTACGACAACCGCGCGATCTACCTGACCGACCTCAACCGGCTGGGCGGGCGGCTGCAGCTGCTCGACCCGCACCGGGTGCTGGTCGAGGGGCCGACGCGCTGGCGGGCGGCGGAGATGATGTGCCCGCCAGCGCTGCGCCCGGCCGTGGTGGTGCTGCTGGCGATGATGGCCGCGGAGGGTACCTCGGTGCTGCGGAACGTCTACGTCATCAACCGCGGCTACGAGGATCTGGCCGAGCGGCTGAACTCGGTCGGCGCGCAGATCGAGACCTTCCGCGATATCTGAGGCATCTGAGGCATATCAGGCGCAGATGGCTCACGCGGGCTGGGGCTGGGACTGAGGCGGGGCTGCCAGCGGGAGCAGGCCGCCCAGCGCCCGGTCCGTCACCACCTCCTCGGTCTCCCGGTCCACGACGCTGACGCGGACCACGTGCCCCTGCGCGTGGTCCAGGTCGGCGGCGGCGTCCAGGGCGAAGATGACCGACACAGGCCGCTCACGGCCGCCCTCGCGGTGGGTGCCGGTGTAGTGCAGGATCCGCCAGCCGTCCTCGTCCCAGTGCTCGATCAGCCCGGAGCGCACGACCGGGGACGCGGCCTGGAACGCCAGGGAGCGCTCCAGCAGCTCCACCGAGGCCGCCACCGGGACCGCGCCGTCCTCGCGGCGCGCCCGGGGCAGCGGGTGCCCGGCCACGCGCAGCCGCAGCCGCCGGAACGCCAGCCGCCAGCGGCGTTCCGGCCCGGCCGACAGGTACACCAGGCCCGCCGCGCCCGCGGCCAGCAGCGCCGCCGCGGCCAGGGGGCGGTCGGCCGCCTCGCGCCACCAGGGCTCGGCGGCCCCGGCGGCGACCGCCCCGCCGAGCGCGACCGCCCCGGCCCGGGCGAAGGAGTGCCAGGTGACGGGGGTGTCGTCGCCGGCCGAGCAGCCGCAGGAGGACTCGGGCTGGGCCGCCCTGGCGTAGCCGAGGTACGCCAGGAAGCCGGCGCCGAGCGCTGCCGTGGCGGCGCCGGGCAGGGTGGCGGCGGGGGCCGCCAGCAGGGCGGCGGCCAGCAGCACCTCGGCCGCGCCCGTGGCACGCAGCACGAGCGTGGCGCAGCGCGGGCCGCGCACCAGGCGGGGCAGGGCGGTGCGTGCGGCCTGGGCGGGCAGCGACCGGCTCAGCAGCTTGCCGGCGCCGGTCCAGGCCAGGAGCCCGCCGAGCAGCGGCGGGATGAGACTCGCTACGAGGGTCATGTCGTCCTCTCCCCTGCCCTCTCAGTGCCCGACCGTGACGCGGACCAGATCGATGGAGTCGTCGGCGGGCCGCCAGGCGCCGAGCACCTGGGCGGGCTGGCCGATGCGCAGCCGGGACAGGTCGGAGGTGAGCGCGCTGCCCGCGTAGGAGGCGGCGGTGTCGGGCAGCGTCCTGCCGACGAGCTCGTGGTTGCCGTGGGAGAGGTGGATCCGGTCCCTCTGGATGCCGCGGATGGTGGTGTAGAGGTTGACGATGTTCACCCACACCGCGTCGGCGGCGATGGTGCCGTCCGGCATCTCGACGCCCCGGGCGTACAGGCCGTCCCCGACCTCGACGGCGTCGGCGGTGGTGGGGCGGACCTTCCAGATGCTGGTGGCGTTGGTGAGCTGGATGCGGTGGCGTTCGCCGCGGGAGCCGGTGACGTGGAGCAGGGTGCCGCGGATGGCGTTGATCCGGCCCTCGGCGAAGGAGGTCTGGGCGATGGCCGGGTCCAGGGAGGGGGTGGGCTGGGCGAAGGCGGCGTCGGCGTCGAGGGCGCCGAGCGCGGAGGCGCCGACGATGGTGGCACCGCCCACGGCGGCGGAGGTGAGGAAGGCGCGGCGGCCGACGCTGGCGGTGGTCCGGGGTGCGGTCACGATGGTCTCCTCGGCTCGGTCACTCGGTGATGACCACGGGCAGCAGGCCGGAGCTGAGGCTGCCGATGGCGGAGAAGGCGGCGGGGGTGAGGTCGAGCACGCGGTTGACGCGGCAGGTGCCGCCGCAGCAGATCTGCTCGCCGCAGAAGCTCTTGGTGCGCGGGCCGCAGTCGGCCACGGTGACGCAGACGGTGGCTCCGGAACACTGATGTCTGACGTTCATGACCGAGCCGCAGCCGCGCCGGACGATGCCGGTCTCGCCGCACAGGTCGGGCCTGGTGATGTCCCAGCACGCCTGCGAGGTGTTGGGCCAGGCGGCGTGGTTGGCGGCGGAGCTGCAGTTGCCGCAGGCGCCGCCGCCGGCGGAGCCGCAGGGGCCCCAGGCGGCGCCACAGCAGAACCACGTCGTTTCCCCGGCCCAGAGCGGGGTGGTGGAGCAAGCCACGGTGATCTCCCTTTCGTGAGGAGCGGGACGGTGCGCTGTCCTCAGCACCGCTGGAGTCTGACCTGCTCATGACATCCTCGTGCGCATCCCTGATCGCATTCCTGATGGCATCCCAGAGCCTCCGAGGCGTGTCTACGCGCATCACGTCCAGGCCGCGCGGGGCACGCCCGGATGGGGTGATGAGGGCGGGGAGACTTCCTCCTGGTGCCGGCGAGATGCTGGGGGGACGTCAAGGCAGTGCAGGCGGAGCGTCGAACGGGCATATCATCCCCGCTCCGAGATGCGAGCGCCAGAGGGCCAGGCATCCGCCATTGGTCCACGCTGTGATGGTTCCGGGGGGGTGTTGAAGAGAACGAGCGTGGGTGATACTCGATGGAGCGGGAAAGGGACAAGAACCGGTCTCGCTTCGCCATCGATCCGATCAATCGCGTGACGGGGCATGACCCGGGGGTCCCCGGGGGACATTGATCCCAGGGAACGGTCAACCGCCTGGCTGTGCTGAGGAGTTCCGCGATGGACCAAGCTCTGAACAACACGGTGGACGAGACGCTGGACAGCAGGACGGCCCGGCGGACGCGGATGCTCTTCGCGGTGACCTTCTGTCTGGCCGTGCTCGCCTCGCCGGTGTTCGTGCTGTACGAACTGCTCCTGGGCACGCTCGGCCTGGTGGCCCTCGGCATGCTCGCCCGGGTGAGGGAGGGCGGCGGCACGATGACGGCCACCGTGATCGCCGCGGGCATGCTGGCCGGCAGCCTGCCGTACCTGCTGACGGCGGCGTTCGTCTCCTGAGAGGGCCGGCCGGGTCCTGAGGGGCGGTCAGCCCTCGTCGAAGCGCAGCTCGACCCGGTCGTGCACCGGGCGGTAGCCGATCCGCTGGTAGATGGCGTTGCTGGTGGGGTTGGCCACGTCCGTGAAGAGCACCATCTCGGCGGCGCCCCGGCTCAGCGCGCGGCGGGTCGCCTCGACCGTCACCGCCGCGGCGTAGCCCCGCCCCCGGTGCTCGGGCGGCGTGTAGACGGCGTAGATCCGCGACGAGCCCGCGACGCACTGGCTGGCGGCGGCCATCGACACCGGCCTGCCGTCGTGCTCCCAGAGGGTGAGGCCCTCGCGGGCGAGCCACTCGTCGACCCGCCGGTGCGCCGGGGACGCGGGCTGCCCGGCCTCCCGCGTGAAGCGCTCCACCCACCCGGCGACCACCTCGCGGTCCGGCTCGGCGATCGGCCTGGCCCGCCCCGGCGGCGGCACCGGGGGCGCGAGCCGCTCCAGGCGGTACAGGCGGGTGCGCAGGCCGGGCGTGGGGCCGCGGCCGGCGCGCTCCCGCCAGGCGGCCACGAAGGGCGGAACGGCCGACGACTCCAGGTCGATGCCGGTGCCCGGCGGGAAGGCGGCCAGCAGCTCCGCGAGGGGCGCGACCGCTTCCGGCGGCAGCGGGCTGACGTGCATCCGGTGCGGCGGCGTCTGCATCAGCGCCCCGGTGATCGCCCCCGAGGGCGAGCGCCAGTGGCCGAAGCGGGGAGGGTCGTCCCCGTAGAGGTGCGGCCCCCGGGAGCTGAGCGCGTCCGAGACGGTCAGCAGGATCGTGTGCGCGGCGGGGCGCGACCTGAGGAACGCCCCCGCCTCGGCCAGCCACGCGCGGACGTCCGGCGCCAGTGTCCAGGACATGGCGGCATCATCGCCGCGAGGGCTGCCCGGCCGCACCTGATTTCGGCGGGGCAGCCGGCCGGGGCGCCGGCCGGAGCCGCGGCCCGTCCGAGCTGGGACCCGGACGTAGCCTGGATGTGTGTACGCGCGACGGCGTCGCCGGTACTTCGTGCTGATGAGTCTCTGCCTGGGGCTGTTCATCGGCGCGTGGGGCTTCGTGCGGCTGTGGTCGGTGCCGCTGGCGATCGCGATGTGCCTGGTCGCGGCGGCCATCCCGCCGATCGCGGCGATCACCGCCAACCGGCGCGAGCCCGACGACCGCTGGTGGGACGAGCGCTAGCACCGGGGCGCCGGGCCGCTACTCCTCCCACCACCAGGGCAGGTCCTGGATCTCGTGGACGCACAGCACCGCGAAGAGGATCCCGGCGCCCAGCAGCACGGCGTTGCTGAGGTGCCCGTTGCGCCACTCGCGCGGGGTGCGGTCGGTGTTCAGCATCCAGAACAGGGTCAGCGCGAGGAACGGCATGAACAGCGCGCCGATCACCCCGTAGGCGAGGGTCAGCCCGACGGGCTGCTCGTTGAAGAGCAGGATCATCGGCGGGAAGGTCAGCCACAGCACGTACGCCCGGAAGGGCCAGGACCCCTCGCGCTCGCCGCGCGCCACGTCGGTCGCGGAGCCGGCGCCGGGCTCCTCGCGCAGGCGGGCGACGAAGTCGGCGAAGAGCAGGCTCACGCCGTGCCAGACGCCGATGACCGAGGTGAACGCGGCGGCGAAGAAGCCGATGAGGAAGAGATTGCTGGTGGCGGTGCCGAAGCGCTGCTCCAGCACGTCGCCGATATCGAGCAGGCCCTGGTTGCTGTCGTCCAGCGCGACGCTGCCGGCGTGCAGCAGCTCGGCGCCGACGATCAGCATGGCGATGACGAAGATGCCGGTCGCGATGTAGGCGACGCGGTTGTCCAGCCGCATCGTCGCCATCCAGCGGGGGGTGGTCCAGCCCTTGGAGTTGACCCAGTAGCCGTACGCGGCGAGGGTGATCGTGCCGCCGACGCCGCCCATCAGGCTGAGGGTGTAGATCACGGAGCCGTCGGGGAGGGTGGGCCACAGCCCGGTGGCCAGCTCGCCGAGGTCGGGCGTGACGCGGACGGCGAGGACGACGACCACCACGAACATGACGCCGACGAGGACCGTCATGACCTTCTCGATCACGGCGTAGCGGTTGAACCACACGCAGACCAGGCCGAGCAGGCCGCACAGCACGCCCCAGGTGCGGTAGCCGGGCCCGTCGGGGAAGAGCTCTTCCAGCGGCAGGCCGCTGGCCGCCATCGCCGTGCCCCCGTAGACGAAGCCCCAGACGAGCACGTAGATCGCGAAGTACCAGGTGGTCCAGGCGCCGAGGGAGCGCCATCCGTCGAAGATCGTCGTGCCGGTGGCCAGGTGCCACCGGCCGGTGGCCTCGGCGAGCGAGATCTTGATCAGGCAGCCGACGACCGCCGCCCACAGCAGGGTGTACCCGTACCGCTCGCCCGCGACGCTGGTCGCCACCAGGTCGCCCGCGCCGACGCCGGTCGCGGCGACGACCAGGCCGGGTCCTATCAACCGCCACCGGGTTCTGGGGAGTTGCGGCTCTTCGCGCGTCTTCGACACGAGGGAAATGCTGCCCAGCGCCGCACGCCCCACACCCGGCGTTCGAACGCCCGAGCGGGCAGGACCCAGCCGGGTCGGGCGGGGGGCGGGGGCGGTGTCCGCCGTCCGCGTCGGAATCCCGCGCGACAGCCCGGGGCGGCGGCTGATGGACTGCGCCCATGAGCCAACCCATGACCGACATCGCGCGCCACTTCCACAGCCTGCACCGCGCCGGGTCCCCCCTGGTGCTGCCCAACGCCTGGGACGCCGCCAGCGCCCGGATCGTCGAGGCGGCCGGGGCCCCGGCCATCGCCACCACCAGCTCCGGCGTCGCCTGGAGCCTCGGCGCGGCCGACGGCGACCGGCTCGGCCGCGACCCGGCGCTCGGACTGATCGCGCGCGTGGCCGCGGCCGTGCGGGTCCCGGTGACCGCCGACATCGAGAGCGGCTTCGCGCACGACCCGGCCGGGGTGGGCGAGACCGTGCGCGGCGTGGTGGCGGCGGGCGCGGTCGGCGTCAACCTGGAGGACACGCACCACGGCGGCCCGGCCCCGCTGCGCGAGGTCGCCGACCAGGCCGCCCGGCTCGCCGCCGCGCGCCGGGCGGCGGACGGCGAGGGCGTTCCGCTCTACGTCAACGCCCGCGTGGACACCTTCCTGCGCGGCGCCGGGGCCGGGGCCGACCCCGCCGGGCTGCTGCGGGCGACGCTGGAGCGGGCGACGGCGTATCTGGCCGCGGGGGCGGACGGCGTCTTCGTCCCGGGCGTCACGGACCCGGCGCTGGTCTCGGCGCTGGCGGAGGGCATCGACGCCCCGCTCAACGTGCTGGCGGGCCCGGGCGCCCCGCCCGTCGCCGAGCTGGCGGCGGCAGGGGCGGCCAGGATCAGCGTGGGCTCGGCCCTCGCCGACGCGGCGTACGCCCTCGCCGACCGCGCCGCGCGGGAGCTGCTCGGCAAGGGCACGTACGAGGCGCTCGCCGACGGCGTCGGCTTCCAGCGGCTCAACTCCCTCATGCTCGGAGACGAAAAGCGGTAGGCGCACCCCCCGGGTCAGGCGATACTCGGACGGGTGTTCCTGACGATATCCACCACCGGCACCTCCGACCGACCCGCCACCGACCTCGGCTTCCTGCTGCACAAGCATCCCGACAGGGCCCAGGAGTTCAGCGTCTCCTCCGGCACCGCGCACGTCTTCTACCCGGAGGCGCACGCCGAGCGGTGCACGGCGGCGCTGCTGCTGGACGTCGACCCCGTGAGCCTGGTGCGGGGGCGCGGCGCGCGGCTGGCGCAGTACGTCAACGACCGCCCGTACGCCGCGTCCTCGTTGCTGGCGGTGGCGCTGGCGAAGGTCTTCTCCACCGCGATGAAGGGCCAGTGCGCGGCGCGGCCCGAACTCCCCGCGGTGGCACTGCCCTTGCGGGTCGAGGTGCCCGCGCTCCCCGCCCGGGGCGGCGCCGAGATGGTGCGGCGGCTGTTCACGCCGCTGGGCTGGACCGTCGCCGCCGGGACGGTGGCGCTGGACGAGCGCTTCCCCGCGTGGGGCGACTCCCGCTACGTCCGCCTGACCCTGGAGGGCCCGGCCCGGCTGGCCGACGCCCTGCGCCAGCTGTACGTGCTGCTGCCGGTGCTGGACGCCAGCAAGCACTACTGGATGGCCCCCGACGAGGTGGACAAGCTCCTGCGCGCCGGCGAGGGCTGGCTGGAGCGCCACCCCGAGCAGCGCCTGATCGTCGGCCGCTACCTGGCGCACCGCGGCGCGCTGACCCGGCAGGCGTTCGAACGCCTCGAACTCGCCCGCCTCGCCGAGTCGGACGACGCGGAGCCGGAGGAGCTGGACAACGCGGTGGAGGACGTGGAGGAGGCGGAGAAGGCGGAGGAGGGTCTCGCCGACGACGGGACGTCCCTCGCCCCCGAGGGGGCCGCCGGCGCGGCCGGCGCGGCCGATGCGGCCGCCGCCGAACCGGCGGAGCCCGCCGTGCCGCTGGGCGTGCGGCGGCGCGAGGCGATCGTCGCGGCGTTGCGCGACTGCGCGGCCGCCCGCGTGCTCGACCTCGGGTGCGGTGACGGACAGCTGCTCGGCGTGCTGCGCAAGGAGCGGGCCATCGCCGAGATCGTCGGCGTCGACGTGTCGGTGCGGGCGCTCCAGATCGCCCGCAGGCGGCTGCGGCTCGACCGGGTGCCGGAGCGGCAGCGGGACCGGATCACGCTGCTGCAGGGCTCGCTCGTCTACACCGACTCCCGCCTCTCCGGCTACGACGCCGCCGTGCTCAGCGAGGTGATCGAGCACGTGGACCCGCCCCGGCTGCCCGCCCTGGAGTACGCCGTGTTCGGCGGCGCCCGCCCCGCCACCGTCGTCGTGACGACCCCGAACGTCGAGTACAACGTCCGCTGGGAGTCGCTGCCCGCCGGCGAGACCCGGCACGCCGATCACCGCTTCGAGTGGAGCCGCGCCGAGTTCCGGGCCTGGGCGGACACGGCGGCCGAACGCTACGGCTACGCCGTGTCCTTCCGCCCCGTCGGCCCGGAGGACCCCGAGGTCGGGCCGCCGACCCAGCTCGCGCTCTTCACGCTCAACGACCCGAAGGAGGCCGCCGCATGACGGCCCTCGCCGTGCCCGATCTCTCCCTCGTCGTGCTGATCGGCACCACCGGCTCCGGCAAGTCCACCTTCGCGCGGCGCCACTTCCTGCCCACGCAGGTCATCTCCTCCGACGTCTGCCGCGGCATGGTCGCCGACGACGAGAACGACCAGTCGGCCACCCCGGAGGCGTTCGAGCTGCTCCACTACATCGTCGGCAAGCGGCTCGCCGCCGGGCGGCTGACGGTCGTGGACGCCACCAACGTGCAGCGCGAGTCCCGCCGCCAGCTCGTCCAGCTCGCGCGCGAGCACGACGTGCTGCCGGTGGCGATCGTCCTCGACATCCCCGAGCGGCTGTGCGCCGAGCGCAACGCCGCCCGACCCGAGCGGGCCGCCATGCCCGCCCACGTGATCCCCCGCCACCGCCGCGAGCTGCGCCGCTCGCTGAAGGGCCTGGAGCGCGAGGGCTTCCGCAAGGTGCACCTCCTGCGCGGCGTCGAGGAGGCGGAGGCGGCCACCATCAGCCTGGAGCGCCGCTACAACGACCTGGCGCACCTGACCGGCCCGTTCGACCTCATCGGGGACGTCCACGGCTGCCGCTCCGAGCTGGAGGCGCTGCTGTCGGGCCCGCTGGGCTACGCCATCGAGCGCGACGAGGCGGGCCGAGCGGTGGGCGCCCGGCACCCCGAGGGCCGCACCGCCGTCTTCCTCGGCGACCTGGTCGACCGGGGCCCGGACTCCCCCGGCGTGCTGCGGCTGGTGATGGGCATGGTCGCGGCGGGCACCGCGCTCGCCGTGCCGGGCAACCACGAGAACAAGCTGGGCCGGTACCTCAGGGGCCGCAAGGTGCAGCTCACGCACGGCCTGGCCGAGACCGTGGAGCAGCTCGACCGGGAGGGCGAGAGGGATCCGGAGTTCCGCGGGCGGGTGGCGGCGTTCGTCGACTCGCTCATCAGCCACTACGTGCTGGACGGCGGCAGGCTGGTGGTCTGCCACGCGGGGCTGCCCGAGAAGTACCACGGGCGCACCTCGGGCCGGGTCCGCTCGCACGCGCTGTACGGCGACACCACCGGCGAGACCGACGAGTTCGGGCTGCCCATCCGCTACCCGTGGGCCGAGGACTACCGGGGCCGGGCGGCCGTCGTCTACGGCCACACCCCCGTCCCGGAGGCGTCCTGGCTGAACAACACGATCTGCCTGGACACCGGCTGCGTCTTCGGCGGCGCGCTGACCGCGCTGCGCTGGCCGGAGCGGGAACTGGTGGACGTCCGCGCCGAGCGCGAGTGGTACGAGCCGGTGCGGCCGCTGACCGCCGGCACCCCCGGGGCGGCGACCGGCCGCCCGCTCGACCTGGGCGACGTGCACGGCCGCCGCGTAGTGGTCACCCGCCACGCCGGGCGGATCTCGGTGCGCGAGGAGAACGCCGCGGCGGCGCTGGAGGTGATGAGCCGCTTCGCCGTCGACCCCCGGCTGCTGCCCTACCTGCCGCCCACCATGGCGCCGTGCGCCACCTCCGCCGAGGAGGGCTACCTGGAGCACCCCGCCGAGGCGTTCGCCGCCTACCGGGACGCGGGCGTGCGCGAGGTGGTGTGCGAGGAGAAGCACATGGGCTCGCGGGCGGTGGCGCTGGTGTGCCGCGACGAGGCGACCGCCGCCAAGCGCTTCGACGCCCCGCCGGGGGTGCGCGGCGCGCTCTACACCCGCACCGGGCGGCCGTTCTTCGCCGACGAGGCGCTGACGGGCCGTCTGCTGGACCGGGTCGCCGCCGGCGTCGGGCGGGCCGGGCTGTGGGAGGAGCTGGGCAGCGACTGGCTGCTGCTGGACGCCGAGCTGATGCCCTGGTCGCTGAAGGCCGGGGCGCTGCTGCGCACCCAGTACGCCGCCGTGGGCGCGGCGGCTGGCGCGGCGTTCCCCGGCGCGCTGGCGGCGCTTCAGGCGGCGGCCGCGCGGGGCGTGCCGCTGGACGGGCTGCTGGCGCGGCAGCGGGAGCGCGCGGCGGACGCGGCGGCGTTCACCGAGGCGTACCGGCGCTACTGCTGGACCACGGGAGAGAACGACGACGCCCTGGCGGGCGTGCGGCTGGCGCCGTTCCAGATCCTCGCCGCCGAGGGCCGGAGCCTGGCCGCGCTCCCCCACGACGAGCAGCTCGCGCTGATCGACCGGATGGTGGGCCAGGACGAGGGGCTGCTGGCGCCGACGCGGCGGCTGCTGGTGGACACCGGCGACGAGGCCTCCGTGCGGTCGGGCACCTACTGGTGGCTGGCGCTGACCGAGGAGGGCGGCGAGGGCATGGTCGTCAAGCCGCGCGCGGCGTACGTGCGGGGCGCGGGCGACCGGCTCGTGCAGCCGGGCATCAAGTGCCGTGGCCGGGAGTACCTGCGGATCATCTACGGCCCGGAGTACACCCGCCCCGAGCACCTGAGGCGGCTGCGGGAGCGGCACCTGGGCCACAAGAGGTCGCTGGCGCTGCGCGAGTACGCCCTGGGCCTGGAGGCGCTGGACCGGCTGGCCGAGGGCGAGCCGCTGTGGCGGGTGCACGAGGCGGTGTTCGCGGTGCTGGCGCTGGAGTCGGAGCCGGTCGACCCCCGCCTGTGACGCCTTGGACGGGCACGTTGTGCGGGTCGTGGGGACGCGCTGAGTATTGACGCGACAGCGGCGCGTCCCTACGGTCCTACGGTGCTTCCCGCTGGCGATGGGAGAGCGGGAGGTGCGTCGCGGGATGAGTCTCTTCGGGCAGGACCGGCCCTTCCTGGACGCGCTGCCGCGCGAGGACCGGCGCGCGCTCATCGCCTCGGGCACGCCGCGCTCCTACGCGCCGGGGGAGGTGGTGGTGCGGGAGCGCGACACCTCCACCTTCGTGCTGGCCATACTCGCCGGCTGGTCGGTGGTGTCGGTGGAGACCGAGCGCGGCGCCCGGCTGATCCTGGCGCTGCGCGGCAGGGGCGAGGTGATCGGCGACCTGGCCGCCGTGGACCAGCACCCGCGCAGCGCCACGGTCACGGCGCTCGGCGCGCTGCACGGCGTGGTGCTGCCGGGCGAGCGGTTCCGCCGCTTCCTCTCGGCACGGCCGGTCGCCACGCAGCTCATCATGCGCCAGCTCAGCTCCCGGCTGCGCAGCGCCGACGGCGAACGCCGCTCGCTGGCGTCGGAGACGGTGCTGCAACGCCTGTCCGCCCGGCTGGTGGAGCTGGTGGAGCGGGCCGGGCGGGCCACGCCCGAGGGCGTGGTGGTCGATCTGCCGCTGCCGCAGCACGACCTGGCCTCGGCCATCGGCGCCACGCGGGAGGCGGTGGCCAAGGCGCTGCGGCTGCTGCGGGCGCAGGGCCTGGTGGAGACCGGGCCGCGGCGGCTGGTCGTCACCGACACCGGCGTGCTGCGGCTGCTGGCGGGCGGCCACGGCGAGGCCGGATGACGCCGGAGCGAGGGCCGGTGGCGACCGATGACGACCGATGCCGACCGATACCGACAGTGTGACGCCATATCACGAATGATTTCCGGCCGTTGTGTAAACGGCTACACCGCTGAGCGCGCGACGGGTCCAGTCTGTCGTGTGTTCACGTGGTTTCGGCGAGGAGTAGACGTGACCGACCCTGGCGTGCCGGCGGTGTACCGGCTCGTTGTCTGCGGCGATGTCAAGGATTCGGGCCGGCTGGCGCTGCGGGCCAAGCTGCGCATGCGGGAGTCCCTGTACCAGGTGTTCCAGGACGCGCTCGACGTGGTCGGTGTCGGCGAGGAGATGGTCGACATGGACGACCGGGGCGACGGGCTGCTGCTGGCGTTCAGCCCCGAGGTGCCGCCCGCGCTGATGGCGGGCGCGTGGCTGGAGGAGATCCGGCAGGGGCTGCTGGAGCGCAACACCTGGCTGCGCGACCCGCTGCGGATGCGGATCGCGATGCACCAGGGCCCGGTCTCGCACGACGGCCGGGGGCTGGTGGGCCGGGCGGTGGACCTGACGTGCCGGCTGTGCGACTGCGAGCCGGCGCGCCGGATCCTGGACGCCGCCGACGGCCGGGACCTGGTGTTCGTCGTCTCGGGGGCGTTCCACGAGGCGGTGATCGCCCAGAGCGAGGGCGAGCGGTTCGTGGAGCCGGACAGCTACCGCCCGAGCCGGGTGTCGGTGAAGGAGACCGACGAGATCGCGTGGTTCCGCGTGCCCGGACTGCCGGTGCCGCCTGATGTCGCGGGGGACATCGTGACGGGGGGAGGCGGCACCGGCTTGCGCTCTGGCTCCGGCGGGCCTGGGGAGGGGGCCGGCCCGCCGGAGCCGGAGGGCGAGACGCGGGAGGCAAGGGCGGTGGCGGAGAGGACGGAAGAGCAGGCGGAGACGAACGGCGCGGGCGCCGGGGCGGCGACGTTCCACATCGACGTGCGCGAGGGCGACAGCAACGTCGTCTCCGCCCACTCCATCACCGGCGGCGTCACCATCAACAACCACGGCGATTCGGGCCGGAAACGGAGGAGGACACGCGGTGAGTGAGGAGGCCACGGGCGACGCCGCGGGGGGCGGCCGTACCCCCGGCAACGGGGACGACGGCGGCGAGGGCAGCGGCGGCGGCAACGGGCAGGACGCGGACGACGGCAGGCGCCGCGCGGCGCGGGGCGGGCGGTTCGCCGCCGCCGCGCACGCCGCGCAGGAGGTCCCCAGGGGCGGCGCGGCCGCGGCGGGCGCGGTCCACGCGGTGCGGCAGGCCCGCGCCGCCTACGCCGCCTCGCGCGGCGCCCTCACGCTGGCGGACGGCGGGCGCGTCGACGGCGCCCGGCCCGGCGAGGCCGGTCCCGCGCCGCTCCCCGGCCCGGTGCCCGCCGAGGAACTGCGCCACCTGCGGCGGGTGTTCGCCCGCCCCCCGGAGTACGCCCAGCTGCTGGACGCGCTGCGGCGGCGCCGGGTGCTGGCGTTGTGCGGCGAGCCGGGCAGCGGGCGCGGCCTGGCCGCGCTGGCGCTGCTGGACGAGGTGGCCCACGGCGCCGTGGCGCGTCTCGACCCGCGCACCGACCTCGCCACGCTCGCCGAGGCGTCGGTCAAGGAGGGCCACGGCTACTGCCTGGAGCTGACGGGCGAGGAGCCGACGGCCGCGCGCGGGCCCCAGCTCGACCGGCTCGGCGCGCTCCTGGCCGAGCGGGACGCCCACCTGGTGCTGGTGGTGGACGCCGGCGACGCCGCCGACGAGCTGCTGCGCGGGCGGGACGGGCGGCTGTTCCTGCCCCCGCCGGGCGAGGAGGTGCTGGCCCGGCACCTGGTGGCGCTGCTGGCCGACGCCGACGAGGAGACCCGCGCCCGCGCGCGGCGCACCGCGGAACGCCGGGATGTCGCCGATGCCCTGGGCCTGGACGAGCTGCGGCCCGGCGAGGCGGTGGCGCTGGCGGGGCTGCTGGCCCGGCACGCCACGGGCGCGCTGAGCGACGCCGGACTCCTCGCGGAGTGCGAGCGCTTCGCGCCCCGCCAGGCGGCGGCGTGGTTCGCGGGCGCCGGGAGCGGCGCCGCCCGGGCGGCGGCGCCGGCCGGCCTGCGCCCGGCGGCGTTCCGCATCGGGCTCGCGGTCTACGACGGCGCGCCCCACAGCGTCGCCGCCGAGGCCGCCGAGACGCTGACCTGGGAGATGGCCACCACTCTCGACCCCGAACGCCCTCCGGGGCGGCCGCTGTTCAGCGATGACCTGCGGGCGGTGCTGACCGCCGCACGCGCCGAGCTGGCCGACGGGGACGTGTGGCTCGGCGACGACCGGCTGCCGGTGCGGACCGTGCGCTTCGCGGGGCGCGGCCTGCCCTGGGCGGTGCTGTCGCGGGTGTGGGAGTGGCACCACAACGCGCGCGGCCCGGTGTGCCGGTGGCTGCGGGCGCAGTGCGACGACCCCCGCCCGCTGGCCTGGGTGCCCGCCGCGATGGCCGCCGGGGCGCTGTGCGCGCTGGACTTCCCGTACGCCCAGGCCGAGCTGATCGCCCCGCTGGCCGCCTCGGACTCCGGAACGCAGCGGCTGGCCGCCGCCACCGCGCTCGCGCACACCGTGGCGCGGGACGCCAGGCTGCGGCCGGTGGTGCGCTCGCTGGTGGCCGAGTGGGCGCGGGGGGACGACGAGCTGCTGCTCAGCACGGCGGCGTTGACCCACGGCTACGGCACGGTGGCCGGGTCGGTCGCGCGCTCGCTGGACGCGCTCGGCCCGATGGCGGAGTGGGTGGCGGGCGGGGAGCTGCTGCGGGACGCGGCGTTCGGCGTGGCGCGGCTGGCCGCCGGGCACGAGCCGGAGACGGTGCTGCGGCGGATCGGCGCGTGGCTCGACGACCGGCGGGGCAGCCGCGACGACCTTGCGCTGCTGGCCGTCGTGCGGCTCGCCGGGAGCCGGACGTGGGAGCTGTGGGGCCTGGAGGAGCCGGCGGAGTCGGCTGAGCCGGCGGCGCGGCAGGGCTGGCCGCTGCTGCCCGCGCTGCTTGCCGCGCACCCCGCGCAGGCCCCGCTGCTGGCCGACCTGGTGGGCCGCGGCCTGGCCGCGACCCGCTCCCGCGACGCCGTGCTGTCCGGCCTGACCACGTGGATCCGCGCGGCGGACGAGAGCGGCGAGCTGCTGGACCGGCTGTGCGCCTTCCTGCCGGAGCTGGCGGCGACCGCCCCGGCCAACGCCCGCCACCTGCGGTCGCGCGTAGCGCGGCTCACCGACGACCCGGACGGGCCGCTCGGCGCGGCCACGGCCACCCGCGTGACCGCGGCGCTCGCCGGTTGACGTCCGGGGCCCGCGCCCGCCCACGGGCGGCAGGCCACGGCCCGCACCCTTGGAGTGAACAGTGAACAGTGAACGGGGTCAGTGGGCGAAGCTCTGCCCGAAGTAGGTGCCGGTCCAGAAGATGTCCAGCCCCTCCACCCCTCTCGCCGGGGCCCCGAGCGCCGCCGGGCCGAACGTCGTCGCGTTCGCCGCCACCGGCCCGTCCGCCGCGCCGCCGAAGACCCACACCGCACCCGCCTGACGGTCGCCGTCCCTCTCGCCGGGCGCGCCCGCCGCCAGCTCGGGGTGGCCGTCGCCGTCGACGTCCCCCAGCCACAGCGCTGTCCCGAAGCGGTCCAGCGGCTCCCCGGCGTCCGGAACGCCGGGCGCGTCCTGGTCGAAGACCTGCGGGTCACCACCGGTCAGCCCGTCCTCGCCGCCCAGCAGCACGGCGAGCGCGCCCGCGTCCGACACCTGGCCCGTCCGCTCCCCCGGGATGCCGACGGCGAGGTCCACGTGCCCGTCGCCGTTCACGTCCGCCGCCGCCAGCGCCGCCCCGAACTCGTCGCCGCTCGCGCCGTCGAGCCCCACCGTCTCCTGGCTGATCGTCTCGGCACGGTCGACCGGCCCGGACTCGGAGCCGCGCAGCACGCGCAGCTCCCCCTCCTGGGTCTCATACGCCTCCGAGACCTCTCCGACGTCGCGGACGACGAGGTCGCCGATGCCGTCCCCGTCGACGTCGGCGACGACGCCGTTCAGGCTGTAGGCGTTGACGTCGCGGCCCTCCTCCCAGCCCCGCAGGCCGCACTCGTCGCTGGGGAAGAAGCGGCCCCGCCACTGCATCTCCTCGAACGCCTGGCTGGTGACGAGGTCGTCCCGCCCGTCGCCGGTCAGGTCGCCCACGATCACGTCCTGCGGGGTCGGGCTGTCGCCGAAGCTCGTGCCGCCGAAGGAGTCGGTCCTGCGCGCCTCGCCGTCGCGGGTCAGCGGCCCGTACAGCGCGGTCAGGCCCCCGCCATCGAGCCCGCCGGCACCCCAGAGGTTGCCCATCAGCAGGTCCGCCTGGCCGTCCCCGTCGAAGTCGCCGCCGCGCAGGCCGCTGCCGCCCGGCATCATGGTCCCGGCCGCGAGGCCCTCGGCCGAGCCCCACAGCACGGCTGTCCTGGACGGCATGGAGGCGTCGTCGCCCGAGACGGTCACCGCCAGGTCGCTGAAGCCGTCGCCGTCGAGATCGCGGGCGACCGGGCTGGTGCCGAACTCCGACCCCCGGGCCGCCAGCTCGCCGAGCGCGCCCTCGGTGGCGCGGCTGATGACCTGGGGGCGGCCGGTGTCGGGGCCGGACCGCGAGCCGTAGACCACGGAGACGGCGCCCGCCCGCTCCACGCCGTCCACGGTGCTCAGCGGGGCCGGGATCGCGAGGTCGGCGTGGCCGTCGCCGTTGAAGTCGGGGATCTCCGCCTCGGCCTCGCGCACCTCGTCGGAACACTCCCCGGAGGCCCCGTCCGACTCCGACTCCGACTCCGACCCGCAGGCCGCCAGGGGCGTGGCCACCAGCGCCGCGATGGCGACGGCGAGGCGCGCTTTCCTTAAGTCTTTGTGAATCATGGGTGACATCCTCCCTGACGTCCTCCCCTGACGGCCTCCCCTGACGGCCCTCCGAGCCGTGGGCGACCATGGAGCCATGACCTACCACGTGGCCTCCGAGACCGGGCGGCTGAAGCGGGTGATCCTCCACCGGCCCGGCCTGGAGCTGAAGCGGCTCACGCCGTCGAACCGGTCCGAGCTGCTCTTCGACGACGTGCTGTGGGTGCGCCGGGCCCAGCAGGAGCACGACGCCTTCGCCCGCGTGCTGCGCGAGCGCGGCATCGCCGTGCACCTCTTCGGCGAGCTGCTGGCCGAGAGCCTGGACGTGCGCCGCGCGCGCTCCCTCGTCCTGGACCGCGTCTTCGACGAGCGCGAGTACGGCCCCCTCGCCACCGACCAGCTCCGGGCCGACTTCGACGCCCTGCCCACTCCCGAGCTGGCCGAGGCGCTGATCGGCGGGATGACGAAGCGGGAGTACCTGGAGCGGTTCGCCGAGCCGGTGTCGGTGCGCTTCCACGTCATGGCCCCGGACGACTTCCTGCTGGCCCCGCTGCCCAACCACCTCTTCACGCGGGACACCTCCGCCTGGGTCTACGACGGGGTGGCGATCAACGCCATGCGCTGGCCCGCGCGGCAGCGCGAGAGCGTCCACTTCGAGGCGGTGTACGGCCACCACCCGCTGTTCGCCGCCGAGCGGGCGGGGGGGTTCCACGTCTGGTCGGAGGGCGAGGGCGAGCATCCCTCCACCATCGAGGGCGGCGACGTGCTGGTGATCGGCAACGGCGCGGTGCTGGTCGGCATGAGCGAGCGGACCACGCCGCAGGCGGTGGAGCTGCTGGCCCGGCGCCTCTTCGCGGCGGGCTCGGCGCGCACCATCGTGGCGCTCGACATGCCCAAGCGCCGGGCGTTCATGCACCTGGACACGGTGCTGACGATGGTGGACGGGGAGACGTTCACGCAGTACGCCGGGCTGGGGATGCTGCGCTCGTACACCATCGAGCCGGGCGCGGGCGAGAAGGAGCTGAAGGTCACCGACCACCCGCCGGAGCACATGCACCGCGCCATCGCCGCCGCCCTGGGCCTGGACGGGATCCGGGTGCTCACGCCGGTCCAGGACGTGCACGCGGCCGAGCGCGAGCAGTGGGACGACGGCTGCAACGTGCTGGCCGTGGAGCCGGGCGTCGTGGTGACCTACGAGCGGAACGTCACCGCCAACACCCACCTGCGGGAGAACGGCATCGAGGTGCTGGAGATCCCCGGCAGCGAGCTGGGGCGGGGGCGCGGCGGGCCGCGCTGCATGAGCTGCCCGGTGGAGCGCGACGCGGTCGCCTAGGCGCTGTCCGGGCGTCGCGCGTTAGCGTGGCGTGTGTGAGCGCTGAACGGAGCTGGGAGTTCGTCGTGGCGCCGCCACGCAGTGCGCCCGGGGTCGCCACGATGGTGGGCTACCGGGCGCTGGACGTGCCCGAGGCCGTCCACCGGGGGCTGCCGTCGTCGACCCTGACGTTCATCGTGAGCCTGGACGAGGGCGTCGAGGCCGCGGAGACGGCGGATGGCCTGGGGGCCGCGCGCCCGAACCCGCTGGTGCTCGGAGGTCTGCACGTGGTGGCGAGTCACGTGCGCCAGCGGAGCGGCCAGGCGGGGGTGCAGCTGGCCGTGCACCCCCTGGCCGCGCGGGCGCTGTTCGGGATGCCCAGCGCCGAGCTGAGCGTGAGCGACTTCGACGGGGCCGCCGTCCTCGGGCGGCGGGCCGTGGAGCTGCGCGAGCGCGTGTCCGAGGTGCGCGGGGCCCACGGGTGGCGCGAGGCGTTCGCTCTGGTCGCCGGGTATCTGGCGGACGCGCGAGGGCGGCGGGAAGCCACCGGCGTGCGTCCGGAGCTGGCGTACGCCTGGCACCTGCTGGAGGGCAGCCGAGGGCGGCTTCCGGTGGGCTCGGTGGCCGAGCGGGCCGGGGTGAGCGCGCGGCACCTGACGACGCTGTTCCGGCGGGAGGTCGGCCGGTCGCCGAAGACGGTGGCGAGGCTGATGCGGTTCGAGCACGCCACGGCGCGCATCGCGGACTCGGCGCGGCGGGCCGGGCGGGTGGATCTGGCCGCCGTGGCGGCGGCGTGCGGGTACAGCGACCAGGCGCACCTGACCCACGAGTTCGTCGGGTTCGCCGGCCTGCCGCCGCGGGCGTGGCTGGCCGAGGAGTTCCGAAACGTACAAGACGGCGGCCACTCGGGCTGGCCAGAGTGGGCTCATGACTACTACACACACGAACACGAACACGAACGCGACCGCTTCGACCGCTCCGAATCCGACCGTCTGGCTGGCCCTGCATGCGGCTGACGCCCCCGCGCTGATCGACTACCTGGTCGACGTCTTCGGCTTCGTCGTGGCGGCGCGGTACGGCGAGGGCGACACCGTCGACCACGCCGAGCTGCGCTGGCCCGACGGGGCGGGCGGCGTCATGCTCGGCAGCCACCGCCCGGGCAACGCCTGGTCGCGGGAGCCCGGCACGGCGGGCGGCTACGTCGTCACCGCGGACCCGGACGCCCTCTACGAGCGGGTGCTGCGCCACAAGGCCGACGTCGTGCGGCCGCTCGCCGACACCGACTACGGATCCCGGGAGTTCGCCGTCCGCGACCCGGAGGGCAACCTCTGGTCCTTCGGGCCCTACCCCGGCGCGCCTCTGCCAGACCATTTCGTTGCATAGCCATGCTGATTGGCGTATAGGATTCCCGTATCCGGTATTCGACTGCGCGCGACACGGGGAGCCCGCCATGGCCATCGACCTCACCGGCCGCCACCTGCTGCGGGAGCTCGACCTCTCGCCCGAGGAGTTCCGCCACCTGGTGGAGCTGGCCGCCGAGCTGAAGGCGGCCAGGCGCGCGGGGACCGAGGTGCGGCGGCTGAGCGGCAAGCACATCGCGCTGGTCTTCGAGAAGAGCTCGACGCGCACGCGCTGCGCCTTCGAGGTCGCGGCCGCCGACCAGGGCGCGGCGACCACCTACCTGGAGCCGACGGGAACGCACATCGGGTACAAGGAGTCGGCGAAGGACACCGCGCGGGTGCTGGGCCGGATGTTCGACGCCATCCAGTTCCGGGGGCGGGCGCAGGCGACCGTGGCGGAGCTGGCCGCGTACGCCGGGGTCCCGGTCTACAACGGGCTGACCGACGAGTGGCACCCGACGCAGATGCTGGCGGACGTGCTGACGATGGCGGAGCACAGCGGCAGGCCGCCGGCGGAGCTGGGCGAGATCGCCTTCGCCTATCTCGGCGACGCGCGCAACAACATGGGCAACTCCTACCTGGTGACGGGCGCCCTGCTCGGCATGGACGTGCGGATCGTGGCGCCGAAGCGGCTGTGGCCGGCGGACGCGGTGGTGGCCGAGGCACGCGCCCTGGCCGGGCGGACCGGGGCGCGGCTCACCCTCACCGAGGAGGTCGCCGAGGGCGTGGCGGGCGTGGACTTCGTCGCCACGGACGTGTGGGTCTCGCTCGGCGAGCCCAAGGAGGTCTGGGACGAGCGGATCGCGCTGCTCAGGTCGTACGCCGTGACGATGGAGGTGCTGCGGGCGACGGGCCGGCCGGGGGTGAAGTTCCTGCACTGCCTGCCCGCCTTCCACGACCTGGGCACGGAGGTCGGGCGCGAGATCCACGCCCGCCACGGGCTGACGTCGCTGGAGGTCACGGACGAGGTCTTCGAGTCCCCGCACTCGGTCGTCTTCGACGAGGCGGAGAACCGCCTCCACACGATCAAGGCTCTGCTGGTGGCCACGCTGGGCTAGCCCGCCCGCCCTCCCCACGGGGCTCCGCCCCCGGACCCCGGTTTCCCGCGCCCGCCCACCCTGGATGGGAACCGCTGACGACCGGCGCGGGACGGGACCCCCGCGGTTCACGTCGGCGGGATAGGGTCTGCGCGCCACCCGCCCCTCCGGAGGAGACCGTGCGCGAGACCCGTGACGAGCCTCGCATCCCGCTCACCACGATCGCCCGGGAGTGGGGCCGCATCGGCTGCATCGGCTTCGGCGGTCCCCCCACCCACATCGCGCTCCTGCGCGAGCTCTGCGTCGAGCGCGAACGCTGGATCAGCGCCCGCGAGTTCGAGGACGCCATCGCCGCCACCAACCTCCTGCCCGGTCCCGCCTCCACGCAGCTCGCGATCCTCAGCGCCTGGCGGCTGCGCGGCACGCTCGGCGCGATCGTGGGCGGCTTCTGCTTCATCGTCCCGGGCCTGGCGCTGATCCTGCTGCTGGCCGCGCTCTTCCTCGCCGGTGACCCCCCGCGCTGGGTGCAGGGGGCAGCGGCCGGGGCGGGGTCGGCGGTGGCGGCCGTGGCGCTGCACGCGGCGCTGGGACTGGCCCCGGCCAGCCTGCGGCGGGCGCCGGGCCGCGCCGAGCGCGGGCGCTGGGTCGCCTACGCCGTGGCGGGGGCGTTGGCGACGATGCTGATCGGACCCTGGCTGGTGCTGGTGCTGATCGGCACGGGCCTGGTGGAGGTGGGGCTGCGCGCCTGGGCGGTGGGCCGGGGCAACCGGGCGGCGGTCGGCCCCGACGGCGGCGCGGCGACCCCCGCGACCCCCGCGAGCCGCGCGAGCCGCGCGCCGGCCGCGACCGGCGGGAACCGGCGGCTGTGGCTGCTGCTCGCCGCCGTGCCCGTCGGCATCGCCGCCGCCTCGCTGACCGCGCTGACGTGGGTGGCGTTCAAGGTCGGCGCCCTGTCCTACGGCGGCGGCTTCGTCATCATCCCGCTCATGCAGTCCGACGCCGTGGACGGCTACCACTGGATGACGGACGGCGAGTTCCTGAACGCCGTCGCCCTCGGCCAGATCACCCCCGGCCCCGTCGTCCAGACCGTCGCCGTCGTCGGCTACGCGGCGGCCGGGGTCGGCGGCGGACTGGCGGCCGCCGCCGTGGCGTTCGGGCCCTCCTTCCTGCTGGTGGTCCTCGGTGCCCGCCACTTCGAGCGGCTGCGCGCCATCCCGGCGGTGCAGTCGTTCCTCGACGGGGCCGGGCCCGCCGTCATCGGCGCGATCTGCGGCTCGGCGGTGCCGCTGGCGGCGGCGCTGGAGCACGCCTGGCAGTACGCCGTGCTGGGGCTGGCGGCGTTGTGGCTGCTTGCGTTGCGCCGGGGGGTGGTCAGCGCGCTGCTGTCGGCCGGGGCGCTGGGCGTGGTGGCGGCGCTGCTGGACTGGCCGGTCGGCTGAGCGCTCCGCCTCCCTCGTCTCGAAACGCCCCCAGGAACAGCACTCATCTGCGGCGCCGCCGCACACCGGCGCGCTGGCCTTACGAGTTGACGACCTGTGCGAAGGCCACGGCCCTCCGGTCGAGCACGGAAACGCCCGCCTCGCGCAGCCCCTCCTCCACCTGACGGGAGATCACGGACGCGGGCAGCTCCCCGTCGTACGTGGCGTGGGCGCCCCTGACGAGCGTGACGTGGTGCCCCCGGTGCAGCGCGGCCAGGGCCGTGGCGCCGACGCAGAACTCGCTCTGCATCCCTGCCACGACGACGGCCGCGCCCTGCGGTACGAGCGCGCCCAGCTCCGTGCCGGCGAACGCGTCCGGCGCGTGCTTGTCGATCACGTGCTCGCCCGGCAGGACCTCGTGCACCAACTCCCAGCCGGGCGTGCCGGGCACGTCCGGGTCGCCGTCCGTGCCGCAGTTGCGGATATGGACCACGAGAGCGCCCGCCTCGCGGGCGCGCCGCAGCAGGTCCTCGATCGCGAAGGAGACAACACCGGCGGAGGGGACGGGGGTTGGGGGAAGCAGCATGGTGCGTTGCACGTCAACCAGGAGCAGCACGGTGTTCATGAGGCAATATTAGCACAGATGTTCGAACACGCAGGCTCACGAACCCACTCACTCCGGGACACACCTCCCTGGGGCGAGGTGCGCAGCAGGTCCAACGCCGATGTCCGCCCCGGCGCAGAGCTCGCCGACGCCGAGAACGACGCCCCGCTGCTGCGGACGGCGGCGTTCCGCGGTCCGGCCGCCGCCGCGGCCCTCACCGGCGAACGCCGACGACCGTGGCGAGGTCGGGCGCGAGCCGCAGCTCCACCGACCTCAGCGCCGGGTGTTCGAGCCAGTGCAGCCGCGCCCGGTCGGGCTGCCCGTCGTGCTGCGGCGGCCAGACGCCGGGCTCGGCAGGGCTGAAGTCGTCGATGACGACCGTGCCGCCGGGCGCCAGCAGGGCGCCGGGGTCGGCCGGCTCGTCGCCGGGGGCCTTGCCCCCTCCCCCGCCGTCGAGCACCAGCAGGTCGAACGGCCCGTGAGCGGCGATCTCCCGCCAGTCCCCGCACAGCACCGTCACCCGGTCGTCGTCGGCGAACACCTCGGCGGCCAGCCGCGCCCGCGCCGGGTCGCGCTCCACGCTCACCAGCCGCACGCCGGGCCCGGCGCCCCCGGCCAGCCACGCCAGCCCCACGCCGCAGCCCGTCCCCGTCTCGCCGATCACGCCCGCCGCGCCGCCCGCCAACGCCCGCAGCAGCAGCCCCTGTTCGGGGCGGCAGGAGCACGCGAAGCCGCTCGCCCGGGCCGCCGCCACCGCCCTCGCCACCCGCGGCGGCAGGTCGATGCCGGCGTACGCCGCCGTCCCTCCTACGGACACTCGCTCGCCTCCCTCACCAGGATCGCCACCTGCACGCGGTTGCCGCAGCCCAGCTTGCCCAGGATGCGCGAGACGTATGTCTTCACGGTCGAGACGCTCATGAACAGCTCCTCGCCGATCTCGGCGTTCGACTTGCCCTCGCCCACCGCCCGCGCGACCTCGCGCTCGCGGGCGGTGAGGGCCTCCAGCGCCGCCCGCGCGCGCTCGGCGCGCCGCCGCCGCTCGCCGTTCGGATCGCTGTCGCCGCGCACCACGCTCTCGATCAGCCGGGTCGTCACCTGCGGCGAGAGCATCGACTCGCCCTCGGCCACCTCCCGCACGGCCCGCAGGAAGTCCGCGGGCGGCACGTCCTTCACCAGGAAGCCGTTGGCGCCCGCGCGCAGTGCCCGCAGCACGTACTCGTCGGTGTTGAAGGTCGTCAGCACCACGATCGCGGGCCGCTCGGAGTCCTTGCGCAGCGCCTCCGTGGCGGCGAGCCCGTCCAGGCGCGGCATCCGGATGTCCATCAGCACCACGTCCGGCCGCAGCCGCCGCGCCGCCTCGACCGCGACCACGCCGTCCTCGGCCTCCCCCACCACCTCGATGCCCTGGTCGGCGCCGAGGATCAGCCTCAACCCCGCCCGCACCAGCGCGTCGTCGTCGGCGATGAGGACCCTGATCACGTCGGCCATGGCAACCATGCTTCCAAAGAGAAGTCGACGCGGCTGCCCCTCCCGCCGGCGCTGCCGCCGCCGTTCGCGCGCCGCACCCCGTAGTCGATGCGCCCCCCGGCCAGCGACACCCGCTCGGACAGCCCCACCAGCCCTGAGCGCGACCCCGGCATCGCGGGACCCGCCGCAGCGCCCGCCAGCGCGTTGCGCACCCGGACGCGCAGCTCGGCCTTCTCGCCCTCCCCGCACCGGTCGAGCCGTATGCGCACCTCGCTCCCGGGCGCGTGCTTGCGGGCGTTCGTCAGCCCTTCCTGCACGACGCGGTACGCCGTGCGGCTGACGGAGGACGGCAGCGAGTCGGACTCCGGCAGCCGGTCCTCCAGCACGACCGGCACCCCGGCGGCGCGGCACTCGCCGACCAGCTCCGGCAGGGCGGCCACCCCCGGCTGCGGGCGTACGGCGGCGACGTCGCCGTTGTGCCGCAGCACGCCGAGGATCTCGCGCAGGTCCTCCAGCGCCTGGTGGGCGGTGGCCCGCATGGTGCCCGCCACCGACACGACCTCCTTCGTCCCCATGTCGGGACGCAGCTCCAGCGCGCCCGCGTGGAGGCTGAGCAGCGTGATCCGGTGGGCGAGCACGTCGTGCATCTCGCGGGCGATGTGCTCCCGCTCCCGGCGGCGGATGCGCTCGGCGGTCCGCGCCGCCTCGGCCTCGGCCCGTTCGGCGCGCTCGCGCAGCGTGTTCAGCTTCTCGCGGCGGGAGCGCACCCACCAGCCCCACAGCAGGAACGGCAGCAGGATGAGGCCGGTGAAGGCGATGCCAGCCGCGACCTGCCCGGGGGCGTTGGCGCCCTGCGCCTGAAGGTCGGGATCGGGCCGGACGAGGGAGTACGGCACCGAGCTCGTGCAGGAGATCACGAGCAGGGCGAGCGCCACCCGCCGCCGGCAGTGCACCGCGACGGTGAAGAACGCCACCAGCGACGCGCCCGCCGCGAACTCCGTGTAGGAGCCGATGAGGAGGACCAGCAGCCCCACCCGGAGCGGCCGGCGCCGCCGCCACCACAGCGCGAGGTTGGCGAGCGTCGAGAGGGCCACGCCCGAGGCGAGGTAGAGGCCCGAAGCGGGCTGGACGACGTCGCCGTTGCCCGCCACGAACAGCACCGTCACCAGCGACGCCAGCACGACGCAGGTGACGTCGACCGTACGATCGCGCCTGCCCGACCTGCTCGACCTGCTCGACCTGCTCGACCTGCTCATGGCCTTACCAGCGGACGCCAGTACTGCCTGCCCGACTTCCCGTCGCGGACGACGAAGCCGAGCTTCTGCACCTCGTCCTGCAGCTCGGCGATGTCGTCCCCGGCCTTCTTCTTCAGCGCCGCCTCCCGCGCCTTGAGCAGTGCGTTCACCGCCCCCGGCAGGTCCGGCGTATCGGGCACCCAGCGCCGGTACAGCGCCTCGTACGGGTCCGTCTTCACCCACGGATAGCCGTGCGCGGTGAAGGCCCGGGCGATGTCGTCGGCCTTGGCCTCGCTCGTCCCGCGCAGCAGCTGCCGCGACTCCCGGTCGAGAATCACCAGCTTCTTGCCGTCGACGAAGACGGCGTCCACCTCGGCGCGGACGATGGTGCGCTTCTTGTCGTCCTTCTGGATGCGTATCCACTCGTCGGTGACGGTCACCTTCATCGTGGTGAAGATCGCGAAGCCCGCGAAGAGGAGCCCCAGTGCCAGACCGGTGAGGCCGAGGAGAAGGGGAGCCAGGGGCCCGTCCCAGGAGTCGATCTGGCGCAGCGCGCCGTGCTCGGGCACCCAGCGCAGCGAGAGCAGCCACCCGGCGAGTGGCGGCAGGAAGAAGCCGAGGACGGCTCCGAGCAGCGGCGCGCCGATGATCAGCAGGAGCCGGTCGACGAGAGAGAACCCCAGCTCGCTGGAGGGGATCGAGTCGGAATCGTGGTGCGTCATCACCGATGACCGTATGCGATGGGACTGACACTGCCCAGTCGCCGAAGGTCCGTTCCCGGCGGGGCGGGGATCAACTTTGGATGTATGGCGAGGAGCGCCGCAAGCGCTCTTGACATGCCCTCGTCGCCCGCTGACGATGACGAAGCCTGGGAGGTGCTGTTCGTTTCTGTTGCACGCGCGTCGTCTTACGCCCGCCTGGGAGGCACTCATGCCCGCACACGCCACCACCCGCCGCACCTTCCTGACGGGCGCCGCCGCGCTCGCCGCGGCCTCCACCGCCACGATCGCGGCGGCCGGCCGCGCCGGGGCCGCCGCCTGGGAGACCGTGCTCGACGGCTCCTTCTCCAGCTGGTCGACGTTCGAGTCGAACTGGAACTACCTCTATCCCTGGGGCTCGGACCACAACGGCACCGCCCGGATGTACGGCAGCTCCACCGACCACAACCACATCCGCGTCGAGAGCGGCGGCGTGCTGGCCCTGCTGGCCACCCGCATCACCTGGGACGAGGGCAACAGCAGCGCCGACCCCCACCTCCCGATCCGCTACCACTCGGGCGCCGTGCACGCGAAGCACCAGGTACTGGTGAACGCCACCTACCCCAACTACGAGGTCAGGGGCGAGTTCCAGGCCCCGAGCGCGCCCGGCACATGGCCCGCGTTCTGGCTGACGGGCGTCAACAGCTGGCCGCCGGAGAGCGACATCATGGAGTTCAAGGGCGACTCCAGGAACTGGTTCAACACCTTCCGCACCTCGTCGGACGTGGACAGCAAGACCGTGACGGTCTCGGACCCGGGCAGCTGGCACGAGTACCGGGCGTGGATCACGATGATCAACTCGACGGACGTGGAGATCCACTACTACCTGGACGACGTATGGCAGGCGGCCCACGTGGGTGCGGGCTTCGTCGACCAGCCGCTGTGGATCATCTACAACCTCCAGATGGAGGGCTCGTCCGGCAACTCCGGCCCGTCGGGCGAGACCTGGGTCCGGGCGCGGAACGTGTACGTCGGCCGGTCCGTGGCGTAGGCGACCCCCGCCTCGACGCGTCGGCGTGCCGTCACGAGTGAAGGGCCCGGGCCGCTACGCCATCCCGGAACGCAGCCGGTCGCGGAGGCGCCGGGCGACCTGGCCCATGAGGGCCTCCGCGCCCGGCTGGGCGCTCGCCGCCACCCGCGACTCGGTCAGCACGGCCACGGCGTAGCTCTGGCCGTCGGCGTGCTCGACGACGCCGACCTCGTGGCGCAGGTTGAGCAGGCTGCCCGTCTTGGACGACCAGGTGGAGACGTCGGAGGCGAAGTCCGGGGCGAGGCGGTGGCGCAGGATGTTGCCGGCCATGAGGGCGCGCAGGCGCGCGGCGACGTCCGGGGGGATCGCCGAGGGCTGCCGCCAGACGGCCTGGAGGAGGTCGACGAACGCCCGGGCCGTGCCGGCGTTGGCGCGCGAGACGTCGAGCTGCGGCACCCGGTGGCCGCGACCCGCCGTGCCCGCGTCGATGGCGAGGGCGTGGGCGAGGTGCGCCTCCGACGCGTCGAAGCGCTCCGCCGGGGTGTCCATCAGCTCCTCCGTCGTGTGGCGGACCGCGATGCCGCGCACCCCGTGCCGGTGCAGGAACGCCGCGACCTCGGCGGGCGGGGTGAGCCCGAACAGCGCGTCGGCGGCGCCGCTGTCGCTGATGGCCATGCTGAGGTAGAGCAGGTCGTCGACGGCGACGCGGGCGGGGTGACGGAAGCGGCTGATGCCGGTCGGTCCGGGCGTGGTGATCCGCCCGGGCTCCACCTCCAGCGCGTGGGAGCCGTCGAGTTCGCCCCGCCGGATGCGCTCCAGCGTCGCCAGGGCGAGCGGGACCTTCACCAGGGACGAGACGGGGAACTCGATGTCGGGGTCGATGCCCAGCTCGTCGCCGGAGTCCAGGTCGCGGACGAGGAACGAGCCGTGGAGCCCGCCGTCGCGCAGCTGCTGCCGCAGCTCCCTCAGGAACCGCTCCGTGGTCACCTGGCCTCCTCGGCTCCCAGACACCGGGCGATGCCGTCCGCGCAGCGCTCGCGGACGCGGGCGGCGTCGGGGTCGGCGTCGTGGGCGCTCGCCAGGGCGTATCCCCGGGTGAGCCCGGTGGCGAGCTCGCCGACCGGCCGCCACCACAGGCCGAGGTCCCGGGCCTGCGTGGCGGAGCACAGCAGCGCGTCGCCCCGGCTCACCGCGTCGGCCGCGGCCGCCGCCAGGCCGGAGGCGACGGCGAGCTGCGCCGGGCGCAGCCCGAGGGCGTCGCGCAGGCGGGCCAGGCGGTCGCGGATGTGGGGCACGTCGTCCTCCGGTTGGAGCCAGACCCGCCGGGGCCGCTGGTCGCGGTCGGCCCGGCCGGGGCGCAGGGTGTCCAGGTAGATCGGTCCGCCGCCGGGGTCGTCGGCGACGGCCAGGCCCAACGCCACGGTCCAGGCGGCTTCGTCGGGCGGCACCGCCAGCAGCGCCGCCCGCACCCGCTGGGACCGCACCAGCTCGGCGCGCTCCGTCGGTGCGGCCGGGCGCGGGTCGAGGCGTATGCCCTGACCGTGCGCGCCGGCGATGAGCCGGGCGAGGGCCCCGGTGGGGCAGTCGGCCGGAACGGCGAGCCGCAGCGGACGGTGCCGGGCGGCCTCGGCCTCGTGCTCCAACCGGTCGGCCAGCTCCACCAGCTGACGCGCCAGCGGCAGCATGTCCCGGCCGAACGGCGTCAGGCTCGCCGGGCGCGAGGAGCGCTCCAGCAGCCGCTCGCCGAGGTGCCGCTCCAGCGCGGCGACGCGGCGGCTCGCGACGGACTGCGCCATCCGGGCCGCCGCCGCGCCCACCGTGAAACTCCCGCGCTCGCTCACGTTGACGAACGCCCGGCACGCCCCCACCAGATCCACGCCCCCACTATGTCAGAGCGGCATGGACCGACCGCGCCCACGCCAGAGGGCTGTTCAGCGCGTTGAGGAAGTCCGCGGCGACCGGCCCGGCGTCGCTGCCGCCGGAGCCGCAGTCCTCCAGGACCACGGCGAAGGCCAGGTCGCGCTCGCCGAGGAAGCCGGTGATCCAGGGCGTTGGTGGACAACTCCCCAGATCCTCGACGCGAGCGCGCGCTTCCATGCCACATGGGAATGGAGCCGCGCGTTCGCGTCTTGGACGAGCGGGACCGGTGGGCCGGAAGGTGGCCCAGGGCCGCGGAGATTCCGGGGCCTTGAGAAGACTTGGAGGTCCACCCCATGACGCAGAGGTCTCGCATGCGCCGGGGCGCCGGCTGGATGGCGGGAGTGCTCGCGTTCCTCACGCTCCTCACGCTCCCGGCGTGCAGCGCGGACGACGTGTCGTCCGCGTCCGACACCCCCTCCGCATCCCCGACGTCCGCGCGCTCCGCGCCGTCTGCGGAGTCCACCGCCCGCGAGTTCCGGCAGCTGGAGCGCGAGTTCGACGCGCGGCTCGGCGTCTACGCCCTGGACACCGGCACGGGCCGGGAGGTCGCCTTCCAGGCGGACGGCCGGTTCGCGTACGCCTCCACCTTCAAGTCGCTGCTGGCGGGCGCCGTGCTCCGGGAGTACGGGGTCGAGGGGATCGACGAGGTGGTCACGTATGCGCGCGACGACCTGGTGGACTGGTCACCCGTGACGGAGAACTTCACCGAGATCGGGATGAGCCTGCGCGAGCTGTGCGCCGCCACCCTCTGGTACAGCGACAACACGGCGGCCAACCTGCTCCTCGACGCGATCGGCGGGCCCGACGGCCTGGAGGCGGTGCTGGAGGAACTCGGCGACGACGTCAGCGAGGTGGACCGGTACGAGGTGGAGATGAGCGAGGGCAGGCCGGGCGACATCCGCGACACCAGTACGCCGCGCGCCTTCGCCCGGGACCTGCGGGCCTTCCTGCTCGGCGACGCCCTGAAGCCGGACGAGCGCGAGCTGCTGCGGACGTGGATGGTGACGAACACCACCGGCGAGACGCTCATCAGGGCCGGCCTGCCGGACGGCTGGACCGTCGCCGACAAGAGCGGCGACGCAGGATACGGCGGGCGCAACAACATCGCCGTGGTCTGGCCCGACGACGGCGGCGATCCTCTCGTCGTGGCGGTCATGTCCAGCCGCGAGCAGGAGGGCGCCGAGCACGACGACGCGCTGATCGCCGAGGCCGCGGCCGTGGCCGTGGACGGCCTGGGGCGTTAGGCCGACGACCGGGCCGGGCCGCGGTCAACGCCGCCAGGACAGGTCTCGTGACGCCGCCGTCGTGAACGGCGGGCGGGTAGCGCCGCCATCCATCTGGCCGATGATGGACCGTCGACCGTGGCCTAGGCCGGGTCGCGCCCGAAGAGCGCGGCGAACGCCGTGGGGCCGGTGTCCTCGTAGCCGCGCAGCCCCGGCCGGAAGGACCACGGCCCGTGGTCCCCGTCCCGCACGAACTCGCCGATCGTCGCCGCCGTGCATCCCGCCACGGCGGCGAAGTCGCCCGTCAGCAGCTCGGTGTAGCCCTCGGCCAGGCGATACTGTGCGCCCCGCACGTCCGCGAAGGTCGTCGGCTCGCCGCGCTGCTGGATGACGACGCCGAAGACGACGCGCCCGTACTCGGGCGCCAGCCGTCCCAGCTCGAACACCATCACCTCGTCGAAGCCGAACCCCTGGCCGGTGCCGCTCTCCCGGCTGAGGGTGATGGTGCCGTCCGGGGAGCGGCTGTCGAAGTGCACGAGATAGGCGGGCGCACCGTGCAGATCGGAGGCGCGGAACGTGCCCGCGATGATGTCCAGATCCACCGGCGCCTGCCCGAGCGGACTGGGGTCCCACTTGAGCCCGAGTTCGGCCTTCTCGATCCCCTTGCTGGGAACGCTCACCGGGGCTTCCCCTCCCTCACAGCGATCTGCGGTTCTGCCTGCCGGTAGCTATCGTGTCACGCCGCTCTCGCTGAGGGGGAGTCAGGTACTCGACATAAGAACGCGGCCCACGCGGCGGGGGTGGCGCATATGGCCGGGCGGGCGGTGTCCTTGGAGTCCCGGACGTGGACGGCGCCCGGGTGGGCTGCTGTCTCGACGCGGTTGCCGCCCGCCCCCGTGCTGTGGCTGGATTCGCGCCAGGAGACCGCGACCTCCACGCAGTTGCCCCCTGAAGAGCTGCTGTAGCTGCTCTTGAACCATGCCAGTTCCCCGCTCATAGGTCTTCCGTCAGCCGTTCCACGAGTCGCATCGACTCTTCTGGGGCGAGGGCCTGCGCCCGCAGGATGCCATAGCGTGCCTGGAGAACACTGACCTTTCTGGGGTCGCTCACATACCAGGGGTCGTCCTGGCTCTCGATGTAGCCGAACGTCTGCCGGCTCTCCGTCTCCAGCAACACCATCGGACCGTCCGTTCCGACGTGCGTTTCACGGTTGGTAGGCATGACCTGGATCTCGACGTTCCGAAGCCGACCGATCTCCAGGATCCGGTACAGCTGTCCCTTCAGCGCCTGCCGCCCGCCGAACGGGCGCCTGAGAACGACCTCCTCCAGGACGTAGCTCACGATGGGAGCCGGTTTGCGCCCGAACAACGTCTGACGATCGAGTCGAGCGTTGACCCTGCGCTCGATGTCCTCGTCATCGAGCGCAGGGCAGTGCCCCGCGAACACTCCTCGCGCGTAGTCCTCCGTCTGCAACAGTCCCGGCACCACGTGGTTCTCGTACGAGTGAAGGCTGACGCACTTCTTCTCCTCCTCCGCGAACGGCCCGAACCAGTCGGGGAACTCGTCGCTCCCCCGCGACAGCTCCTCCGACGCCGCCTTGAGTGCACCCTGTGCCACCAGAACCTTCTCCGCGCTCTCGATGAACGCGTCGCTCGGCGTTCGCTCCCCCCGCTCGATCTTCGTGATCATCGAGTCCGAGTACCCGACGTCTTTGCCCAGCTCAACGCGGGTGACGCCGCGCAGCTCGCGGAAGTGGCGTACGAGCACGCCGTACATCCGCAGGTTTCCCGATCCGTTGGCACCGGTTGCCATCTCTCACCCCTCACCTACCGGCGTGCACAGCCTGCACCGCGTTCGTCCGACGAGCAGACGCGGAGCGCTGTGCCTCCGCTACGGTTGGTAACGCTAGCCGGAGCCGTACATGGTGGGCGCATGAACAGCGGAATTCCCCACGAGGTATCGATTCGCCACGACGAGCCGTTTCTGCGCCCGGAGTGGGTACCCGAGTGCGGACACGCCCTGCGGCTGGCGGGCGTGCACTTCGACGCGGTGCGGATCCACGGATGCCGGGGCGAGGAGATCATGTCGGCGCTGATGGACTGGCAGGGGTGGGCGGCGGGGCCGATCATCCACCTCGCGACGACGAACGAGGTGACGTTCCTGCTGCCGCTGGGCTCGGTGCACGCGTTTCAGTGGCCGATGGACGTGCGGTTCCAGGTGCTGACCCAGTCCGGCGACGAGGCCTCCCTCATCGGCGTCCCCGCGATGAACGGCGCCACCTGGCCCCTCCTGTGGCGGTCGCTCCCGACGGCCGAGGCGCCGTTCGTGAACACGGGGGCGCTGTACGAGGTCGTGCGGCGCACTATCGCGGGCCGCCGCCCCACCTCTGCCTAGAGGGTTTCGATCCGGCACTGCGAGCCGCTGGAGACGGAAGCGCGAGCGCGCGGCGACGGCCCCAGCTAGTTCGCCGCACGAATTATCTGGGCTGTCCGGCGTTAGCATGACCTCGTGGCCAAACAAGATGATGGGCAGATGGGCATCGCCGTCGCGCTGGTGCGGTCGGCGTTCCTGGTGGATGCCGTGTACGCCGAGTCGGCGCGGGAGCACGGCCTGACCGCGCAGCAGGGGCAGTTGATGTGCGTGCTGATGGCGCAGCCGTACGGCATGGGCGACTTGGGCGCCATGCTGGGGCTGGCCAAGTCGAGCCTCACCGGACTGGTGGACCGCACCGAGCGGAACGGGCTGGTCCGGCGCGAGCCGGATCCTCGGGACGCGCGGGCGGTGCGGGTCGCGCTCACTCCCCGGGGCGGGAAGCTGGTGGAGGGTTTCTACGCCGAGACGTGCCGGCGGATCGAGAAGCTGACGGCGGGGCTCGGCTCCGCCGAGCGCGAGACTCTCGCCGGCCTGCTCGGCCGGGTCGTGCTGGACAACGAGGTGCCCGTGGTCTTCATGGAACTGGCCGAGGGGACGCCGGACGAGCGCCGGCCCTGAGCCGCGATCACCCCGGACAAGAGAAGAGTGGGCTTGCAGTTCGTGACACGAACCAATATGTTCGGTCTACGAACTACTTCTCTTGTTCAGGGAGTACACCATCATGAGTCGTACGGTCGCGGTCATCGGCGGAGGCTACGGCGGCGCCGCCGTCGCCAAGGCGCTGGACTCCGAGGCGGACGTGGTCCTCATCGACCCTCGCGAGGCGTTCATCAACTCGGCGGCGTCGCTTCGGGCGCTCACCCAGCCCGACTGGGCGGGCAACATCTTCTTCTCCTACGACACGCTGCTCACGCGCGGCACCGCCGTGCGCGACCGCGCGGTGTCGGTCGACGGCGGCGGCGTCGACCTCGCCTCCGGCCGGCGCATCGACGCGGACTACCTGGTCCTGGCCACCGGCTCCAGCTACGCCTACCCGGGCAAGCCCAGGACCGGCGCCGATTCCGTCGGCGAGGTGATGGACGACCTCCGCCGGACCCACAAGGAGCTGGCCGGCGCCCCGCGGGTGCTGATCCTCGGCGCCGGACCGGTCGGGCTTGAGCTGGCCGGGGAGATCAGGGAGGTCTGGCCGGACAAGCGCGTGACCCTCGTGGACCCGGCCGAGCGGCTGCTGGCCGCGTTCCGGCCCGAGATGCGCCAGGACCTGCACCGCCAGCTCGACGAGCTGGACATCCGGCTGCGGCTGGGCACCGGCCTGACGGCCCCGCCGCCGACCGGGCACGGGCGCGCGGAGGCGTTCACCGTCACCACCACCGGCGGCGAGGAGATCACCGCCGACATCTGGTTCCGCGCGTACGGCGTGCGCGTCAACAGCGGCTACCTCACCGACGGCCGCCTCACGACCCCTACGCCGCAGGGGCAGGTCCGTGTCACCGAGACCCTCGCCGTCGACGGGCACGAGCACGTGTACGCGATCGGCGACCTCACCGACCTGGCCGAGGCCAAGATGGCCGGGTACGCGATGCGGCACGCCGCGGTCGTGGCGCGGAACATCGCCGCCCAGTTGCGCGGCGAGGGGCCCACGGCCACCTACCGGCCCTCGCCCGACCCCGCGATCCTGCTCCCGCTCGGCACGCGCGGCGGCGTCGGCCAACTGCCCTCCCCCGACGGCCCGTCCGTTCTCCCGGCGGCGACGGTCGCCGAGTACAAGGGTGCCGACCTGTTCACCGGCCGCTTCGCCGAGCAGTTCGGCGCCGCGCCCCTCGCCTGAAGGAAGGAACCTGAAGGAAGGAAGAAGGAGAGAGATCGTGTCGCTACAGGACATCGTTTTCGGATTCGGGGCGCACAGCGTCGTCGACGACGGGCCGGAACTGCTGCGCATGGCGCGGCAGGCCGACCGGGACGGGCTCGACATCGTCTCGCTGTCGGACCATCCCTACCTCGGCGCGCGCCTGGACGCGTACGCCGCCCTCGGGTTCATCCTCGGCCGGACCGAGCGCCTCGCGGGCTTCGCCAACGTCACCAACCTGCCGACCCGGCCCGCGCCCATGCTGGCGCGGACGGTGACCTCGCTGTCGGCGCTCTCCGGCGGCCGCGTCGTCCTCGGCGCCGGCGCGGGCGGGCTGTGGGACCGCATCGCCGACATGGGGGTGCCGCGCCTGAACCCGGGGGATGCCGTGGACGCCTTCGAGGAGGCGATCGTCCTGGTCAAGAAGCTGTCGGGCGGCGGCCCGCCCGTCACCCACCACGGCCGCCACTACCAGGTGAACCGCATCGAGCCCGCCCCCGTGGCCGCGCCCCCGGTGTGGACCGGGTCGGTCGGCCCGAAGTCCCTGGCCGCGACCGGGCGGGTGGCCGACGGCTGGCTCCCGGGCCACGCCGCCGACTGGCTCAGCGAGCGCTACCGGACCTCGCGGCCGGTCATCGACGAGGCGGCGGCGGCCGTGGGCCGCGACCCGCGCGAGATCCGCACGGTGTTCAACTTCCCCGGACGCATCACCGACCGGCCGCTGGCCGCCACCCGCGACGGCGACGGCCGCTGGATCGGCGGCTCGGTCGGCCAGTGGGTCGAGGAGCTGACCGGGGCCGTGCTGGAGCACGGCGCCTCGGGCTTCATGCTCTTCTCTCCGCGCGGCGGGGTGACGAACCCGGTCTCCCTGGGCCGATGGGGATCGGAGATCGCCCCGGCGGTGCGTGAGGCCGTCTCCAAGGAATCCGGTTAGGGGTGTCGCTGGGACTCACCGGGGAGTGGGTGACGTTGGGGGGCGGACGTGGTGGGCGAGGCCGGCCGGGTCGGCGAGGTGTAGGTGCCGTCGGGGGTCGCGGCGGCCGCGCGAGGCGAGGACGCCGACGCGCACGGCGTGACCCTTGCCGTGGTTGCGGCCCAGCGGGCAGGGGGTGGTGACCAGGCGGATCCGGGGCTCCCCGGCCGCCGCCGCGCGGACGACGGCCGGGGCGTTGCCTGACGTGCGTCACGCCTGCCGGTCAGCGGGGCAGCGCGTGGCCGTCGTGGCTGACGCGGACGAACGGCTCGCGCACCTCGGTCGCGGTCAGCGGGCCGTACGCCGCCGGGCGGCGGAAGGCGTTGCCCCAGGTCTCGGCGCGGCGGTAGGCGCGCAGCGCGTCGAGGTCGAGGAACGCCGGGTAGACGCCGGGGTGTTCGCCCGCCTCGACGACGAGCATGTCGCGGGAGCCGGAGCCGTCGGGGCCGAAGGCGATGCCGTCGAAGGCCACGGAGTGGCCCCAGGCGGGGGCGGCGTAGTTGGCCATGGCCACGGCGACCATGTTCTCGCTCGCGCGGGCCCGGAGCTGGGCGAGCCGGTTCATCTCCATGTCGCAGGCGTTGGGGATGAGGATGAGCTCCGCGCCCGCCAGCATCAACGCCCGCGCGCTCTCGGGGAACTCGCGGTCGTAGCAGATCATCGCGCCGACGGCGACCGGCCCGGCGCCCGCCGTGTCCAGCTCGCGGACGGCGAAGGCGTCGCCGGGGGTCAGGGCCGCCTCGGGGAGGCCGAAGGCGCAGGTGTGGACCTTGGCCTGGGTGAGGACGATCCGGCCGTGGCGGTCGATGAGGGAGACGGTGTTGCGCGGCGGGCCGTCCCAGGCCTCGAGGTAGGTCAGGGCGATGGCCATGTCGAGTTCGGCGGCCAGCTCCCGGAAGTGGGTGACGTAGGGCGAGTCGGCGTCGATCGGCTCGCCGCGCCAGGCGCCGCGCGGGTCGGGGATGCCGACGGGCCGCTCGCCGTCCCACAGCGAGGGGTGGCGGTAGACGTTGATGTCGTCGAACTCGGGCGGGAGCGCGGAGGCGTAGCCGGTGCTCCACATCTCGGGGAAGAGGGCGATGTCGGCGCCGAGCGCCTTGGCGCGGCGGCAGGCGGCCTCGCCCGCGGCGCGGGTGGCGGCGAGCTGGTGCCCGGCGTTCTCCAGCTGGAGCAGGGCGACGGTCAGCGTGGTCATGGCGAAGGCTCCTTCGTGGGTGGTTGCTGCTGCGGCGGCGTTCACGAAGGAGCCTGCGGAGGTCCCCGGATGCGGGGCGGGCGTCAAAGCATGGGGCGACGATACCCGTCGTCGTTCAGGGCCGGTCAAGGGCGTAGACGGTGACGGGCTTGCCGAACAGCTCGTCCTCGCGGCGGGGCGCGAAGCCCAGGCGCCGCGCGACGGCGGCCGAGGCGGCGTTGCCGGGGTGGATCATCGCGGTGAGGTACGGCACGTCGAGCCGGGCGAAGCCCCACTCGATCCAGGCGCGGGCCGCCTCGGTGGCGTAGCCGTGGCCCCACGCCTCGGCGCGCAGCGTCCAGCCGGCCTCGACCTCGTCAAAGGGGGCCCAGTGGTTCAGGCCGCAGCGGCCGACGAACTCGCCGGTGGACCTCAGCTCGACCGCGCCCAGGCCGTGGCCGCGCTCCGCCCACTGCCCCTCGATCTCCGCGAGCCGCTGCCGCGCCCGCTCCTCGGTGAACGCGCCGACGAAGCGGTTGACGCGCTCGTCGGCGTGGAGCGCGACGAACGCCGCGAGGTCGGCCTGGGTCAGCGGGCGCAGCAGGAGGCGCCTGGTGGTGATCACGCGGCCGAGGCTAGCGCCCCGCGCGGGTGCGGGCGCGGACGTGCATGCGCTCGCCCTGGGGGCCGAAGATGCTGATGGCCTCCACAGGCGTCTCGCCGGGGTTGGCGAAGCCGTGGGGGGTGCGGGTGTCGAACTCGGCGGCCTCGCCCGCGGTGAGGGTCAGGTCGTGGTCGCCGAGGGCGAGGTGGAGGCGGCCGGAGAGGATGTAGAGCCACTCGTAGCCCTCGTGAACGCGCTGCTCGGGGCGGACGTTCCGGCGCTCGGGCGGGGCTGGCGGGATGATGTGCTTGTAGGCGTGGAGGCCGCCGAGGTAGCGGGTCAGCGGGATGAAGGTCTGGCCGTTGCGGGTGAAGGGCCGGGGGCGGACGCGGGGGTCGCCGATGGTGGGCGCGCCGACGAGCTCGTCGAGGGGGACGCCGTGGGCGCGGGCGAGGGGCAGCAGGAGTTCGAGGGTGGGCCTGCGCCGGCCGGACTCCAGGCGCGAGAGGGTGCTCGTCGAGATGCCGGTGGTCTCGGAGAGCTGGGCGAGGGTGGTGCCGCGCGCCTGGCGCAGGCCCCGCAGGCGCGGGCCGACGGCGGTCAGCACGTGGGCGAGCTCGTCGCCCTGGTCGTCGGTCATGGGTCCATTGCCGCTTCGGCAAGAAGTTTTGTCAAGGCGGGGTGGGTGGACGCACGCTCCAGGCATGAGCGAGACGAGCGAGCACGAGCGAAGCGAGAGATACGAGGTCGTGGTGGTCGGCGGCGGCGCGGCCGGGCTGAGCGGGGCGATGACGCTGGCGCGGTCGCGGCGTTCGGTGCTGGTCATCGACGCCGGCCGGCCGCGCAACGCCCCGGCCGAGGGCGTGCACAACTACCTGGGGCGGGAGGGCACCCCGCCCGGGGAGCTGCTGGCCGCCGGGCGCGAGGAGGTACGGCGTTACGGCGGGGCGATCCGGGAGGGCGGCGTCGTGACGGCCGAGCGGTGCGGGGACGGCGAGGAGGGCTTCCGCCTGGTGCTGGCCGACGGCGGCGTGGTGCTGGCCGACCGGCTGCTGGTGACCACCGGGAGCGTCGACGAGCTGCCCGAGGTGCCGGGGCTGGCGGGGCTGTGGGGCAGGGACGTGCTGCACTGCCCGTACTGCCACGGCTGGGAGGCGCGCGACCGGGCGATCGGCGTGCTGGCGACCGGGCCCATGGCGGCTCACCAGGCGCTGATGTGGCGGCAGTTGAGCGAGCGGGTCACGCTGTTCCGGCACACCGCGCCCGAGCCCGGCGAGGAGGACCGGGAGCGGCTGGCCGCGCGCGGCATCGCGGTGGTGGACGGCGAGGTGGCGGCGGTGGAGACCGACGACGCCGGCCGGCTGGGCGGCGTACGCCTGGCCGGGGGCCGGGTGGTCCCGTGCGAGGTGCTGGTCGTCGCGACGCGGGTGACGGCCCGCGCCGGCCTCCTCGCCTCGCTGGGGCTGGAGCCGGAGGAGATGGAGATGGGCGGGCACGTCGTCGGCAGCCGCATCCCCGCCGACGCGACGGGCGCGACCGAGGTCCCGGGGGTGTGGGTGGCCGGGAACGTCGCCGGCCCGATGGAACAGGTCATCGGCTCGGCGGCTGCGGGCGTCCGCGCGGGCGCGGCGATCAACGCCGACCTGATCGAGGCGGAGACCCGCCGGGCCGTCGCGGCGGGCCGTCGCCATGGACATGCCGCTCTACCCGGCTAGACTCCGGCAGGCGGGGCTGGTGAAGACAACGCCTTTTCTTCGAGCACGTTCTTCACACGCAAAGGAGCGACATGTCACGCAAGTTTCTCCGTGCCGCCGCGGCCGCCGTGGCCGGGGCCGCGCTGGTCGTGGGGCCGATGGCGGGAGCCGGAGCGGGCGCCGGGGCCCAGGCCGGGCAGGCGCAGCTGCCGGTGCTCATCGGTGACTCGCAGCTGGAGACCTACGCGACGTACAGCGAGGTCAGCATCTGGCAGGACGCGTATGTGCGGATGCTGCCGCTGTCCGGCTCGACCGCGAGCGGCTGGGAGTTCCGCGACAGCACGGCGGGCGGGACGGCCATCGTCCATCTCGACACCGGGGGCTGCCTCCAGCTGGACCGCGACAGCGCGGAGCTGTACGTCGAGGTCAGCGGCTGCGCGCGGGACGCCGGCGAGGGCTGGGAGGTCCGAACCGGCGAGGAGGGAACGGTCTTCGTCCACCTCCAGACCGAGACCTGCCTGACCCGCGCGGTGAAGGGCCCGGGAGAGGGCGTCGACCCGCGCCTGACGCTGGCCAAGTGTCACGGGGGCGAGGCGCAGCTCTTCTCCCTCGTGGTGTGAGCGCGGCGGGCGCGGGGGTGGTGGGGGTAGTGGCGCATCAGGGTCGGCTCGTCGTAGCGGTGGATGGTGCGGTGCCAGGTGACGGAGCCGACGACGAAGTGGCGCAGGCGCTGCACGTACTCCTCGACCGCCGCGCGGGCCGCCTCGTCCAGGCCGAGGTCGTCGTAGAGCACCGGCAGCTCGTGGGCGGCGACGTGCTGGAACTGTCCGATGCGGGAGCCGACCAGGTCCGCCACGATGCCGACGGCCGTGGCGTAGTCGCAGTCGAAGAAGTTCTGGACGACGACCACGCTGTTGTGGAAGGTGCCCTCGAACTCGATCTCCTTCTGGTAGGAGAAGAGGTCGTTGAGCAGGCCGAAGTAGCTGGCGATGCAGCTCTCGAGCGAGGCGACGGTCCCGCTGCGCAGCACCGCCTCGGGGATCGGCGACGCGTGGCGGACCGCCCGCTGGAGGGTCGGGAAGAGGTCGAAGCCGAACGTCTTGCGGCGCATCTCGATGTAGTCGACCGGGTCGGGGATACGGTTCTGCGCCTCGTTGTCCAGCTCCCACACCCAGCTGTCGAGCATGCCGTGGAGGGCCGCGCGGAACTCCCGGCGCCCGCTCTCGGTCAGCGGGGCCGCGGTGCGCGTCCACAGCTCGGACAGGCCGCGCTCCAGCCCGTTCACGGGCACGACGGCCGGGGCGGAGTCGAGGTCGATGGGCATCAGCGCGCGCAGCCGCTCGGTGCAGGCACGCGCGCCCACCAGGTCGTGGCTGACGCCGAAGACCACCGGATAGTAGTCGTCGGCGTAGGTGCCCCAGTGCAGCCAGTCCGAGGTGATCGCCACCTCCTCCTCGGCACCGTCCGGCAGCATGCCCGCCGCGCACACCGCCAGATCGAAGTCGATCGTCTTCTGCTCGGTCCAGATGCCGTCGTGCAATCCCATCTCCTCGCACCACGCGAGGCTGTGGCGGCGGGCCGCCTCCAGGTGAGGGCTGAGCCGGACGGGGAACGGCATGGGGATCTCGGGCACCAGCGAGGGGCCCACCGGCTGGTGGCGGACGTGGGTGTAGCGCCGGGCGCGCGCCGTCAGGTGGGCGGCCGAGACGCCGAGGCCGGTCGGCAGGAAGGGCAGCACGGCGGAGGGGGAGGCGGAGACGGCGCCCTCGTTCATGTACCGGCTGGAGCGCAGGTGCCACTCGTGGCCGCCGGACTGCCAGTCCTGGAGGCCCTTGACGTATGCGGCCACGGCCGCCTGGCCGGCGGCGTCGAGGCCGGTCTCGGCGAAGAGGGGCGGCAGCTCGGTGAGGGCGGTGTGCTCGAACTGCTGGAGGCGGGAGGTGAGCAGGTCGTTGACGGCGTCGGCAGCCTCCTGGGTGGAGCAGCCGAAGAAGGTCTCCAGCACCAGCACGCCGTTGCTCAGCTCGCCCTCCTCCCCCACCTCGCGCTCGTAGGAGAACAGGTCGTTGCGCAGGTGGACGGCGTCGGCGAAGGCGTCGCGGAGGACCCGCAGCGGGCGACTGGCGGCGACGGCGTCGGGGACCTCGGCCCCGGCGGCGTGCTCGACGAGGCAGGCCGACCAGGGGGCGCCGCCGACCTTGCGGCGCATCTCGATGTACTCGACCGGGTTGGCGACCCGGCCGGCGTCGATGTTGGACAGCTCCCACAGGGACTCGTTGAGCAGGTTGGCGGTGACCTCGGCGAAGCGGGCCCGCCACGCGGGGGACATGGCGGGCACGGTGCGGGCCCACAGGTTCGCCAGGCCCGCCTCGACGGGGGTCCGCGGCTCGGGGGTGGGCTCCTCGAGGTCCGTCGGCATGAAGGCGGGGAGGCGGGCGAGGGACGCCCTGCCGCCCTCCCGGTCGAGGGTGCGCTTGAAGAGGTCGAGGAAGTGGTCGTCGAAGAAGAAGACCCACACGTACCAGTCGGTGATGAGTGACAGCTCGTCGGCGTCGCAGTCGGGGTGGGTGTAGGCGCACAGCAGGGCGTAGTCGTGGGCGTCGAGATCGCTCTGGTCCCATATGCCGGAGCCCTCCAGCATCCCCATCGCGCGGGCCCACGCGCGGGAGTGCTCGCGCGCCTGCTCCACATGCGGATTGAGACGGGCCGGGTACGGCACGTAGAAGTCAGGCAGCTTAAAGGGTTGTGTCACCCTGCGATGCTCGGCGGAGGGCTGCTGCCGCAAACCTCGGCCGGGTGAACGTCCCCCGATCGGGTGAGGGGCGGATGCGCCGGCGGGCATGCGGAACCGCGCGCCGGCGGATGCGGGGAAGCGGTTGCCGTGCGCGCGGTCCGGGCGGGCCCAGACCTCTGCCCTGCACAGCTGAGGTATGGACCACCTGACGCGAGTCTGCCGGAAGTCGGGGCACCCGCCACCGGCGCACGGACAGTTTCGGTCGCGATGCGTGGCCTCCGCGCTACCCACCGCAGGCTCCCGGGAATAGTGTCAGGGGCTGCCACCTGCCTCGAACGCCTCGAATGGCGTCGCAGCTCGCCGGCGGCGCCGGGGCCGGGCCGGTCCCCAACTCGGCCGGAATTCACGCCTCCCTCTTGATGCAACGGCGTTTCAGCAGGTCGGGAGCGGGACGACGGCCTCAGACGACGTCGTCGGCGATCGCGGCCATCTCCTTGTCCTGGCGGCCGCCCCCGACGACGGGCGTGGAGTAGGAGTGGCGGGCCACCCGCCACCAGACGGTGGCGAGCGCCAGCACCACGAGCAGGGCGACGGGCGCGTAGTTGAAGGAGTCGGCGGTCACCAGCCGGTCGGGGTCGGGGCGGGTCTGCGGCAGGCAGAACAGCACGGTGACGAGGCACACCCACACCACGGCCACCCAGCCGATCGCCGCGCTGAAGCGGCCGAGCTGCCAGGGCCCGGGGACGAACCGTTTCCCCGCGCGGCGCCGCAGGTAGACGGGGATGATGTACGCGGGCGTGATGCCGATGACGTTGATGGCGGTGACGGCGCCGTAGGCGGTGGTGGAGTACAGCGAGGGCAGCGCCAGCACGAACGGCACCGCGACCGACAGCCACACGGCGGGGCTCGGCGTACCGGTGCGGCCCGAGACGCGCCGCCACAGCCGGGAGCCGGGCAGGGCGTTGTCCCGCGAGAAGGCGAAGACCATGCGGGAGGCCGCCGCCACCTCGGCGTTGCCGCAGAAGAGCTGGGCGACGATGACGACCAGCAGCAGCGCCTTGGCGCCCGAGGTGCCGAGCGCGTCGATGAGGATCTGCGCCGGGGGGACGCCGGTGTCGCTGTTCTGGGTGCCCTCGTAGTCCTGGATCGACCAGGTGAGGCCGAAGAGGAGGACGAAGCCGGCGATCCACGACACCCAGATCGCGCGCACGATGCCCCGCGCCGCCGAGACCGGGGCCTGGGTGGTCTCCTCGCTGAGGTGGGCGGAGGCGTCGTAGCCGGAGAAGGTGTACTGGGCCAGCAGCAGCCCGATGGCGGCGACGTAGAGGGAGTTGGACCAGCCGGTGTCGTTGACGAAGGTGGTGAACACCTCGCCGGCCGGCTGGTGGTGGTCGGGCACGATCGCGAGCGCGCCGACGATGACCGCGACGCCCGCCAGGTGCCACCAGACGCTGACCGAGTTGAGGATGCTGACCAGCCGCACGCCGAAGAGGTTGAGCACCAGGTGGAGCAGCAGGATGCAGGCGAAGATGACCAGGATGGAGCCGGGGGTCGGGTCGAAGCCCCACTGGAGGCTGGCGAAGGCACCGACGAACAGCGCCGCGCCGTAGTCGATGCCCGCCACGGCGCCGAGCAGGCCGAGGAGGTTGAGCCAGCCGGTGTACCAGCCCCAGCGCGGGCCGCCGAGCTGGTGGGCCATGTAGTACAGCGCGCCGGAGGTGGGGTAGGCGCTGGTGACCTCGGCCAGGGCCAGGCCGACGAGCAGCACGAAGGCGCCGACGGCGAGCCAGCCCCACATCATCACGGCCGGGCCGCCGGTGGCCAGGCCGAAGCCGTAGAGGGTCATGCAGCCGGAGAGGATCGAGATCACGGAGAAGGAGATCGCGAAGTTGCCGAACGGGCCCATGCGGCGGACGAGCTGGGGCGTGTAGCCGAGCTGCCGCAGCACCCGGTCGTCGTCGAGCCGTGGCGCGTCCCGGCGCGTCCAGAACGCCGCCGGGGCGGGACGCACCGGGCGGCCGGGACGGGACGGGCGGTCAGCGCGCGACATGGGTTACCTCCTGGGTCGGTTGTCCGGCGGGTCGGCGGGGCGGTGTCCGTTCCCGCCGCCGCCGTTCCTGCCGTGTCCGTTCCTGCCGTGTCCGTTCCTGCCGCCGCCCCTGGTGCCCTCTCCGGCGGCCAGGCACTGGGACCGGGCCAGGACGAAGGCCCGCTCGGCGAGGTCCGCCCGGTCGGGGTCGTCGGTGATCTGCGCCCACGGCTGGCGGGTGGCGTACGCGCCCATCGCCTCGAACACCGGGGCCGCCGCCGCGAACCGGGCGGCCGACCACAGGGCGTGGGCCAGGTGGCTGAGGTCCGGCAGGGCGCGCGACGCGCCGTCCGAGCGGCCGAACCAGTCGCGCAGCGCCCGGTCGACGTCCTCCTGGACGTGCTCGCGCAGCCACAGCTGCCGCGCGAGAGGGTCGGCGGCGCCGCCCGCCCGCTCGCGCCGCGCGCGGTGGCGGCCGGCGTAGGCGTACAGCGGCAGCACCAGCAGGGGCGAGCCCGGCGGGGCCCACGTGACGACCCACTGCGCGAAGTGGAGGGCCTCGGCGTGCCGGGCCCCGCCGGCACGGGCCTGCACGAACTGCAGGATCCGGTGGTGGGCCTCGCGGTTGTACGGGTCGCGCTCGCTGAGCTCCTGCCACAGCCCCCACGGGCCGGTCGGCAGCGTGACGTCCGGCGGCGACCACTGGTGCTCGGTCAGCAGCTGCTGGTCGTCGAGCTGGGCGAGGGCCAGCAGGCACACCCAGGGGACCGGGTCCTCCTCCCTGGCGTACCGCAGCGCGACGTGGCAGGACTCCCGCGCCTCCTCGGCCAGGGCCGTGACGCCGCGGTGGCGCCTGCGGCCGGCCTGTAACACCCGCTCCACGGCGACGCGGGCCCGCATCACGACCGCGTCCGGGTTGCCGGGCTCCTCCGCGCGCCAGGCCAGCACCACGTCGGAGCCGGCCGCCGCGGCGGCCAGGACCTGGGTCCTGGAGGTGCGCAGCGCCCAGTCGTCGTCGGTGTCGCGCAGGAGCTGACGCATCGACATCCAGCGGCCGGTGCGCAGGTCCTCCAGCACCAGGCGCAGGCCGTCGTCGAAGCCGGCCGGGTGGTAGATGGGGCGGAAGTCGCCGTGGTGGGATCGCCTGCCGCGCGCCATCAGGGCGACACCTCCGATGCGCGTCGGGGCGTGCGTCGGGTCATCTGGGCCTCGGGGCGGGGTGGGCGACGTGGGTGGAGAGACGTGCGTGAGGGCGCTCGGGAGAGTTCCGTTGCACGTGAGTGACGTGAGTGACGGAGGTGACCGCACGGGGTGTGACCTTGTGGGAACGCGGCGTGCGGGACCATGCTCACTCCGCGCGCGAGTGTACATGCGTAACTCACCTATGAGTAAGCGCCCTTGGTCAGGGCGTTACCATCCGCGGACTCACCTGTCGCGGCCGTCACAGTAAGCCGACTCCGTCACGCGAGGCGCCGTGGCGCCGCAGCGTCGCGTCTGGTTCACTCACCGCTGTGTGCGTACTCGCGATCGACCAGGGCACCTCGGCGACCAAGGCCCTTGTCGTCGATCCGGCGGACGGCGTGCTCGCCGCCTGCGAGGTGCCGCTCGACCCCGGCCCGGTGCACCTGCCGGGCGGCGGCGTGGAGCAGGACCCGGGGGCGCTGCTCGCCTCGGTGCTGGACGCCGGGCGGCGGGCGCTGGACGAGGCGGGCCGGCCGCGGCTCGCGGCGGTGGCGCTGGCCAACCAGGGCGAGACGGTGCTCGCCTGGGACCGGCGTTCGGGCGAGCCGCTGACGCCGGCGATCGTCTGGCAGGACCGGCGCGCGGAGCCGCTGTGCGCGGAGCTGGCGGAGGCGCGGGAGTGGGTGGCGCGGCGCACCGGCCTCGTCCTCGACCCGTACTTCTCCGCCCCGAAGATGGCCTGGCTGCGGCGGCACCTCACCACCGAGGGCGTGGTGACGACGACCGACAGCTGGCTGCTGCACCGGCTGACGGCGGGCGCGGCGTACGTCACCGACGCGGCCACCGCGAGCCGTTCGCTGCTGCTGGACCTGGACGCCGTGGCCTGGGACGCGGAGCTGGCCGGGCTGTTCGGGCTCGCGGAGGAGGAGACGCCGCGCATCGTCGCCTGCGACGAGGTCGTCGGCACCACGGACGCCTTCGGCGCTCAGGTGCCTGTGGCGGGTCTCGTAGTGGACCAGCAGGCGGCGCTGCTGGCGCAGGGCTGCCACGCGCCGGGCACCGCCAAGTGCACCTATGGCACCGGGGCGTTCCTGCTGGCCAACACCGGCGGGCGGGCGCTGCGTTCGGCGCAGGGGCTGACGGCCTCGGTGGCGTGGCGGGCGGGCGGCGCCACCCCGTACTGCGTGGACGGGCAGGTCTACACGGCCGCCTCGGCGGTCGGGTGGCTGACTCAGCTGGGCCTGGTCGGGTCCGCCGCCGAGCTGGACGCGATCGCCTCGGAGGACGGCGAGGTGATGTTCGTACCGGGGCTCGCGGGGCTGGCCGCGCCCTGGTGGAGGCCGGAGGCCACCGCGGCGTTCACCGGCATGACGCTCGCGACCCGGCGCGAGCACCTGGTCGGCGCCGTGCTGCGCGGCATCGCGGCCCAGGTCGCCGAGCTGGCCGAGCTCGTCGGCGCCGAGGTGGGAGCGCCACTGACCCGGCTGCGGGTGGACGGCGGGCTGACGCGCAGCCGCGCGCTGATGCAGGCCCAGGCCGACCTGCTGCAGGCGCCGGTGGACGTGTACGCCTCGCCGCACGCGACGGCGCTGGGCGCCGCCGCGCTGGCACGGCTGGCCCTGGAGCCGGGGCTCGGCCTGGCCGCGGCCGTGGGCGAGCGCCCGGACGGCGCCCGGTACGAGCCGCGCTGGCCGGCCGAGCGCGCCGCCGGGCACCGGGCGCGCTGGCGGGCGGCCGTGAACGCCACGCTGGAGCATTCGTCGTGAGCGCGGGCACGGGCGCGGGCGAGTTCGACGTGGCCGTGGTCGGCGCGGGCGTCGTCGGCTGCGCCATCGCCCGCGAGCTGGCCGGGCACCGGCACCGGCACCGCGCCGGGCGCCGCCCGCTGAGCGTGGCGCTGCTCGACGCGAACGACGACGTCGGCGAGGGCACGAGCAAGGCCAACACCGCGATCCTGCACACCGGCTTCGACGCCGCCCCGGGCACGCTGGAGGCCCGCCTGGTGCGACGCGGCCACGCGCTGCTGACGGCGTACGCCCGGGACACCGGCATCCCGGTCGAACGCCCCGGCGCGCTGCTCGTCGCCTGGACGGCGGAGGAGCGCGAGGCGCTGCCCGGCCTGCGGGCGAAGGCGGAGCGCAACGGCCACGGGCGCTGCGAGCTGATCGGCGGCGCCGAGGTCCACCGCCGCCTCCCGGCGCTGCGGCCCGGCGCGCTGGGCGGGCTCGCCGTGCCGGACGAGTCCATCGTGTGCGGCTGGACCACGACGCTGGCCCTGGCCACGGACGCGCTGGCGCGCGGCGCCCGCCCGCTGCTGGGGCGCCGGGTGGTGGGCGTGACGTGGCCCGCGGAGGGCGGGTGCGTGCTGGGCACCTCGCGCGGCCCGGTCGCCGCCCGCTGGGTGGTCAACGCCGCCGGGCTCGGCGCCGACCGGCTCGACGAGGCGTTCGGCTACCGGCGTTTCACGGTGACGCCGCGCCGCGGCGAGCTGCTGGTCTTCGACAAGCGGGCCCGGCCGCTGGCCCCGCACATCGTGCTGCCGGTGCCGGGGCGGTGGGGCAAGGGCGTGCTCGTCACGCCCACGGTCTACGGCAACGTCCTGCTCGGCCCGACCGCGGAGGAGGTGCGCGACCGCTCCGACACGTCCACCACCGAGGCGGGCATCGCGTCCCTGCGGGAGCGGGGCGCGCGGCTGATGCCCCGGCTGATGGCGGAGGAGGTGACGGCCTGTTACGCCGGGCTGCGCGCGTCGATCGGCCGCGAGGACTACCTGATCGAGGTGGACGAGAAGCGGCGTTACGCCCTGGTCGGCGGCATCCGCTCCACCGGGCTGAGCTCGGCCATGGCGATCGCGGAGCACGTCCGGGAGCTGCTGGGCGAGGCCGGCCTCGCGCTGCGCCCGCGCGCCGGGCTGCCGCCGCCCCCGGCGATGCCGAACCTGGGCGAGGCGTTCCCCCGGCCCTACCGGGACGCGGAGGCGATCGGGCGGGATCCGGCGTACGGGCGGGTGGTCTGCTTCTGCGAGCGCGTGACGGAGGGGGAGATCCGCGACGCGCTGCGCTCGCCGCTGCCGCCGTCCGGCCTGGGCGGGCTGCGGCGCCGCACGCGGGCGATGAACGGCCGCTGCCAGGGCTTCCACTGCGCGGGCCGGGTGGCGTCCCTGCTGGCGACGGCACGGCCGGGGGCGAGGGCGGCGACGCGGCCGGCGACGGAGGCGCCGTGACCGGAGCGCCCGGCCTCCCGCTCACCCCGGACGTCGTCGTCGTGGGCGCCGGCCCGGCCGGGGCGGCGGCCGCCGCCGGGATCGCCGAGGCATTGCCGGGGTTGCCGGGGTTGCCCGGGCGGGTGCTGGTGCTCGAACGCCAGCCGGAGGCGACCGGGCACGCGGCGCGGGCCGCGGCCGCCGGGGCCGTGGTCCGCGCCGAGGCGACCGTCACCGGCTGGGCCGGGCCGCGCGCGCTGGAGGTCACCACGCCGCAGGGGCTGCTCCGGGTCGACGCCCGCGCGGTCGTGCTCGCCACGGGCGCGCGCGAACGCCCGCGCGCCGCCCGGCTGATCCCGGGCGACCGGCCCGCCGGGGTCTGCACCACGGGCCAGCTGCGGCGTCTCGTCGCCGCCGGCCAGGGCGTCGGCACCCACGCGGTGGTCGCGGGGACGGCCGCGGCCGCCGTCTGGCCCGCCGTGCGCGTGCTGCGCGCCGCGGGCTCCCGCACCGTGCTGGCGGCCACCACGGACAGCGCCCCGGCAGGGTGGGCCCTGCGTGCCCTCGCCGGCGTGCCGACGGTGACCCGCTGCCGGATCAGCCGCGTCATCGGCCGCGGCGGCCGGCTCCAGGGCGTGGAGATCGAGAACACCGCCACCGGGCAGCGCCGCACCCTCGCCTGCGACTGCCTGGTGCTGACCGGCGACTGGCTCCCCGAGAACGAACTCGCCCGCGCGGCCGGTCTCGACCTCACCCCCGGCGGGGACGGCACGCCGCTGGCCGACACGGCGCTGCGCGCCTCCCGCCCCGGCGTCTTCGCCGCCGGGACCCTGCTGCACCCCGGCTGGGGCTCCGCCCGCGCCGCGGCCCGCGACGGCGTCCACCTCGTCGCCCCCGTCACGGCCTGGCTGGCGGGCCGCGCCCCGGCGGCGACCGCCGTGCCGATCCTGGCCCACGCCCCCCTGCGGTGGGTGACGCCCGCGCTGCTGCGCCCCGGCGATCCCCCGCCCCCGTACGGCGGCCTCCTGGCCTGGGCCGACCGCCCGCTCCGGCTGCCGCGCCTGACGGTCCGGCAGGACGACCGGATCCTCGCCCGCCGCACCCTGCCACCGCGCCCGGGCCCCGTCGTCCCCATCCCCTGGCGCGCGCTGGCCCGCGCGGACCGCGAGGGCGGGCCGGTCCACCTGCGCGTGACGGACCTGACACCGCGCTGAGGCGAGGGGCGGCGCCCCGCCGAACCCGCGATCACCGCGAGCGTCCAGGCGCGCCGCTCCCGGGCGCCGACCCACGGGCCGATCCGGACGAGAGGCATCGCGCACCACCCGGCAACGCGGCGACGGCACCTCGCTCGCCGCACGTCCTGTCGTCACCCGGCGAGGTCCCGGCGCGCCCGAGTCGCCGCCGGAGCCGGGCGGATGGGCGGGGCGGAGTCCCACGGCGCGATCGCCTCCTGCCCGGGGGCGGGTGGGCGGAACCAACCCCGCGCTCAGCCGCGGCCCAGCGTCGCCGCCAGCGCAGCGATGTCCGCGGGGCCGACGCGGCAGCAGCCGCCGATGAGGCGGGCGCCGGCGCGGTGCCAGTCGAGAGCGAGCCCGGGGTCGAACGCCGAGGATCCGCGCCAGCGGGAACCGCGCGCGTCCCAGCCCTCGCCGCTGTTGGGGTAGGCCACCGCCGGCTTGCCGGTGGTGGCGGCGGCGCACTCCACCGCCTCCGCCACCTCGCCGGGGGCGCAGCAGTTGACGCCCGCCGCGATCACCTGGTCGCTGTCGGCGGCGAGCGCGAACGCCTCGCCAAGCTGCTGCCCCGCCCGCGTCGCGCCGCCCGCGACGGTGTAGGAGAGCCACACCGGCAGGCCGCAGCCCTCCGCCGCCCGCAGCAGCGCCTCCGCCTCGGTGATGTCCGGCACCGTCTCCAGCGCCAGCAGGTCAGGACCGGCCCCGGCCAGCGCCTCGACGCGCGGACGGTGGAAGCGGGCCAGCTCGGCGACGCTCAGCCCGTACCGGCCGCGGTACTCGCTGCCGTCGGCGAGCACCGCGCCGTACGGGCCGACCGAGGCGGCGACCCACACCCGCTCGGTGGTGGTCCGGGCCGCCGCCCGGGCCAGCCGGACGCTGTCGCCGAACAGCCCCGCCGCCGCCGCGCGGCCGACGCCGCGCCGGGCGAAGCCCTCGAACGACGCCTGGTAGCTGGCGGTGATCAGCACCCGCGCCCCGGCCCGCACGTACGCCGTGTGCGCGGCCTCGATCTGCGCGGGGCCGTCGGCCAGCAGCCGCGCCGACCACAGCTCGCCGCTCAGGTCGCAGCCCTGGTCCTGGAGCTGGTTGGACAGCCCGCCGTCCAGGACCATGGCGCGTTCCGCCAGCGGCAGCGTCACGGCAGCTGCGGCGCCACCCGCGAGGCGATGAGCTCCAGGTGGTCCAGGTCGTGCTGGTCGAGGATCTGGAGGTAGAAGCGGGAGGAACCCGCCTCGGCGTAGCGGCCGATCTTCTCCGCCACCTCGCCCGGCGTTCCCGCCAGGCCGTTGCGCCGCAGCTCCTCCGGCTCCCGCCCGATGGCGGCGGCGCGCCGGGCGAACTCGGCCTCGTCCTTGCCGACGCACGCCACCAGGGCGTTGGAGTAGACGAGGTCGCCGGGATGGCGCCCCTCCTGCTCCGCGGCCTTGCGGACGCGCGCGATCTGCTCGGCGGTCTCCTCGACCGAGCCGAAGGGCAGGTTGAACTCATGGGCGTACCGCGCGGCGAGCCGGGGGGTCCTCGTCGTGCCCGTGCCGCCGATGATGACCGGAATGGTCTCCTGGGCGGGCTTGGGCAGCGCGGGCGAGTCGCTGAGCTGGTAGTGGCGGCCGTCGTAGGAGAACGTCTGGCCCAGCGGCGTCTTCCACAGGCCGGTGACGATGGCCAGCTGCTCCTCCAGGCGCGGGAACTTGTCGGCCGGGAACGGGATGCCGTACGCCGCGTGCTCCGCCTCGAACCAGCCCGCGCCCAGGCCGAACTCGACGCGGCCGCCGGACATGGCGTCGACCTGGGCGACCTGGATGGCCAGCACGCCGGGCAGGCGGAAGGTGGCGGCCGTCATCAGCGTGCCGAGCCGGATGCGGCTGGTCTCGCGCGCGAGTCCGGCCAGCGTGATCCAGGCGTCGGTGGGGCCCGGCAGCCCGTCGGCGTCGCCCATCTTCAGGTAGTGGTCGGAGCGGAAGAAGGCGTCGAAGCCGAGCTCCTCCGTCGCCTTGGCGACGGCGAGCTGGGTGTCGTAGCTGGCGCCCTGCTGGGGCTCGGTGAAGACACGCAGATTACGAAGATCCATGCGCCCCATTGTGCGCCCCCGCGCCTGCCGTCCCCTCGGCCGGGCTCACGGTCAGGCCGTGGCGTAGCGCTGCTCGATGCTGACCCGCAGGTGGCTGTTCTCGCGGCTGTTGAGGTCCTCGAGGATGGCCTGCGCCTGCGTCTCCTCCGCGCGCGCCCGGTCCTCGCGGCCGAGCCCGCGCAGCGCCGCCGCCAGCCAGGTGCGGTGCTGGGCCATGACGAACGGGTCGAAGGGCTGCTCGGCGGCGTGGCTCAGGCCCCGGTCGGCCCAGCGCGCGGCCTGCTCGAACTCCCCGATCTCCAGGTGGTACTCGGCCAGCACGCCGGCCGCGATGCACTTCTCGTACGGCAGCCCGGTCCGGTCGTAGTTGGCGCGCAGCAGCCGGTACGCCGTGTCGTGGTTGCCGAGGAAGACGTGGCAGCGGCCCAGGTTGTTGATGATCTGGACCTCCAGATCGGCCATGCCCGCCTCGCGCGCCTCCTCGAGCGCCGCCTCGGAGACCTCGACCGCCTCGGTCAGCCGCCCGGCCGAACCCAGGCACGGCACCAGCGTCATCGTCAGCGACACCGCCTCCTCCCGCTCTCCGAGGGAGCGGAAGAGCGCGATGCCGCGCCGCAGCATCTCCGCGCCGGCCAGGCCCTCGCCGCGCTGCCCGGCGGCCTTTCCGAGCTGGCCGAGGGCGACGGCCTGGGCGAAGGCGTCGCCGGTGCGCCGGCCGGTCTCCAGCACGATCTCGCACAGGCGGCACTGGGCCGTCCAGCTCAGCCGCATGCCGAAGTAGCTCTCCAGCGCGCGGACGCTCTCCAGGGCGAACGCCGACAGCGGGCGGCCGCACAGCTCGGCGCCGTGGTCGTACTCCGGCGTGGACAGCTGGTGGGCGAGGGAGAGGACGTCGTCGAGCGCCTCGTCGGCCCAGGGCAGCGACTCGGCCACGGAGGTGAACGGCCGCCCCTGCGGGTAGCTGTCGGCGCCCTGCTGGTAGCGCTTGCGGAACCGCTCGGCGAGCGCGAGGGGGGCGTTGACGCGGTAGAGGGAGCCGAGGTACCAGCGGGCCAGCTCGGCGAGCCGCTCCGTGACCCGCTCGCGGGGCAGCCGCGCGGCCTGCCAGGCGGCGGCGGAGCGCACCAGGTCGTGCAGGGTGTAGGCGCCGGGGCGTGGGCTGGAGGTGATGCGGGCGTCGGTCAGGCGGTCCAGGGCGGCTCCGGCCTGCCGCGGGGTGCAGCGGGCGAGGGCGGCGACGGGGCCGGGGCCGTAGGTGACGACGGAGGCCGCGCCGAGGAGCGGGAAGATCCCGGCGGCCAGGCGGTCGGCCGGGTCCGGGCCGGCGGCGAGCTGGTCGATGCTGACGAGGAGGCTGGCGCGGAGGTCGAGGTCGTCGGCGCTGAGCTGGTCCATCCGGCCGTGCTCGTCGCGGAGGAGGGCGTTCCAGTCGGCGATGCGCCAGTCGGGCCGGGCGGCCATGCGGGTGGCGATGATGCGCAGCGCGAGGGGCAGGTGGCCGCAGAGCGCGACGAGCTGCTCCCATTCCTTCGGGCTCCCGCGGTCGGCGGCGGCGCCGACGACGGCCCGCACGAACGCCGTGGCCTCGGCGGTGGTGAGCGTGGCCAGGTGCAGGTAGTGGCCGCCCCGCACACTGGTGAGGGCCGACCGGCTGGTCACGATCGCGGCGGAGCTGGGGTCGGCGGGGAGTAACGGCTCGACGTGGTCGGCGGCGAGGGCGTTGTCGAGCAGCAGCAGGACGCGCCGCCCGCGGAGGCGGTCGCGGTAGAACGCCGCGGCGGCCGCGGGCTCCTGCGGGATCTCCTTGCCGGGCGTGCCGAGCGAGGCGAGCAGCAGCCGCCGCGCCTCCCCCACGTCCAGCGGCGGATTGCGCGGATCGGCGCCGCGCAGGTCGACGTACAGCAGCCCGTCGGGGTACCGGTCGGCGACCTCCCGGGCGGCGCGCACCGCGAGGGTGGACTTGCCGACGCCGCCGGGACCGTCGATCAGGCAGATGGGCGGCGCGGCAGGAGCGCCGAGCGCGCCCGTCAGCCAGCCGCGCAGCCGGGCCAGTTCGGTGGCGCGCGCCACGAAGGTCGCTATGGCGGGCGGGAACGCGGCGCTCGCCGGGGCCCCGTAGGCCCCGGCGGCGAGAGGGGCGGCGGCGCACGGCGCGTCGGGCGCAGCCCCGCCCCCGGGGAGGGGGGCGTCAACGCCGCCGGCTGGCGGGGCACCCGTCGCGGCGGGCGCGGCGCCGCGCGAGGCCGCGGAGACACCCGACGCGGGCAGGGCGCTGCTCGCGCCCGGGGGGGAGGGCGCGGGGGCGCCGCCGGAGGCGCCATCAGCGCCCGGCATGGCGGACGCCTCCGGCGGGGCCGCAGCCTCGGGTGCGGCCCCGGCGGCGGACGCCGCACGGGAACCGGCCGGAGCCTCACCACGGTCGGCAACGGGGGCACCGGACGCGGCGGAAGCCTCAGGTGGGAGGGCCGCGTCGCGCGAAACCGGAGCACCAGGGTCGGCCCGCGTCGCCCCAGCCTTCTGGAGAGACGACGGGGCAACGCGCCCGGCGCCCGTAGCGCCAGGCGCGGGGGCAACGCCGGACGCGCCGTCGGCGCCCGGCGCGGCGGCAGCCTCGGGCGCGGTCCCGGCCGCGGACGCCGCGCGGGAACCGGCCGGAGCGGCCGGGTCGCCGGAGGCAGCGGAGCCGACGCGCGGGCCGGCTGGCGCGCCAGGGGCGCCCGGTGCGCCCGGCGCATCCACCGCGGCGGCAGCCTGGCCCGCGCCGTCCCGCGCGGCAAGGGCGAGGCGGACCAGGCGGTCGCGGTGCGGGTGGGCGCGGGCCGCGTCGGCCAGTTCCCCGGCGAGGGTGGCGTGCTCGCCGAGGGCGAGTCGCAGCTCGAACCAGTCCTCCAGGACGGCCAGGCGCAGCTCGCCCAGCCGCGCCCGCGCCTCCGTACGCAGGGGGGAGTCGCGCTCGCCGTCGAGCGGGGTGCCGCGCCACAGGGACAGGGCGTCCGTCAGGAGGGCCGCGGCGTCGGCGGGCGGGAGGCGGCGGGCGCGCAGCACGGCGGCGTTGAACCGGCCCAGGTCGGTCTCCTCGGGGGCGAGGGCGAGCCGGTAGCCGCCGGGGCGCTCGGTGTGGATGCGGCCGGGGGGCAGGATCCGGCGCAGCCGTGCCACGTGGCCGCGCAGTGCGGCGCGGGCGGCGGCGGGCGGGTGGGCGCCCCACAGCTGGCGGGTCAGCTCCGCCACGCGGACGGCGCGGCCCTCGGCGAGGGCGAGGGCGGTGAGCGTCGCGCGCAGCATGGGCGCGCCCACGGGCAGCGGCGCGCCGTCGTCGGCCAGCGCCTCCAGCGGGCCAAGCAGGCGGATGTCCAAGCGATAACCCCCAACGATGGAGCTCGGCCCACTCTACTTCCTGACGCTCCGTCCCCAAGTTGCACCGGTGCTTCACATCGGTGACCGGCGCGTTGACCGGCGTTTGAACGGGGCGGGGAAGCCGCCGGCCGTCACCGCGGCGCCGGGTGCAGGATCGCCACGCACTCCAGGTGGTGCGTCATGGGGAACAGGTCGAACGCCCGCAGGAAGTGCGGGACGTAGCCGCCCTCGCGGAAGTGCGCCAGGTCGCGGGCGAGGGCGGCGGGGTCGCAGGCGACGTACGCGATGCGGCGCGCGCCGAGCGGCGTCAGCAGCCGCACGACGCGCTCGCCCGCGCCGGAGCGGGGCGGGTCGAGCACGACCAGATCCGCCTCGCCGATGCCGGTGCGCGGCAGCACCCGCTCCACCGTGCCCTGTTCGACGCGGACGCGCGGGAAGGCGGCCAGGTTGTGCCGCGCGTCACGGACCGCCCGCGCGGAGGACTCGACGCCCAGGACCGCGCCGCGCTCCCCGACGCGGTCGGCGAGCGCGCCCGCGAACAGCCCGGCGCCGCAGTACAGGTCGAGCGCGGTGTCACCCTGGCGGGGCGTCAGGCCGCGCATCACGGCGTCGACCAGCAGCTCGGCCGCGCCGGTGTGGACCTGCCAGAAGCCGCCGCCGCTCACCCGCCAGGTGCGGTCGTCGGCGCGCTCGCGCACGTAGGGGCGGCCGTGCACCCGGTGCACCGGAACCTCCCCGTGCCCCGGCTCCGCCCGCATCACCGACACCGGGCGGTCGAGCTCGACGAGCGGCAGCCGCTCGCCGGGCCGGGGGGTGACCACGACCATGCGGTCGCTGGAGCCGGTGGCGGCAACGGCCTCCACGCCCTGGACGCCGGGCCACCGGCGGCGTTCGATGCCCAGCTCGGTGACGCCCTCGGCGGCGATCAGGCAGCGGTCGATCGGCTCCACCTCGTGGGAGCGGTGACGCCGCAGGCCGGGGCGCCCGGCCTCGTCGACGGCGTACTGCACGCGGGTGCGCCACGCCGGCACCTCCCCCGGCGGCACCTTGTCGCCGGGCACGGGCTCGACCGTGCCGTCCCACCCGGCGGCCTCGGGGGTGAGCCCGGCCAGGGTGCGCAGCTGCTCGGCCAGCACCTCGCCCTTCAGCCGCCGCTGGACGCCGGGCTTGACGTGCTGCCAGTCGCAGCCGCCGCAGCGGCCGGGCCCGGAGAACGGGCAGGGCGCGTCGATCCGGTCCCGGGACGCCGACAGGACGGCGACGGCGTCGGCGCGCAGGTAGCGGGAGTCCTCGCGGCCCTCGGTGACGCGGGCGACGACGCGCTCCCCGGGGAGGGTGTGCCGCACGAAGAGGACGCGGCCCTCGGGGGTGCGGGCCACGCAGTGCCCGCCGTGCGCGACGGGGCCGACCTCGACCTCGTACTCCTGGCCCACGAGGGAGGCCGCCTTGGGCGCGCCGGGCGCCTGGGAGGAGTGGTCTGCGGTGGCCATGGCGGCGGGCTCCAGTGAGGGCGTGAGGGAAGAGGGGGACGAGCAGCGGTCCAGTCTACGGCCGCGGCGGGCGCTCCCCCGGCTCCCGCGGCTCCCCCGGCTCACCGGGCTCCCCCGGCCTCCCGGGCCCCGCGGGACGCCGGACCGCGCCGGGCGCCCGCAGCTCGGGCTGGCGGCGCGCCCGCTCCCGCGCGGCCTGGGCCGAGCGCAGCTGCCAGGGCACCGAGGTGACGGTCACGCCGGGCGTCAGCAGCAGCCGGGCCTTCAGGCGCAGCGCGCTCTGGTTGTGCAGCAGCGCCTCGTACCAGCGGCCGACCACGTACTCGGGGAGGATGACGCTCACCACGTCCTGCGGGTGGGCGCGGCGCAGCTCCCTCACGTACGCCACGAAGGGCTGGGTGATCTCCCGGTAGGGCGCGTCGAGGATCTTCAGCGGCACGTCGAGGCGCTGCCTGCGCCACTGCGCCTTCAGGCTGCGCGCCTCGTCGGGGTCGACGGCGATGGTGACGGCGACGAGGCTCTCGGCGCGGAGCAGCTTGGCGTAGGACAGGGCGCGCAGCGTCGGCTTGTGGATCTGGGAGACCAGCACCACGGCGTGGACCTGCGAGGGCCGCACGCCCAGCTCCTCCTCGGGCACGTCGAGCCGCAGCTCCCTGGCCACGGCGTCGTAGTGGCGGCGGATGCCGGTCATCACGGCGTAGAACCCGGCCATGCCGACGACCGAGACCCACGCGCCGTGGGTGAACTTGGTGACCAGCACGATCGCCAGCACCAGCACGCACAGCGCCGCGCCGAAGCCGTTGAGCGCGCGGGCGCGGTGGATGCGGCGGCGGGTGGCCGGGTCGAGCTCCCTGACCAGGCGGCGGTTCCAGTGCCGGACCATGCCGGACTGGCTGAAGGCGAAGGAGACGAAGACGCCGACGATGTAGAGCTGGATGAGCTGGTTGACGTTGGCGTCGAAGACGACGACGAGCAGCCCGGCGAGGAGGGTGAGCAGCACGATGCCGTTGCTGAACGCCAGCCGGTCGCCTCGCGTGTGGAGCTGCCGGGGCAGGAAGCGGTCCTGGGCGAGGATCGAGCCGAGCACCGGGAAGCCGTTGTAGGCGGTGTTGGCGGCGAGGAAGAGGACGAGCGCGGTGGCGGTGGCGAGGTAGACGAACGCCGCCGAGCCGGAGCCGAAGACGGCCGCGCCGACCTGAGCGATGACCGGGTCCTGGTGGTAGCCGGACCCGACGGGCTCGCCGCCCGCCAGCAGGTCGCGCGCCGGGTTCTCCGCCACCCGCACGTCACTGGTGAGCGCCAGGGCCATGATGCCGAGGAACATGGTGACGGCGAGGGCCCCCATGATGGCGAGGGTGGCGGCGGCGTTCCGGCTCTTGGGCTCGCGGAAGGCGGGCACGCCGTTGCTGATGGCCTCCACGCCGGTGAGCGCGGCGCAGCCGGAGGAGAAGGCCCGCAGCAGCAGGAACGCCATGGCGGCGGCGGAGAGGTCGGACTGCTCGGCCACGATGTCGAACTCGGCGGTGGGGGCGCGCGGCTCATCGCCGAGCGCCAGCCCCCGGAAGGCGCCCCAGGCCACGGTGCCGAGCACGCCGACGACGAAGGCGTAGGTGGGGATGGCGAAGAAGGTGCCGGACTCGCGCGTGCCGCGCAGGTTGGACAGCATCAGCAGCGCGATCACGATCAGGGCGCAGGGCACCTCGTTGCGCTCGACGAAGCCGACGGCGGAGCCGAGGTTGTCCACGCCGGCGGCGACGGAGACGGCGACGGTCAGGACGTAGTCCACCAGCAGCGCGCCGGCGACGGTCAGCCCCGCGCGGCGGCCGAAGTTGCCGGAGACCACGGCGTACGCGCCGCCGCCGCCCGGGTAGGCGCGCACGGTCTGCCGGTAGGAGGCGACCACCGTGATCATCAGCGCGACGATGGCGAGGGTGATCCAGACGCTGAGGTGGTAGGCGCTCAGCCCGGCGAGGGAGAGGATCAGCAGCACCTCGCCCGGGGCGTACGCCACCGAGGAGAGCGGGTCGGAGGCGAAGACGGGCAGGGCGACGCGCTTGCGCAGCTGCTCGCGCGCCAGGGCGTCGCTGCGGAGCGCCCGGCCGACGAGCAGCCGCTTGAAGAGCGGCGTGGCCCCTGTCCTGCCATTGCGGGCCATTCGCCCACGGTAGCCCGGATCACCCACCCCCGCCCCAGGACCGGACAGCGCGCGGGTGGGCCGGTAGCGTGGTGGGCGTGCACATCGTGATCATGGGATGCGGCCGGGTGGGAGCGGCCCTTGCCCAGGCGCTGGAGCAGCGCGGGCACTCGGTGGCGGTCATCGACCAGGACCCCACGGCGTTCCGCCGGCTGGGCCCCGGCTTCGGCGGGCGGCGCGTGACCGGCCTCGGCTTCGACCGGGACACCCTGACCGAGGCGGGTGTCGAGGAGGCGGGCGCGTTCGCGGCCGTCAGCAGCGGCGACAACTCCAACATCATCGCGGCCCGGGTGGCGCGGGAGGTGTTCGGGGTGCGGAACGTCACGGCCCGCATCTACGACCCGCGCCGGGCGGAGGTGTACGAGCGCTTCGGCATCCCCACGGTGGCCACGGTCCGCTGGACCGCCGACCAGATGCTGCGGCGGCTGCTGCCGGAGGGCGCCGAGCCGCTGTGGCGCGACCCCAGCGGCGGCGTGCAGCTGTCGGAGGTGCACGTGGCGGCGGCGTGGGTCGGGCACCGGGTCAGTCGCTTCCAGGAGCGCACCGGGGTGCGGGTGGCGTTCCTGACGCGGCTGGGCGAGTCGATGCTGCCGACCTCGCGGACGGTCCTGCAGGAGGGCGACCTGGTGCACGTGATGATGTACGCCGACCAGCAGGCCGAGGTGGAGGCGGCCTGCCTGCTGGGGCCGGAGGGCCCGGAGCTCCCGGAGGAGGGGTCCTCGTGAGGGTCGTGATCGCGGGGGCCGGCGCGGTGGGGCGTTCGATCGCCGCGGAGCTGATGGAGAACGGCCACGAGGTGCTGCTCATCGACAAGTCGCCGCACGCGGTGTCGGTGGTGCGGGTGCCGCGGGCGGAGTGGCTGCTGGCCGACGCGTGCGAGATCTCCACGCTGGACGAGGCGGCGCTGGAGCGCTGCCAGGTGGTGATCGCGGCCAGCGGCGACGACAAGGTGAACCTGGTGGTCTCGCTGCTGGCGAAGACGGAGTACGGGGTGCCGCGCGTGGTGGCGCGGGTGAACAACCCGAAGAACGAGTGGCTGTTCAACGACGCCTGGGGCGTCGATGTGGCGGTCTCCACGCCCCGGCTGATGTCGGCGCTGGTGGAGGAGGCGGTGAGCGTCGGCGACCTGGTGCGGCTGCTGCGCTTCAGCCAGGGCGAGGCGAACCTGGTGGAGCTGACGCTCCCCGAGGGCGCGGCGCTGGTCGGCACGCGCGTCGGCGAGGTGGACTGGCCGCGCGACACGGCGCTGGTGACGATCATCCGCGGCGCGGCGGTGATGGTCCCCGCGCCCGACGTCACGCTCGCCGCGGGCGACGAGCTGCTCTTCGTGGCCACCGCGGCCCAGGAGCCCCGCCTGGGCGCGCTCCTCAGCGCGCGGGACGGCGACCGGGACGGCGACTGAGCGGCCGCGGCCCGGCGCCCTACGTCCCGCGCGCCGTCTCCTCCTCCTCCGCCGCCTCGCGTTCCGCCCGCTCCTCCGCCTCCATCTCGGCGATGACGTCGATCGGCGGCGGCGCCTTCACCAGGATGATCCAGGTGAGGTAGACGGCCAGCAGGAACGGCGGGATGCCCAGCGCGACGCGAAGCCAGCCGAGCTGGGTGGCGTCGCCCCAGAAGTAGATGGGAAAGGTGATCGCCGACTTGGTCAGCAGGATCGCGCCCCAGACGTAGCTGGCCTTGACGTAGGCGCGCTTGCGGCCGGGATTGCGCGTGCGCCAGGAGAGGTTCTCCCGGAAGACGGGGCCGAGGATGAGCCCGAGCAGCGGGAACCCCAGCAGCGAGGAGACCACGTAGCCGACGCCCAGGCTCAGCGTGTAGAGCATGCCGGGCAGGTAGAAGTTCTTCGCGTCGCCGGACATCATCGCGAAGACCGCGCCGAAGGCGACGCCGAAGACGCCGCCGAAGGCGTGCTTGACGGTGCCCCGCTGGATCAGCCGGGCCACCGCCAGCCCGGCGGAGAGGGTGAGCGCGGCGATGGCGGAGGCGTTGATGCTGCGGTTGACGGTGTAGCTGAGCACGAAGACGAGGCCGGGCACGGTGGTCTCCACCATGCCGCGTACCCCGCCGAACGCCTCGAAGAACGCCGCCCGCGTCGCCGCCTCGTCCGCCTGCTGGGGGGCGGTCTGCCTATCGGGTTGGGGCACGCTGTCTCCTACTCCTCTTCGCCGGGTTGCAGCTCGTACCGGGGATTGAACAGCACCGGACGGCCGCGTGTCATCGAGATCCGCCCGGAGGCGACGAGGGCACGGCCGGGCTCGATGCCCGCTATGGCGCGGCGGCCCAGCCAGACCACCGCGAGCGAGGCGGTGCCGTCGTCCAACTCGGCCGTGAGCGCGGGCATCCCGGCCACGCTCCGCTCGCCGACGGCGCGCAGCGTGCCGACGACGCGCACCACCGGGCGGCCCCGGGGACCCGGCTCGCCCACGCAGTCGCGGATCGGGGTGCAGCCGGGCGCCGCCGGCCGGGGCGCGGTCGCGGAGACGGACCCGGGCCCGGGCCCGGGCAGCGGCCCGGGCGGGGCGGTGCGGTCGGTGGGGGCCGTGGAGGGCCCGCCGCGGCCCAGCAGGCGCCAGCGCCGGACGCCACGCCTGCCGGATGGTCCGCCGGAACGCCCGCCCGCTCTCATGCCCTCAGCGTAACGTGGCGGTCCGGGCCGTCAGGCTGCGTCGGGCCGTCTAGCGCTCGAAGCGGTAGCCCATCCCCGGCTCGGTGATGAGGTGGCGCGGCGCCGACGGGTTGGTCTCCAGCTTGCGGCGCAGCTGCGCCATGTAGACCCGCAGGTAGTTCGTCTCCTTGCCGTAGGTGGGTCCCCAGACCTCCTGGAGCAGCTGCCGCTGGCTCACCAGGCGGCCGGCGTTGCGGATGAGGACCTCCAGCAGGTGCCACTCGGTGGGCGTCAGCCGCACGTCGCGCCCGTCGCGGTGGACCTTCTTGGCGGCGAGGTCGACGGTGAAGCCCTCGGTCTCGATGACGGCGTCGTCCTCGGTGACGGCGGGCTCGGCGCGGCGGACGGCGGCCCGCAGCCGGGCCAGCAGCTCGTCCATGCCGAACGGCTTGGTGACGTAGTCGTCGGCGCCCGCGTCGAGGGCCTCGACCTTCTCGTCCGAGGTGTGCCGGGCGGAGAGCACGATGATCGGCACCCGGGTCCAGCCGCGGATGCCGGTGATGACCTCGACCCCGTCCATGTCGGGCAGGCCGAGGTCGAGGATGATCACGTCGGGGTGGCGGTCGGCCGCCAGGCGCAGCGCGGAGGCGCCGTCCGGCGCTGTGTCCACCTCGTACTTGCGCGCCTTGAGGTTGATGACGAGGGCGCGCAGGATCTGCGGCTCGTCGTCAACCACGAGCACCCGGTGCATGGGCCGCCTTCCGTTCCTCTCGCTCCCGGTGGGCCGCCGCCGGGGTGGCGACGGGCAGGGTCAGCACCATCGTCATGCCGCCGCCGGGGGTGTCCTCGGCGTCCAGTGTGCCGCCCATGGCCTCGGCGAAGCCGCGCGCGACGGCCAGGCCCAGGCCGACGCCGTTGCCCTGCGGGGTGTCGCCGTGGCGCTGGAACGGCTCGAAGATGCGGTCCTTGTCGCTGTCGGGCACGCCCCGGCCCCGGTCCACCACGCGCAGCTCGACGCGCCCGCCCAGCGCGCTGGCCCTCACCAGCACGGGCAGGCCCGGCGGGCTGTACTTGACGGCGTTCTCCACGATGTTGGCGACGCTGCGCTCCAGCAGCCCGGGGTCGGCGGCGGCGAACGGCAGCGACTCCGGGATGTCCAGCACGACGCTGCCCTCGGGAACGCCGCCGAGTGCCCGCGGCACCACCTCGTCCAGGTCGATCTCGCGGATGAGCGGCTCCACGGTGCCGGTCTGGAGCCGGGACATGTCCAGCAGGTTGCCCACGAGCTGGTCGAGCCGGTCGGCGCCCTCCTCGATGCTCTCCAGCAGGCCGGCCTCGTCCTCCTCCGACCAGGCCACGTCGTCGGAGCGGAGGCTGGAGACGCTCGCCTTGATGGCGGCCAGCGGGGTGCGCAGGTCGTGGGAGACGGCGGCGAGCAGGGCGGTGCGGATGCGGTTGCCCTCGGCGAGCTTGTGGGCGCGTTCGGCCTCGTCCTTCAGCCGCTCGCGGTCCACGATGGCCGCGGCGTGGGCGGCGAAGGCGCCGAGCACCCGCCGGTCCTCGGCCGGCAGCACCCGGCCGGACATCGCCAGCATGGCGTGGTCGCCGACCGGCACGTCGACGTCGGCGTCGTCCGGCGTACGCAGCGGCCCGGCGTCGCCGCTCACGGAGACCCTGGCGACGCAGGACCAGCGGTGGTCCTCCCGGTCGCGCTCCAGCAGGGCGGCGGTCTCCATGCCGAAGGTCTCCCGGGCCCGCTCCAGCAGCGCGCCGAGGGTGTCATCGCCGCGCAGCACGCTGCCGGCGAGGAGGGTGAGCGTCTCGGACTCCGCCCTGAGACGGGCGGCCTGCTGGGTGCGGCGCGCGGAGCGGTCGACCACGGTGGCGACGGCGACGGCGATGGCGAAGTAGACGACGATGGCGACGATGAGGTGGCGCTCGGCGATGGCCCAGCGGTGGAGCGGGTCGGTGAAGTAGTAGTTCAGCAGCAGCGAGCCGAGCGTGGCCGAGGCGAGCCCGGGGTACAGGCCGCCGACCAGCGCGGCCAGCACGGTGACGGAGAGGAACAGCAGCACGTCGCTGGCGAACTCGGGCCCCGGGGCGGGCGAGCCGGTGGACAGCAGCGCGGCCAGCAGCAGCGGCCCGGCCAGGCCGATGATCCAGCCGGTGAGGGTGCGGGAGCGGCCCAGCCGGGCGCCGCGGGCGACGGGCAGGCCCCGGCCCTTGGCGACCTCGTCGTGGGTGACGATGTGGACGTCGATGTCGGAGCCGGACTCGCGGGCGACGGTGGCGCCGACCCCGGGGCCGAAGACGTACTGCCAGGTCTTGCGGCGGCTGGAGCCGAGGACGATCTGGTTGGCGTTGACACCGCGCGCGAAGTCCAGCAGGGCGCCGGGGATGTCGTCGCCGATGACGTGGTGGAAGGTGCCGCCGAGCTGCTCGACGAGGCGGCGCAGGTCGGCCAGGCGGCGCGGGGAGGCGGAGGTGAGGCCGTCGGAGCGGGAGACGTAGACGGCCATGATCTCCGCGCCCGAGCTCTTGGCGGCCATGCGGGCGGCGCGCCGGATCAGGGTGCTGCCCTCGGGGCCGCCGGTGAGGCCGACGACGATGCGCTCGCGGGCGTGCCAGGTGGAGCGTATGCCGTGCTCGTCGCGGTACCGGCGCAGGTAGGCGTCGACCCGGTCGGCGGTCCACAGCAGGGCGAGCTCGCGCAGCGCGGTCAGGTTGCCGGGGCGGAAGTAGTGCGAGAGGGCGGCGTCGACCTTGTCGGGGGCGTAGATGTTGCCGTGGGCCATGCGGCGGCGCAGCGCCTCGGGGGCCATGTCGACCAGCTCGAACTGGTCGGCCCGGCGCACCACCTCGTCGGGCACGGTCTCGCGCTGCCGCACGCCGGTGATCGACTCCACCACGTCGCCCAGCGACTCCAGGTGCTGGATGTTCACGGTGGAGATGACGTCGATGCCGGCGTCCAGCAGCTCGTCGATGTCCTGCCAGCGCTTCTCGTTGCGCGAGCCGGGGACGTTGGTGTGGGCCAGCTCGTCGACCAGCGCCACCGTCGGGCGGCGCCGCAGCACCGCGTCGGTGTCCATCTCCGTGAAGGTGCTGCCCCGGTAGACGATCTGCCGCCGCGGCACCTGCTCCAGGCCGTGCAGCAGCACCTGGGTGCGGGGCCGCTCATGGTGCTCGACGAGGGCGACCACGATGTCGGTGCCGCGCTCGGCGCGTCGGTGCGCCTCGGAGAGCATGGCGTAGGTCTTGCCCACGCCGGGTGCCGCCCCGAGGTAGATGCGGAGTCTGCCGCGTCGGGCCATGGCTTCATTGTCCTCGCATGCCGGTGGAACTAGGTCACGAGCGCGCGCAGCGCGACGTTGAGCTCCAGGACGTTGACCCGGGGCTCGCCGAGGAAGCCGAGGTCGCGGCCTGACGTGTGCTCCCCGACCAGGCGCGCCACCTCGGCCCGGGGCAGGCCGTTGGCGTCGGCGACGCGGTCGGTCTGGATCGCGGCGTACGCCGGGGAGATGTGGGGGTCGATGGCGGAGGCGGAGCCGGTGACGGCGTCGGGCGGGACCTCGGAGACGGGGACGCCGTTGAACGCCGCGACCTGGCGGCGTGCCTCGCGGACCGTCTCCACCAGGGTGGGGTCGCCGGCGCCGAGCTGGCTGGAGCCGGTGGCGCGCGGGTCGTAGTCGCTGTTCGAGGGGCGCGGCTGGAACCAGTGCGGGTCGGGATCGCCGTTCGGCAGGTTCCAGGTCTGGCCGATCAGCTCGGAGCCGACCGTCCGGCCGTCGGCCTCGACGAGCGAGCCGTTCGCCTGGTGGTGGAACGACGCCTGTGCGATGCCGGTGACGGCCAGCGGGTAGAGCACGCCGGTCAGCAGCGTGAGGGCGAGCAGCGCCCGGCAGGCGGCCCACAGCGGGCGGCCCATGGCGCGGAGGCGGAAGCTGGTCCGGGGGGGTGCGGCGGTCATGAGGTTCACCCGATGCCTGGGATGAGCGTGAGGAGCAGGTCGATGAGCTTGATGCCGACGAAGGGGGCGACGAGGCCGCCGAGGCCGAAGACCCCGAGGTTGCGGGCGAGGAGCCGGTCGGCGCCGAGCGGCCGGTAGGCGACGCCGCGCAGCGCCAGCGGCACGAGGGCGGCGATGATCAGGGCGTTGAAGACGACCGCGGAGAGGATCGCCGACTCGGGGCCGGCCAGGCCCATGATGTTGAGCCTGTCCAGGCTGGGGTGGGCCACGGCGAACATCGCCGGGATGATCGCGAAGTACTTGGCGACGTCGTTGGCGATGGAGAAGGTGGTCAGCGCGCCCCGGGTGATCAGCAGTTGCTTGCCGATCTGCACGATGTCGATCAGCTTGGTCGGGTCGGAGTCCAGGTCCACCATGTTCCCGGCCTCCTTCGCGGCCGAGGTGCCGGTGTTCATGGCCACGCCGACGTCGGCCTGGGCGAGGGCTGGGGCGTCGTTGGTGCCGTCGCCGGTCATGGCGACGAGCCGGCCGCCGGACTGCTCCCGCTTGATCAGCGCCATCTTGTCCTCGGGCGTGGCCTCGGCGAGGACGTCGTCCACGCCCGCCTCATCGGCGATGGCCTTGGCGGTGACGGCATTGTCGCCGGTGATCATGACGGTCTTGATGCCCATCCGGCGCAGCTGCTCGAAGCGCTCCCGCATGCCGGGCTTGACGACGTCCTTCAGGTGGACGGTGCCCAGCACGCGGGCGCCGTCGGCGTCCTCGGCGGCGACGAGCAGCGGCGTTCCGCCCTCGGCGGCGATGGCGTCCACGGCCTCGCGCGTCCCCTCCGGGACGGTGCCGCCGCGCTCGGCGATCCACGCCGTCACGGCGCCGGCCGCGCCCTTGCGTACGCGGTGTACGCGGTGTACGCGGTGTACGCGGCGTACGCGGGGGCCTCCGGCGGCCGAGCCGACGTCTGCGCCGCTCATGCGGGTGGCGGCGGAGAAGGGGATGTGCTCGGCCACCGCGTCGCGCGCGTCGGCGACGCCACCGGCGGGCCCGGCCGCGCCGGCGAGGCGGTCGCAGAGCTCCACGATGCTCCGCCCCTCGGGCGTGGTGTCCGACAGGCTGGAGAGCCGTGCCACGGCGATCAGCTCGGGCAGCGCCGTGCCGCCGAGCGGCACGAGGTGGGCCGCCTGCCGGTTGCCGAAGGTGATCGTGCCGGTCTTGTCGAGCAGCAGCGTCGAGACGTCGCCCGCGGCCTCCACGGCGCGGCCGGAGGTGGCCAGCACGTTGCGCTGTACGAGGCGGTCCATGCCGGCGATGCCGATGGCCGACAGCAGCGCGCCGATGGTGGTGGGGATGAGGCAGACCAGCAGCGCCGTGAGCACGATCAGCGACTGCTCGGCCCCGGCGTAGGCGGCGAACGGCTGGAGGCTCACGACGGCGAGCAGGAAGACGATGGTGAGCGAGGCGAGCAGGATGTTCAGCGCGATCTCGTTCGGGGTCTTCTGCCGGGCCGCGCCCTCGACGAGGGAGATCATCCGGTCCAGGAACGTCTCCCCGGGGCGGGCGGTGACGCGCACCACGATCCGGTCCGACAGCACGCGGGTGCCGCCGGTGACGGCGGAGCGGTCGCCGCCGGACTCGCGGATGACGGGCGCGGACTCGCCCGTGATGGCGGACTCGTCGACCGAGGCAACGCCCTCGACGACGTCGCCGTCGCCGGGGATGACGTCGCCCGCCTCGCAGACCACGAGGTCGCCGACGCGCAGTCGCTGGCCCGGCACCCGTTCCTCGGCGCCGCCGGGCCCGTCGGTCAGCCTGCGGGCCACCGTCTCGGTCCTGGCCCGCCGCAGCGAGTCGGCCTGGGCCTTCCCCCGGCCCTCGGCGACCGCCTCGGCGAGGTTGGCGAACAGCACGGTCAGCCACAGCCAGGCGGCGATGGTCCAGCCGAACCAGTCGCCGGGGTCGGTGAGGGCCAGCACCGTGGTGAGGACCGAGCCGATCTCGACGACGAACATCACCGGCGCCTTGACCATCACCCGCGGGTGCAGCTTGCGGACGGCGTCCGGCAGGGCCGCCACCAGCAGCCCGGGGTCGAACCGGCCGTGTGCCACGCGGCCCTTGGCCGCGGGCTCGCGCCGCCGGCGCGGGCGGGGGCGGGGGCGCGGGGGCTCCGGCGTTCTGGCGGGCGTCGGGGTGGTGGAGGTGGTCATGCCGCGAGTCCTTCCGCGAGCGGGCCGAGCGAGAGCGCCGGGAAGAAGGTGAGGCCGGCGACGATGACGACGACGGCCACCAGCAGGGCGCTGAAGAGTGGCCTGTGGGTGCGGAGGGTGCCCGCGGTGACGGGCACCCGCTGCTGCTCGGCGAGCGAGCCGGCCAGCGCCAGCACGAACACCATCGGCAGGAAGCGGCCGAGCAGCATGCAGAGGCCGAGGGTGGTGTTGAAGAACTCGGTGGTGGCGCCGAGCCCTGCGAAGGCGCTGCCGTTGTTGTTGCCTGCCGAGGCGTAGGCGTAGAGGACCTCGGAGAAGCCGTGGGGCCCGGTGTTGGTCATCGCGTCCTCGCCGTCCGGCAACGCCATGGCCAGCGCGGTCCCGGCCAGCACCAGCGCGGGGGTGACGAGGATGGAGCAGGCGGCCAGCTTCATCTCGCGGGCGCCGAGCTTCTTGCCGAGGTACTCGGGGGTGCGGCCGACCATCAGGCCCGCGACGAAGACGGCGATCAACGCCATGATCAGCATCCCGTACAGGCCGGAGCCGACGCCGCCGGGCGCGATCTCGCCCAGCAGCATGCCGAAGAGCAGCACGCCGCCCGACAGGCCCTGGAAGGAGTCGAGGGAGGAGTTGACCGAGCCGGTCGAGGTCATGGTGGTGGAGACCGCGAAGAGCGAGGAGGGGCCGACGCCGAAGCGCTGCTCCTTGCCCTCCATCGAGCCGCCGGCGAGCTGCGAGGCGGTGCCGGGGGCCTGGTGCTCGACGATGGTGACGGCGACGACGCCGGCCAGCCAGATCGCGGCCATGGCGGCGACGATGGCGTAGCCCTGCTTGACCGAGCCGGTCATCTTCCCGAAGGTGCGCGGCAGCGAGAACGGGATCACCAGCAGCAGGAAGATCTCCAGCAGGTTGCTGATGGCGTCGGGGTTCTCGAAGGGGTGGGCGGAGTTGGCGTTGTACGGGCCGCCGCCGTTGGTGCCCACGTCCTTGATGGCCTCCTGGGAGGCGATGGCGCCGCCGGTGATGTGCTGCGTGCCACCGGAGAGGGTGTGGACCTGCTGGATGTCGGAGAGGTTCTGGACGGCGCCGAGCGCCACCAGCACGATCGCGGCCAGCACGGAGACCGGCAGCAGAATGCGGACCACGCCGCGCACCAGGTCGGCCCAGAAGTTGCCGAGCTCGCCGGTGCGGAAGCGGGCGAAGCCGCGCACCAGGGCGATGGCCACGGCCATGCCGACGGCCACCGACACGAAGTTCTGCACGGCCAGGCCCGCGGTCTGGGTGGTGTAGCTCATCGCGGACTCGCCCGAGTAGGACTGCCAGTTGGTGTTCGACACGAACGAGACGGCCGTGTTGAACGCCTGGTCCGGCGGGATGGGGGCGAAGCCGAGGGAGAGCGGCAGGTGGTTTTGCACGCGCTGGAGGAGGTAGAGCGCCAGCACGCCGGCGAGGGAGAAGGCGAGGACGCCACGCAGGTAGGCGGGCCAGCGCATCTCGGCGTCGGGGTCGGCGCCGATGGCGCGGTAGATCCAGCGCTCGGCGCGCAGGTGGCGCTTCGAGGCGTAGACGGCGGCCATGTAGTCGCCGAAGGGGCCGTGCACCAGGGCGAGGGCCGCGACGAGCACGGAGAGCTGGAGCACGTCGGTGACGGGGGAACTCATGGCGTGGGCTCAGAACCTCTCCGGGAAGAGGAGGGCGAGCACCAGGTAGCCGAGGAGGGCCCCGGCCACGCAGAGGCCGACGATGTTCTCGACGGCGTCGCCGCTCATATGCGTGCGACCCCCCGGGCGACGAGCGCCACCAGGGCGAAGCCCGCGAGGGTGACCAGGACGAAGACCACATCGGCCATCGCAACGCTCCCTGACGATTTCGGTGGTCGGTGAAGCTGACCCGATCAGGGAACATCCGTGCGGACGGCCCGCGGCGTTCGTTGACGGCGCTCTGACGCCCGGGGGCGCTTCGTTGACGCCGCCCATATCCCGTCGCGCCGGCGGCGTGGCGCGTGCCACGATCACGCCCATGGCCGAGGAACCGAAGAACGCCCCGCTGCCGCCGAAGCTGCGGGTCGCCGCCTACGGGGTGTGTCAGGACGACGGAAGGGTGCTGCTCAGCAGGCTGTCCGCACGCACACTCGACCCCGGCTGCTGGACGGTGCCGGGTGGCGGCATCGAGCACGGCGAGGACCCGTACGACGCGGTGATACGGGAGGTTGAGGAGGAGACCGGGCTGGAGATCCGCATCGAGCGGCTGCTGGGCCTGGACAGCGAGCACCTGCCACGCTCGGAGAGCGGCTTCGACTTCCACGGACTTCGGGTGATCTACGCGGCCCGGGTGGTCGGCGGCACGCTGCGCCACGAGGTCGACGGCACGACGGACCGCGCCGCGTGGATCGGCCTCGACGCCGTGGCGGCCCTCCCCCGGGTGTCGCTGGTGGACGTGGCGCTGCGGCTGCGAGACGCCGGGTGACGACGGCGCCCGACCCCGGGTGCTCAGCCGTGGCGTCCGTCACCAACCTCCGCGGCCAGAACAGCTAGGGCCGGCCGCCGGGGCCGGCGTCGCGCAGGCGGCGGCGGACGACGACGAGGTCGATGACGGCGACGACGGAGGCCGCCGCGCAGATCAGGGCGGCGGCGCCGAGGGGGCCCCGGCCCACGGGGTCGTCGGGCTCGGCGTTGAGCCACCAGACGCACAGCAGCACCGTCGCCACCACGAAGACCGGCGTGAAGATGACGGACAGCAGCATGCGCAGCCGCAGGTCGCTGAAGGCGGTGACCGGCTCGGTGCCGGTCCGCCGCAGGCGCCAGCGTCCGGTGCGTCGCACGTCGACGCGGGTACCCCCGTCCCGGCCCGCCACGCACCGGCTGCCGGTTGTCCGCGCTAGCGGACCTCCGTGATCTCCGGGCCCCGGCGCAGCTTGTCCAGGCCGCCCGCGAAGCGGGAGACGGGGGCGCCCTCCTCGGCCGGCGCCTGCTCCTTCTTCACGCCGTCGGGCACCATCTGCGCGTCCTCGGGAAGCTTCAGCGTGATCGGGTCGCGCGGGGCCATCGGGTCGTCGCCGCGGACCACCACGGTGTCCTTGAAGATCTGCTCCAGCAGCCCGGCGGCCTCCGGCTTCACCGCGCCCTGGCCGGAGATCACGCCGCGCAGGAACCAGCGCGGCCCGTCCACCCCGACGAAGCGCACGACCTGCATCCCGCGCTTGCCGTCCGGCAGCTGCACCGGGACCTGGGCCCGCAGCTCCCAGCCGAGGGGGCCCTCGATCTCGTTGATCACGCCGCCCTGCTGGGTGATGCCGCCCGCGATCTCCTCGCGGACCTCGCCCCAGATGCCCTCGCGCTTGGGCGCGGCGAACGCCTGGAGCTGGATGGCGCTGTCCTTGACCACCACGGTGGCGGCGACGATCGCGTCGCCGGCGACCTCGACGCGCAGCTCCATGCCGGAGACGCCGGGGACGAACAGGCCGCCGAGGTCGACCCGGCCCTCGCCGGGCTTGCTGACCTCGCTCAGGTCCCAGGGCCCGTCCGGCCGGGGCGCGGGCTCCAGCTTGACCCGGCGCACCTCTTCCTCGTCCGGGGCCTCCTCGGCGGTGGGCTCGACCGCGGCCCCGGCGTCCCCCCGGTCCGCGTTCCGCTTGCGACGACGTCCGAACACGTCACTGTCCTTTCCGGTCGGCGATCCGGCCAGTGCTCGCGCCGGAACCGACCGCAGCATAGGGGTTCTGCGCGCCGACGTGAGCGTGGCCGCCCGTGGAGCCGAAACCCCCCGCGGCCCTGGCCGACGCCGGCAGCTCCGCGACCTCGTGAAAGCGCACCGTCTCCACCTGCTGCACGACGAGCTGGGCGATCCGGTCCAGCGGCTGGAAACGCACGCTCTCCCGTGGATCCAGATTGATCACGATGACCTTGATCTCTCCACGGTACCCGGCATCGATGGTGCCCGGGGCGTTCACCATCGACACCCCGCAGCGGGCCGCCAGGCCGGAGCGGGGGTGGACGAACGCCGCGTAGCCGTCGGGCAGCGCGATGGAGACGCCCGTGGGCAGCACGGCGCGTTCACCGGGAGCCAGCACGGCCGCCTCGGTGGTGACCAGGTCCACGCCCGCGTCACCGGGATGGGCCCGGGACGGGATGGGGACCGACGGATCCGTCCGCCGGATCTGGACGTCCACCGGGGCCCGGTTCACCGCGTGTTCCCCCTCGTCTCCCGCCTCGTACGAGGCCCGTTCGGCACTCACGATGCAGACCCTACCGCCGACGCACGCCGCCGTCGGCCCGCCTGTCATGCTTGCCCCATGAGCGGCTCCGTCGACAGCTCCGTGAACCACCCCGTGAACGGCCCCGCGCGGGCGTATGACGAACGGCTGACCGTGCCCCGCTCCTGGTGGGCGGTCGCGCTGCTGGGCGTCGCCCTGATCGGCGTGGCACTGCTGCCGCTCGGGCCCGTGGCGCTGCTGGTGGGGCTGGCGGCCGGCGGGGCGCTGTGCGGCGTGGCGCTGAGCGCGTACGGCTCGGCCCGGATCCGCGTGGCGGCCGGGCTGCTCGTCGCCGGTGAGGCCAGGATCCCGCTCAGCGCGCTGGGCGAGGCCCGGGCGCTCGACGCCGAGGAGGCGCGCGCGTGGCGCGCCCATCGTGCGGATGCCCGGGCTCACATGCTGCTGCGGGCCTACATCCCGACGGCGGTGCGGGTCGAGGTGACCGACCCGCGGGACCCGACGCCGTACCTGTACTTGTCGACCCGGCAGCCCGCCCTGCTGGCCGAGGCGCTGACCTCGGCCCGCCCGGACGCGGGCTGACGCTGGGCCCCGGTCCGGGCGGAACCTCACGCCGCGCAGTCGCGGCAGATCGGCTGGCCGTCCTTCTCGTCGGCGAGCTGCGACCGGTGGTGCACCAGGAAGCAGCTCATGCACGTGAACTCGTCGGCCTGCCGGGGCAGCACCCGGACGGACAGCTCCTCGTTGGAAAGGTCCGCGCCGGGCAGCTCGAGCCCTTCCGCCTGCTCGAACTCGTCCACATCGACCGTGGACGCCGACTTGTCCTGCCGCCGGGCCTTCAGCTCCTCGATGCTGTCCTCGTTGACATCATCGTCGGTCTTGCGTGGAGTGTCGTAATCCGTTGCCATTCTGTTCTCCCCCTCCGGGTGTCTGCGATGTCTCCGGCGCAGGTAACGCGCGGGGGCCGGACTTTGTGCCCGACCCGAGGCGGAGATTTTGCCTCACATCAAGTGGTGTTACTCAATCGACACCCAACCGAACGCCTGAAGAGGTGATCATTCCGGCTGCCGATCGGCCCGCATCGGGACTAAATGCCCGGTCACGGCCGCCTCGCGTCCGCAAACCGGGCCGCGACTATGTGATTGATCACACCTGAATCCTTCCATGAATCGTGATGGCCCGGCCGCGGCCACGCACGGGATCAGACCGGAATCGTCACCCGGACGAGAAGGCCGCCGCTCTCGCGCGGCTCGGCCACCACACCTCCGCCATGGGCGCGCGCCACGGACCTGACGATGGACAGGCCGAGGCCCACACCCTTCTCGCTGCCGGTACGCTCCGTGCGCAGCCGGCGAAACGGCTCGAACATATTATCGATCTCATACGCCGGGACGAGCGGCCCGGTGTTCTCCACCACGAGCACGGCCTGTCCCGGCCTGACCTCGGTGTCGATCCGCACCCATCCGTCACGTGCGACGTTGTAGCGTACGGCGTTCTGCACCAGGTTGAGTGCCACGCGCTCCAGCAGTACCCCGTTCCCCTGGACGTACACCGGCGGGCGCACGCCGCGCAGCTCCACGTCCTGGGCCTGGGCCTCGCCCCGCACCTGCTCGATGGCCTGCGCGGCCACCTCGGCCAGGTCCACCGGCTTGCGGTCCACGATCTCGTTCTCGCTGCGGGCCAGCAGCAGCAGGCCTTCCACGAGCTGCTCGCTGCGCTCGTTCGTCGCCAGCAGGGTGTTCCCGAGCTGGACCAGCTCGGGCGGGGCGTTGGGGTCGGAGAGCTGCACCTCGAGCAGGGTGCGGTTGATCGCCAGGGGCGTGCGCAGCTCGTGCGAGGCGTTGGCGACGAAGCGCCGCTGCGCGGTGAACGCCCGATCGAGGCGGTCGAGCATGTCGTCGAAGGTGTCGGCCAGCTCCTTCAGCTCGTCGTCCGGGCCGTCCAGCTCGATGCGGCGGTGCAGGTCGGATCCGGCCACCTGGCGGGCGGTGCGGGTGATGCGGCCCAGCGGCGCCAGCACGCGGCCGGCCATCACGTACCCGAAGGCGAAGGCGGCCACGGCCATGCCGAGGAGGGCCAGCAGCGAGCGGCGCAGCAGGTGGTCGAGGGCGATGGCGCGCTGTTTGTCGGTGCAGTCGGCCAGCCACTCCTTGAACACGTCGCCCGGCACCTCGGCCGGCAGGGGCTGGCAGACGTCGGTGTTGATCCGCACCAGGACCGTGCCCCGGGGCTCGAACGTCGGCTCGTTCCCCTGCTGGAGCGACTGGGCCGCCAGCAGGTAGATGATCGTGAGCAGGACCATGCCGGCGATCAGGAACATCCCGCCGTACAGCAGGGTCAGCCGGATGCGGATGGTCGGGCGCAGCCAGCTGCGGGGCTGCTCGGGCTGCGGGGGCCAGTCCGGCTTGGGCGGCGTCACCGGTGGCCGGGACGGCTGCCGCGCGGGGCGGGGCGGCGCGGCCGGTCTCGGGGGCGGCGTGGGGTGCGTTGCGTCGGCCATCGGCTCAGATGCGGTAGCCCGCGCCGGGCACGGTGGTGATGACCGGCGGGTCCCCGAGCTTGCGGCGCAGCGTCATCACGGTGACGCGGACGACGTTGGTGAAGGGATCGGTGTTCTCGTCCCAGGCCTTCTCCAGGAGCTGCTCGGCCGAGACGACGGTGCCCGCGCCGCGCATCAGCACCTCGAGCACGGCGAACTCCTTGGGCGCCAGATGGACCTGCCGCTCGTCCCGGAAGACCTCGCGGCGGTTGGGGTCCAGGCGGATCCCGGCGCACTCCAGGACGGGCGGCAGCGGGGCGGTGGCGCGGCGCCCCAGGGCGCGCACGCGGGCGACGAGCTCGCTGAAGGCGAAGGGCTTGGGCAGGTAGTCGTCGGCGCCGAGTTCCAGACCCTCCACGCGGTCGCTGACGTCGCCGGAGGCGGTGAGCATCAGGACGCGGGTGGCGCGGCCGAGCTCCACTATGTGGCGGCAGACATCGTCGCCGTGGATGACGGGCAGGTCGCGGTCGAGGACGACGACGTCGTAGTCGTTGAGGTCGACGCGCTCGGTGGCGGCGGCCCCGTCGTAGACGACGTCGACGGCCATCGCCTCGCGGCGCAGCCCGGTGGCGACGGCGTCCGCGAGCAGCTGCTCGTCCTCGACGACGAGTACGCGCACGTCTGGTCCTCTCTCGTGTTCTCGTGTGTGTCGTGTTCTCCTGTGTGTCCGGAGTGACGGTGGGCAGGAGAAACCCCCTCCATCCTGCCCTGCCCGCGGGTAAACCGGCGATAAGCGGCCATGGCCCCCGGAGCAGGGGAGTTTTTCCGCCGGTTTTTCTGTTGCCCGGAGGTTTCCGGGTCCCGGTCCCAGGGGAGGAACCCCTTCACACCCGCGATCACACCTTGTAGGCGGCAAGCCACGAGACGCTGCCGACCAGCTCAGGGTTGCCGTGGTCGCACCCACCACCCACCCCCGGCACCCCCCAGTGCCGCCGACCAACGACGAGGGGGCGCACCTTGGACGCGTTCACCGCTGGGATCCTGCAGCGCATCAAGAACACCGAGTCCGATCTGCACCGCGCTCGTGAAGCCGGCGATGTGTTCACCGCGGACGTGGAGCAGGCCGAGCTGGACGATCTGCGCCGACTCGCCGCCGAACACGGCGTGCACGTCGGCTCCGGAAGCGTCCAGACCGTCTGAGACTCCCCGAAACCCCGCGCCGCCCCCGGGATCCTCTCCCCCGGGGGCGGCTTCTTGTGGCTTCATGTGGCGTCGTGTGGTGCGCCGGGGCGCACAGCGGGCGCGCTCAGTCGTGCCAGGCGCCCAGCTCGTCCAGGAGCGGCTGGAGCACCCCGAAAACGCCGGGGCTGGCCGCGATGGCGAGCTCGCCGTCCGCGGAGCGGCCCGGGCGGCCGCCGGTGCGCGCCCCCGCCTCGCGGGCGATCAGCGCGCCCGCGGCCAGGTCCCAGGCGTTCAGGCCGCGTTCGTAGAAGCCGTCGAGCCGCCCGGCGGCCACGTCGCACAGGTCGACGGCGGCCGAGCCGGAGCGGCGGATGTCCCGCACCTGCGGGATGAGGCGCGCGGCGACGCCGGCCTGGGCGGCGCGGACGGCGGCCACGTAGTTGAACCCGGTGCCGATGAGCGCCTCCGCCAGCGGCGGGGCGGGGCGGCAGCGCAGCGGCTGGGGGGCGGCGCCCGCGGCGGTCAGGTGGGCGCCGCCGCCGCGCACGGCCCGGTAGGTCTCGCCGCGCATCGGCGCCTCGACCACCCCGGCGACCACCTCGCCGTCGAGCTCGGCGGCGATCGACACCGCCCACTGCGGCAGCCCGTAGAGGTAGTTCACGGTGCCGTCGAGGGGGTCGATGATCCAGCGCACGCCGCTGGTGCCGGTGCTGGCGGCGCCTTCCTCGCCCAGCACGCCGTCGTGGGGGCGGCGCTCGGCGAGGAAGCCGGTGATCAGCTTCTCGGCGGCGAGGTCCATCTCGGTGACGACGTCGATGGCGCTGGTCTTGGTGGCGGTCACCGCCAGCTCGGGCGGGCGGCCGTCGCGCAGCAGCCGCCCGGCGCGCTCGGCGGCCTCCAGGGCGATGCCGAGGAGCTGGGCGGGGAGCTGGCCGTCGCGGGGTTCGCGGGGCACGTCGGTCTCCTGTCAGGCGGTGTCTCGGGCTGTCCGGGGGTGTCAGGCGAACGGGCTGTCGGCGCCCGCGGCGGCGGGCCGCGGCGTGCGGGCGGCGCAGCAGCCGGCCGGGCAGACGTCGTGGCTGGGTCCGAGCGCGCCCCGGGCGCGGCGTTCCGGGGACTCGCCGCGCTCGGTGGCGGCCCGCTCCAGCACCAGCTCGCGCAGCGCGGCCACGAAGCGGGGGTCGGCGCCGACGGTGGCCGAGCGGACGGCGGGCAGCCCGATCTCGCGCGCGGTGTCCAGGGCCTCGGTGTCCAGGTCGTAGATCACCTCCATGTGGTCGGAGACGAATCCGATCGGCACCATGACGACGGCGGGGGCCGCCGCGTCGCGCAGCGACCTGAGGTGGTCGCAGATGTCGGGTTCCAGCCACGGGATGTGGGGGGCGCCGCTGCGGGACTGGTAGACCAGCCGCCAGGGGCGTTCGACGCCGGTGGTCCCTCGCACCGCGTCGGCGACGAACGCCGCGGCGTCCAGGTGCTGCGCGACGTACGCCCCTCCCGGGCCGTGACCGGCGGGCGGTCCCGAGGTGTCGGCGGCGGCGGTGGGGATGGAGTGGGTGGTGAACGCCAGGTGCGCCCCGTCGCGCACGCCGGCGGGGAGCTGGGCCAGGGCGGCGGTCACCCCCTCGGCCACCGTGGTGAGGAAGCCGGGGTGGTTGAAGTACACCCGCAGCTTGTCCACGCGCGGCAGCGGCAGCCCCTCGCGCTCCAGCGCGGCAAGGGCGGCCGCGAGGTCCTCGCGGTACTGGCGGCAGCCGGAGTAGGAGGCGTACGCGCTGGTGACCAGGGTGAGGACGCGGCGGCGGCCGTCGGCCACGATCTCGCGGAGGGTGTCGGTGAGGTAGGGGGCCCAGTTGCGGTTGCCCCAGTAGACCGGGAGCGCGACGCCCTGCTCGGCGAGGTCGTCGCGCAGGGCGTCGAGCAGCTTGCGGTTCTGGGCGTTGATCGGGCTCACCCCGCCGAAGAGGTGGTAGTGCGCCCCCACCTCCGCGAGACGCTCGCGCGGGATGCCGCGTCCCCGCGTGACGTTCTCCAGGAACGGCAGCACGTCGTCGGGGCCCTCGGGGCCGCCGAAGGAGAGCAGGAGCAGGGCGTCGTACGGGCGAGGAGAGCGGGCGGCGGGGTGTGTCACGCGGTCCATGCCTGTAGATCCTGCCACCCGCGGTTTCGCCCCGGCGCGCGGCCGAGGCGCCGCGGGCGGGCGCCGGCGCCCGACGAAATCCTCACCCGGCTTTCCACCGTTTGCCGGTATTCGCGCACTTCCCGCACCGCACTCACATAAGCGTCATACGCCACGGCGCGATAGTTCCCGTTTTCGGCGCTTCTGCACCCATTACGGGGTGGCGAGTGGGTGGATCGTGTGGCCAACTCCCTTGTTCCGTGAGAACTTCAACCGGCGGCACCCCACCCCCGAAGGGCCCGATGCAGTAGTGTGACGACTCCTGGCCTTGTCCCCCGTCCGGCCCGCGTGACGTGCGAACGCTCGCGCCGGTCACCTCGCGTGGCAAAGTGGTGACTGTGCCATAACGGCGGTTCAAGTCCATGGCCCGACACGCCGGGCAAGTCAGCAAGGTTGTGGCAGGCTGCACCCGGGCAGGTCACACTCGTCTAGCGGGAGCAGCGACGTAGGTGACGTCGGCAGGCACCATCCGGGAGGTCCTCGTGCCCGAACTGCGTGTCGTGGCCGTGAGCAATGACGGCACACGCCTGGTGCTCAAGGCTGCCGACAACACGGAATACACGCTTCCGATCGACGAACGCCTGCGCGCCGCCGTCCGGAACGACCGGGCGCGCCTGGGGCAGATCGAGATCGAGGTGGAGAACCACCTGCGTCCGCGCGACATCCAGGCGCGCATACGTGCGGGGGCGACCGCCGAGGAGGTCGCCTCCTTCGCCGGCATCCCGGTGGAGCGGGTGCGGCGCTTCGAGGGGCCGGTGCTGGCGGAGCGGGCGTTCATGGCCGAGCGGGCCCGCAAGACGCCGATCCGGCGCCCCGGCGAGAGCGCGGGGCCGCAGCTCGGCGACGCCGTCGCGGAGCGGCTGATGCTGCGCGGCGCCGAGAAGGACGCCGTGCGCTGGGACTCCTGGCGGCGGGACGACGGCACCTGGGAGGTGCTGCTGGTCTACCGGGTCGCGGGCGAGACGCACTCGGCGAGCTGGACCTACGACCCGCCGCGCCGGCTGGTGCAGGCCGTGGACGACGAGGCGCGCGAACTGCTGGGCGAGACGGACGACACGCCCGAGCCCGCCACGCCGTTCGTGCCGCGCATCGCCCGGCTGCCCCGGGAGGGCGAGCGTCCCGAGCCGCCGTCACCCCGCCACGCGGCGGGGCGCGCGGAGCGCGAGGGCCGCGACAACGAGGCCGACTCGCTGACCAGCCTCCTGGAGGCCATGCCCGGCTTCCGTGGGGACCTGGTGGTGCCGGAGCAGTCCCCGCCCGCGGCAGCCTCGGCGGCCTCGGCAGCCCCCGCGTCCAGTGCCTCCGGCGAGGAGACGGCGGAGGCGGAGACGGCCGCCGAGTCCCCGTCCCCGTCCTCGGAGCAGCGGACGGCGGCAGCCAGCGCCGGGTCCACCTACGCCGACGTGCTGATGCCGCGCACGGTCGCCGGCCACCGGGACCGGCTGACGGGCAGCACCGACCGCCAGGCGGAGGCCGACGGCGTACGACCGGGCCGCCGCGCCGCCGTGCCGAGCTGGGACGAGATCGTCTTCGGCACGCGCCGGAAGAAGAAGGAATGAAGCGGGAATGACGCCTCCGGGCCTCCCGGCGCCCGCGCCGGAAGGCCCGGAGGGGGCTCAGCCCGGCTGCTCGCCGGTCGCGACCGGGCGGCCGGGGGTGGCGGTCCACTCGCTCCAGGAGCCGGCGTAGAGGGCGGCGTCGATGCCCGTCGCGGCCAGGGCGAGGATCTCGTGGGACGCGGAGACGCCGGAGCCGCAGTAGACGCCCACCTCGGTGCCGGGCGACACCCCGATCGCCGCGAAGCGGCCGGCCAGGGCCTCGACGGGGCGCAGCAGGCCGCCGGGGCCGAGGTTCTCCGTGGTCGGGGCCGAGACCGCGCCGGGGATGTGGCCGCCGACCGGGTCGATCGGCTCCACCTCGCCCCGGTAGCGCTCTCCCGCCCTCGCGTCCAGCAGCACCCCGCGCCGGGCCAGCGCGGCCGCCCCCTCGGCGTCGAGCACCGGCAGCGCGCCCGGCCGGGGCACGAAGTCGCCCTCGGGCGGCGTGGGCGTCGCCGTTCTCAGCTCGCCGTGCCAGGCCGCGAGCCCGCCGTCGAGCACCCGCACCCGCTCGTGGCCCGCCCAGCGCAGCAGCCACCAGGCGCGCGCCGCGGCCCAGCCGTGGCCGCCGTCGTACGCCACGACCGGGCGGTCACGGCGTACGCCGGCGCGGCGCATGGCGGCGCCGAAGGCCTCCGGATCGGGCAGGGGGTGCCGGCCGGCGGGGCCGGGCGGGGCGGCCAGCTCGCGGTCGAGGTCCACGTAGACCGCGCCGGGCAGGTGCCCCGCGGCGTACGCCGGCTCGCCGGGTGGGCCGCCCAGCTCCCAGCGCACGTCGAGCAGGACGGGCCGGTCCGCGGGCGGGGACGCCGGGCCGAGGAGCGTGGCGAGGTCGGCCGCCGAGATGATCGGGGTGAGGGCGGGAGTCATGCGCACCATTCTCGCCGCCCGGATCCTTCCGGCGGCGCGGGGTCGGGAGGACACTCGGAGGTAGGCACCGGGAGACGAAGATGACCGAGGCAGCGCCTTTGCCCACCGCTGGCACGCCCCGGTGGGTGAGCCTGATGGCGTGCGACCTGGCCGAGAGCCGGCGTTTCTACCAGGGGCTCTTCGGCTGGGAGTACGAGGAGGGCCCGCAGCGGCTGGGTCCGTACGTGCGCGCGCGCTGCCACGGCCGGCAGGTCGCGGGCCTGGGCGAGGTCGCGCCGGGCGCGAGCCGGGTGGTGGCCTGGCTGCCGTACATCGCCACCGACGACGCCGACGACGCCGCAGCCATGATCCGGGACTGCGGCGGCACGCTCGCGGTGGGCCCGCTCGACGTGGAGGGCGTGGGGCGGCTGGCGATCGCGGCCGACGTGTGCGGCGCGGCGTTCGGCCTGTGGCAGGGCGGCCGGGGACGGCGTACGCCGCTGGGGACGGCCCTCGGCGTGCCGCTGTGGAACGAGCTGATCACGGTGGAGACCTCGCTGGTCAGCAAGTTCTACACCATGGTCTTCGGCTACGAGGCGGTGCCGGAGCCCGCGCTGCCCGGGGACGCCGACTACCTGGTGCTGCGCCTCGCCGGGCGGCCCGTCGCCGGGATCCGGGGCGTGGGGGCGGCGTTGCCGCGCGAGCTGGGGCAGCACTGGCTGCCGTACTTCTCGGTGGCGGAGGTGGACGACACGGTGCGGCGGGCCGAGGAGCTGGGCGCGCGGCTGGTCCGGGCGCCGGAGACCACGCCGTTCGGCAGGCTGGCGTGGCTCGCGGACCCGGAGGGCGCGCCCTTCGGCCTGGTCCGCCCGCGCAGGAGCTAGACCGCGGGAGCTAGACCTGGGGCGCGGCGTCCGCCGCCTCGGCCGCGCCCTCGTGCCGCCCCTGGCCGGGAACGCCGTCCGTGGGCAGGACGTCCTGCGACAGCGGGCCGGCGCCCGCCGCCGCGGCGGCGGTCAGGCGGCGCCGGTGGTGGCGGCGGCACAGCACCTCGTACCCGGTCTCGGCCCCGCCGACGTCGCCGACGACGACCTGCGCGCCCTCCACCACCATCCGGCCGCCGACGGTGCGCGCGTTGTGCGTGGCGCGGGCGCCGCACCAGCACAGCGACTCGACCTGGAGGGTCTCCACCCGGTCGGCCAGCTCGATCAGCCGCTGGGAGCCGGGAAAGAGCCGCGTACGGAAGTCGGTGGTGATGCCGAAGGCGAAGACGTCGATGCCCAGGTCGTCCACGACCCGCGCGAGCTGGTCGACCTGGCGCGGCGAGAGGAACTGCGCCTCGTCGGCGATGACGTAGTCCACCCGGCCGCCGGCGGTGAGGTGCTTGACGAGGTGGGCGTGGAAGTCGAAGCGCTCGTCCGCCTCGATGGCCTCGGTGACCAGCCCGAGGCGAGAGGAGAGCCTGCCCTCCCCCGCCCGGTCGTTGCGGGTGAAGATCATGCCCTGCAGGCCGCGCGCCGAGCGGTTGTGCCGGATCTGGAGGGCGAGGGTGCTCTTCCCGCAGTCCATGGTGCCGGAGAAGAAGGCGAGTTCAGCCAAGGGACTTCGCTCCCGGTCAGGTGCGTCAGGTGCGTACTTCGAGGAGCGGCACGAGCTGCTCGGCGGGGGTCACCGAGCCGTGCATGCCGATCAGCGCGGACTCCTTGCGCTCGGTGGTGGTGGCCACGACGCCGGAGACGCCGGTCATCGCCACCACCACGTCGCCTATCCGGCCCCGCACGCGCGGCTCGACGCCCGCGCCCGGCGGCCCGAACCAGCCCAGCTCGACGGCCTCGTCCCGGGTGACCACCCAGGCGTGGCCGGCCAGCACCTCGCGCCACACGGCGTACACGTCCCCAGCGGCGCCGGGGACGGCGTACACGTGGCGGGCGCGGGGCTCGCCGCCGAGGCGCGCGACCCCGGCGCGCAGCTCCCAGTCCTCGTCGAAGTCGAACCGGGCCTCGGGCGTGGCCGGCACGTCGACCATGCCGTGGTCGGCCGTGACGTACAGCGCGGAGCGCGGCGGGAGCTGCTCGGCCAGCCGCCGGGCGAGGCCGTCGACGAACCGCAGTTCGGCGCGCCACGCCTCGGAGTCGACGCCGAAGCGGTGGCCGGCCGAGTCCAGCTCGGCGTAGTACGTGTAGACCAGGGCGCGGTCGGCGGCGGCGAGCTGCCGGGCGGCGGCGTCCATCCGCTCGCCCGCGTCGAGGCGGCCGAGGAAGAGACCACCGGAGAGGGCGGCCTGGGTGAGCGGCGTGTTCTCGAACTGCGGGGCGGAGACGACGCTGGTCGCCACGCCGGCGGCGCGGGCGAGGCGGAAGACCGTGGGGTGGGGCTGCCAGAGGCTCGGCTCGGTCCACGGCTCCCAGCGGAGCTGGTTCATCAGCTCGCCGGTGGCCGGGTCGAGCACGGCGTACCCGGCCAGGCCGTGGGCGGCCGGGGGCAGGCCGGTGCCGACCGAGGCGAGGGAGGTCGCGGTGGTCGAGGGGAAGCCCGCGGTGAGGGGGGCGCCGCTGCCGGCGACGGACGTGGGCAGCAGCGAGGCGAGGAAGGGGGCGGCGTCGGGGTGGGCGCGCAGCGCGTCCCAGCCGAGGCCGTCGACCAGGAAGAGGCAGACCCGGTCGGCCGGCGGGAGAACGAGCCCGGAGGCGGGGCCGGAACCAGGGCCGGAGCCGGCGCCGGGGCCGAGGCCGGGAACGCCGAGCCCGGCGGCGACGGCGGGCAGCAGGTCGGCGAGGGACGCCGAGCCGTAGCGCGGCGCCGGGGCGCCTCGCGGGTCGAGGGCAGCGGGCTCGTGCGCGGATTCGTGCGCCAGGGCCGGAGGCGGGGGCGTCTCCCATCCTCCGGGCTGCGGCACGGTCACAGGCCGGACACCGCCGTCGTCGCCTCGGAGAGCGCCTGGGCGAACGCCAGCGCCTGCCGCACGGTCTCCGGCAGGTCGCCCGCCTCGCTGATGCGCAGGCTGAGGTCGTCGGCGGTGGTGGAGCCGGTGTACCCGTGGTCGGCCTCGCAGTTGGGGTCGCCGCAGCTGAGGGGCTCGATGTCGATGCGGTTGACCGCGCCCCAGCCGACGGTGAGCACCACCTCGCGCGGCAGCGTGCCCGGCTCGTACGTCTGGGGGTCGGCGACGACCCGGCTCAGCATGACCGAGGAGATGCGCGCGAGCTTCACGGACTCGGTCGTCGTCGTGGCGTACGGCACGGGGGAGGAGCCGTCGGCGGCCTGCTCGTCGGTGTGGCTGACGATGAGGCGGGTGCCGGTCAGCACGAGGACCGAGGCGTGCCGCCGCACCTCGCTGCCGTCGATGGTGGTCTCCTGGTGCACCAGGTACGACACGACGGTCTCCTGCCCGATGGCAGCCTCGACCGCCTCGGCGACGAGCGCCGGGTAGTACCCGCTGCGCTCGATCGCCTCCCGCAGTCCCTGGAGCCCCTGAGACGTCGTACCGGTCTTCGCCATCTTCCCTGCTCTGGTAGTTTGTTTCCGCCCCGAATGGGGTCGGTTCGGGCTGGACCGCAACCTCCGGGTTGGAAGCCCCCTTCCTTCAGGTCGGGGAGCGGAGTCACGTGGCCATCCTAAGGGGTGGCCAGTCACCACCGATGCTCAGTTGACGTCGGTCGGGTCCCCGGCCGAGCCCTCGGTCAGTACGCCGGGAGCCGCCGGGGGCCCGGGTCGGTGCGGGGCGGCGGCGCCACCCGCGCCGAGGCGGCCCGCACGCACGCGCCCGAGGGGGCGACGGTCAGGGGCGACAGCTCGACGGCGGCCAGCCCGGGCTGGTCCTCTACCAGCCTGCCGAGGCGCAGCAGCAGTTCTTCGAGGCGGCCGGTGTCCACGGGGCGGGCGCCGCGCCAGCCGAAGAGCATGGGGGCGGCGCGGACGGAGCGCACCAGCTCGGCGGCGTCGCGGTCGGTCAGCGGCAGCAGCCGGTGCGCGATGTCGCCGAGGAGTTCGGAGGGCGGGCCGGCCAGCCCGAAGGAGAGCACGGCGCCGATGGCGGGGTCGACCTCGGCCCGCACCACGGTGTCCACGCCGCCGCTCTCGGCGGGGCCCGGCTCGACGGGGACGCCGTAGGCTGCGAGCAGGGCACGGACCTGCCCGGGGGTGAGGTCGGCCGCGGAGCGCTCCGGCATGGCCTCCTCGATGACGCGGCGGGCGGCGGACTCGTCGATGTCCGCGTACGCCGGGACCCGGCCGGGCTCGGTGGAGCGCGCCAGCCAGTGGGCATGGCGTGCGGCGTGGGCCAGGGCGCGGGCCGCGCGCTCGGCCGACGGGAAGGCGGGGATGCCGCGGGCGGCGAGCTCCTCGGCGAGGCCATCCAGGGCCAGGTGGGCCACGGCCAGGGGCTTGCCGGCTGCCGCGGCGTGGAGCGCCTGCGCGAGGCCACCCGCGCCGGGTGCCCCGCCCGGGCCCTGCCCGGGCACGGCGGTGACGACGGCCGCGTCCACGCGGGGGTCGGCGAGGGCGTCGGCGAGCGCGCGGCCGTACTCCTCCGGCCCGGCCCCGGGGCCGAGTGCGGTCACCGGCAGCGCGTCCAGGCCCTGGGCGCGGCAGGCGTCGTGGGCGACGAGCGCGAGGGCCTCGGCGTTGCCGATGACGGCGACGCGGGGGCCGTCGGGAAGCGGCTGGTGTGCCAGCAGCAGGGCGGCGTCGACGAGTTCGGTGGCGGTGTCGGCCTCGATCACGCCCGCCTGGGCGAGCAGGGCGGAGATGGTGGGCTCGGGCGTGCGCCCGCCGGGCGGCACGGCGTGGCCGTGCGGCGGCGCGCCGCCGCTGTGCCGGCCGCCGCGCACCACGACGACGGGCTTGCCCGCGGCGGCGGCCCGGCGGGCGAGCCGGGTGAACTTCCGCGGGTTGCCGAGGGACTCCAGGTACATCAGGACGACGCGGGTGTCGGGGTCGTCGAACCAGAACTGGAGCACGTCGTTGCCCGAGACGTCGGCGCGGTTGCCGGCCGAGACGAAGGTGGAGAGGCCGGCGCCGCACCGCTCCAGCTCGTCCAGCAGCGCGATGCCGATCGCGGCGGACTGCGTGAACAGCCCGACCGGCCCGCGGCGCGGCATGCGGGGCGCGGGGCTGGCGTTGAGCCGGATTGTGGGCGCGGTGTTGATCAGCCCGAACGCGCCGGGCCCGACGATGCGCATGCCCAGCGAGCGGGCGCGGCGGACCAGGTCGCGCTGCTCGTCGCGGGTGTGGCCGGTGGTCAGCACCACCAGGCCGGTGACGCCCTGGGCGGCGCACTCGGCGAGGAGTGGGCCGACGCGCGGGGCGGGCACGGCCAGCACGGCGAGGTCCACGGGCTGGCCGATCTCCGGCAGCGAGCGGTGGGCGGGGGCACCGCCGAGCGTGGCCCGCCCGGGCGGCAGGGCGCTGTTCACGGCGTGGACCGGGCCGTTGAAGCCGCATTCCAGCAGGGCGGCGAGCACCGCGCGGCCGACGCCGCCCTCCTCGCGGCTCGCGCCGATGACGGCGACGCTGCGGGGCGCCAGCAGCCGCTCGACGGACCGGGCCTCGGCCCGCTGCTCGCGGGCGCGCATCACGGCCAGGGACTCCGCCGTCGGCTCCAGGTCGAGCGTCAGGTGGACGGTGCCGTCGGCGAAGCTGCGCCGCTGCGCGTACCCGGCGTCGGTGAACACCTTGATCATGCGGGCGTTGGCGGGCAGCACCTCGGCGACGAAGCGGCGGATGCCCCGCTCCCGGGCCACGGCGGCGATGTGCTCCAGCAGGGTGGAGGCGATGCCCCGGCCCTGGTGGGCGTCCTGGACGAGGAAGGCGACCTCGGCGTGGTCGGCCGGCGCGGTGGCGGCCCGGCCGCCGGCGTCGATGCGGTCGTAGCGGACGGTGGCCAGGAAGTCGCCGCCGACGGTGGCGGCCAGGCCCACCCGGTCCACGTAGTCGTGGTGGGTGAAGCGGTGGACGTCGCGGTCGGAGAGCCGGGGGTAGGGCGCGAAGAAGCGGTGGTACTTGGACTCGGCGGAGACCCGCTCGAAGAAGCGGACCAGCCGCTCTGCGTCGTCCGGCGTGATGGGCCGGATGTGCGCCGTGCCGCCGTCGCGCAGCACCACGTCGGCCTCCCAGTGCGCCGGATAGGGAGACTCGGCGGTGGTCCGCATGGCTTCAGCGTACGGTTGTGCGTGGCCGGCGCGGGAGGTGCGTGCGCACGCCGCCGCGTGCCGGAGGAACCAGGCAGTGAACGATCGAGGGGCAAGACCATGGCTGAACGCCGCGTGACCATCGGCTGGGCCGAGGGGCTGCACGCCCGGCCCGCGTCCATCTTCGTACGGGCCGCCACGGCCGCCGGCTTCCCGCTGACCATCGCGAAGGGGGACGGCACGCCGGTCAACGCCGCCTCGATGCTCGCGGTGCTCAGCCTGGGCGCCGAGGGCGGTGACGAGGTCGTGCTGTCGACCGAGGCGGAGAACGCCGAGGCGGAGCTCGACCGGCTGGCGAAGCTGGTTTCCGAGGGCCTCGAGGAGCTTCCGGAAACGGTGTGAAATGCGCCGGGAGCGGGCGGGAATTCCGGGCAGCAGAAATTCCCGCACGGAAACCGGCGGTCGAATTCGGGACCCTTTACCTCTGGTGTATACGGTCGCTGTTAAATCTGGCCGCGCCCTGTGTTTACGGCAGGTTTCGGAGTCCTCACAGGAGCTGGGCGGAACTGCCGCCGGGCCAGGGTGGCCCGCTCCAGCTGGGCGGCGGCGAGCGCCCTGGCCCGCTCCGCGTCGCCGCGGGCGATGGCGTCCACGAGCGCGCCTCGCTCCTGCCACAGCTGGGCGGCACGGCTGACCGGCTCGCCGGCGTAGAGCCAGGTGATCTTGCGCCTGATCTGCACCAGCAGGGCGGTCAGCCCGGGGCTGCCGGTGGCCTGCGCCACGGTCTCGTGGAACCAGTCCCCCAGCGAGCGCAGGTCCGCCTCCTGCCCCTGGAGCGCGCGCTGGCGGCCGAGCCTGACCAGGCCGCGCAGCACCTTCAGGTGCGCCTCGGTGCGGCGCTGGGCGGCGCGGGCCGCGCCCAGCGGCTCCAGCAGCGCCCTGATGTCCAGCAGGTCGGCGGCCTCCCGGTCGCCCGGCTGGGCCACGCAGGCGCCGGCGTGGCGGCGGGAGACGACGAAGCCCTCGGACTCCAGGGTCCGCAGCGCCTCGCGCACCGGGACCCGGGAGACGCCGTAGCGCTGGGCGAGCTGCTCCTCGGCGAGCCGGGATCCGGGCGGCAGGACGCCGGCCACAATGTCGTCACGGATCGCCGTGCATACCGTGTGCGCGGAGATACGCATGAACAAAACCCCCACTGCCATAGCCGACGTCAGCCTGCCGCATTACTAGCGGGTCACTGGACGGAACTGTATGGCAAAAACGCGGGAATGCCGATAGCGGCCCTGAAAACAACGGTGTCTTTCAGCCGCCGCCGCGTGAAGCCGTCCCGCGCCGGGCGGGCGGCGGCGGTGCGCGAGGCGTACGCCGGGACGCGGGCGTACGCCGTCGCGCGGCGGTCTCAGCCGCCGATCACCGTCACCTCGCCGATGCCCAGCTCCCTCACCGGGCCCTCGATCGCCGCGGCGTCGCCGACGAGCACGGTCACGAGCCGGTCCTCGGGGAAGGCGCGCACCGCGGCCGCGGACGCCTCGACCGTGCCGGTCTCGGCCAGCCGGGCGTACAGGCGAGCCTGGTAGTCGTCGGGCAGCTCCTCCTCGACCTGGTCGGCGAGGGTGCCGGCGACCGCCGCGGCGGTCTCGAAGCGCAGCGGGGCCACACCCACGAGGTTCTGCACGGCGATGTCGCGCTCGGCGTCGGTCAGGCCCTCGGCCGCGAGGGTGCGCAGCACCTGCCAGGTGTCGGCGAGCGCCGGGCCGGTCACCTCGGTGGCGACCGAGCCGCGGATGCCGAGCAGCGACAGGCCGGTGCCGTCCGCGCTGGAGCGCAGCACCTGGCCGAAGGCCCGCACGCCGTAGGTGTAGCCCTTCTCCTCCCGCAGCACCCGGTCCAGGCGCGAGGTGATGGTGCCGCCCAGGCAGTAGACGCCGAGGGTCTGCGCGGCCCAGACGGGGTCGTGCCGGTCGGGGCCGGTGCGGCCGATCAGCGCCTGCGTCTGCACGGAGCCCGGGCGGTCGACGATGACGACGCGGCCGGTGTCGTCGGCGTCGACCGCCGTCCACGCGGGAGGGGTGGCGGCGGCGCCGGTCCAGGCGCCGAGGGTGTCGGCGAGGACGGCGTCCAGGTCGATGCCGGTCAGGTCGCCGACGACGACCGCGGTGGCGGCGGCGGGCCTGATGTGCGCCTCGTAGAACGCCCGCACCGCCTTGTCGTCGACGCGCTCGACGCTCTCGGCGGTGCCCTGGCGGGGCCGGGACATCCGGGATGCGGCGGGGAAGAGCGCGGCGGACAGCGCCATCGCCGCGCGCCGCGAGGGGTTGGCCAGCTCGTGGGGGATCTCGTCCAGGCGGTTGCGGACCAGCCGGTCGACCTCGCTCTCGGCGAAGGCGGGGGCGCGCAGCGCGTCGGCGAGCAGCCCCAGCGCGCGGGCCAGCCGGGAGGCCGGGACCTCCAGCGAGAGGCGCACGCCCGCGTGGTCGGCGTGGGCGTCGAGGGTGGCGCCGCAGCGCTCCAGCTCGGCGGCGAACTCCTCCGCGCTGTGCCGGTCGGTGCCCTCGGAGAACGCCCTCGCCATGATCGTGGCCACGCCCTCCTGGCTCGCGGGCTCGGCGGCCAGGGGGGCGGTGAGGTGGACCTCGACGGCGATGACGCGCTGGCCGGGGCGGTGGCTGCGCAGCACGGTCAGGCGGTTGGGCAGGACGCCGCGCTGCGGGGAGGGGAACTCCCAGGGGCTGGGGCGGCCGGCGGACGGCTGCGGGTGGAGCACCATGCCGGGCGGCGGCGGCACGGGTCCGGTGGCGGTGGCGGTGGTGGAGGTGGAGGTGGTCATCGAGGTGGTGGAGGTGGTGTCCGTCACTTCTCCGCCCCTTCCGCGTCGAGGGTGGTGGCGTCGTCGGGCTCGTCGGCGTCCTGGGCGGCATCGGCGTCCTCGGACTCCGGCGGCTCGACGGGCTCGTAGACGAGCACCGCGCGGTTGTCCGGGCGCAGCCGGGCGGCGGCGACCTCGCGCACCTCCTCGCGCGTGATGTCCAGGACCCGCCGCACGGCGGACAGCGCGAGTTGCGGATCGCCGAAGAGCACGGCGTACTTGCACAGCTCGTCGGCGCGGCCGCCGACCGTGGCGAGGCGGTCGAGCCACTCCCGCTCCAGCTGGGCCTGGGCGCGCTCCATCTCCTCCGGGCTCGGCCCCTCCTCGGCGAAGCGGGCCAGCTCCTCGTCGACGGCCGCCTCGATCTCCTCGATCCCGGCGTCCCCGGAGGTCTTCACGTCCAGCCAGCCCAGGGAGGGCGCCCCGGCCAGCCGCAGCAGGCCGAAGCCGGCGGCGACGGCGGTGCGGTCGCGGCGCACCAGGCGGTTGTGGAGCCGGGACGACTCGCCGCCGCCCAGCGCCGTGAGTGCCAGGTCGGCGGCGTCGGCCTCGCGGGTGCCGTCGTGGGGCAGGCGGTAGGCGGCCATGAGGGCGCGGGCCGGGACGTCCTCGCGGATGACCTCGCGCAGCTGGGAGCCGATCACCTCGGACAGGGTGCCGTCGCGCGGGGGGCGCTTGCCGTCGTGGGAGGGGATGGAGCCGAAGTAGCGGTCGATCCAGCCGAGGGTCTCCTCGGGGTCGATGTCGCCGACGACGGAGAGCACGGCGTTGTTCGGGGCGTAGTAGGTGCGGAAGAAGTCCTGGGCGTCGGCGAGGGAGGCGGCGTCGAGGTCGGCCATGGAACCGATGGGGATGTGGTGGTAGGGGTGGCCCTCGGGGTAGATCATGGCGGACAGTCGCTCGAAGGCGGTGCCGTAGGGGACGTTGTCGTAGCGCTGGCGGCGTTCGTTCTTCACCACGTCGCGCTGGTTGTCCAGGGACTCCTGGTCCAGGGCGGTCAGCAGGGTGCCCATGCGGTCCGCCTCCAGCCACAGGGCGAGTTCGAGCTGGTGGGCGGGCATGGTCTCGAAGTAGTTGGTGCGTTCGAAGCTGGTGGTGCCGTTGAGGGAGCCGCCCGCACCCTGGACCAGCTCGAAGTGGCCGTTGCCGCTGACCTGGGCGGAGCCCTGGAACATCAGGTGCTCGAAGAGGTGCGCCAGGCCGGTGCGACCGGGGACCTCGTGACGTGAGCCGACGTCGTACCAGAGGCAGACGGCGGCGACGGGCGTCTGATGGTCCTCGGAGAGCACCACGCGGAGGCCGTTGGCCAGCCTGTGTTCGGTAGCGGTGAGCCCGCCGGCGGTATCCTGCGGGACGGCCGTGTGGCCCATGTGCGTGAGGTCCCTTCGCTCGGACGTGGAGATCTTAAGATCTCAGCCACCTTATGCAAGGTGAACCATGGTGAGCGACGTTCCGGTCAGCTCCGTGGCCGGGGTCGGGGGCGGGAGGCGGGCCGGCACTGTCAGCGGGGCGGTCCACAATGGTCACAGCACCAGACCTCACCCCGCACGCATCAGCACACACGCGTCGCGCGCGCCGGACAGGGCGCGGGCACGCACGCAGTGAAGGAGCGCCGCCGCGATGGCCCGCCGCAGCACGAAGACACCGCCGCCGGACGACTTCGAGGAACGCATCCTCGACGTCGACGTCGTCGACGAGATGCAGGGCTCGTTCCTGGAGTACGCCTACTCGGTGATCTACTCCCGCGCACTCCCCGACGCCCGGGACGGCATGAAGCCGGTGCACCGCCGGATCCTGTACCAGATGCACGACATGGGCCTGCGCCCTGACCGTGGGTACGTCAAGTGCGCCCGCGTGGTCGGCGAGGTGATGGGAAAGCTGCACCCGCACGGCGACACGGCGATCTACGACGCCCTGGTGCGCATGGCGCAGCCGTTCTCCATGCGGCTCCCTCTGGTCGACGGCCACGGGAACTTCGGCTCGCTGGGGAACGACGACCCGCCGGCCGCGATGCGGTACACCGAGTGCCGCTCGGCGCCGGCGGCCGGGCTGATGGTGGAGTCGATCGACGAGGACACCGTCGACTTCGCGCCGAACTACGACGGCAGCGAGCGGGAGCCGGTGGCGCTGCCCGCGGCGTACCCGAACCTGCTGGTGAACGGCTCCAGCGGCATCGCCGTCGGCATGGCCACGAACATGCCGCCGCACAACCTGGGCGAGGTGATCGCCGCCGCCCGCCACCTGATCAGGCACCCGGGCGCCGACCTGGCGACGCTGATGCGCTTCGTGCCCGGCCCGGACCTGCCGACGGGCGGGCAGATCGTGGGCCTGGGCGGCATCCGCGAGGCGTACGAGACGGGGCGCGGCACCTTCCGGATGCGGGCGACGGTCTCGGTGGAGAAGGTCACCGCCCGGCGGCAGGGCCTGGTGGTGACCGAGTTGCCGTTCACGGTCGGGCCCGAGAAGGTGATCGCCAAGATCAAGGACCTGGTCAACGCCAAGAGGCTGCAGGGCATCGCGGACGTCAAGGACCTCACCGACCGCGAGCACGGCCTGCGGCTGGTCATCGAGGTGAAGAACGGCTTCAACCCCGAGGCGGTGCTGGCGCAGCTCTACAAGCTGACGCCCATGGAGGAGTCCTTCGGCATCAACAACGTGGCGCTGGTGGACGGCCAGCCGCTGACGATGGGTCTGAAGGAGCTGCTCGAGGTCTACGTCGACCACCGCTTCGAGGTGGTGCGCCGGCGCAGCGAGTTCCGGCGGGCCAGGCGCCGGGACCGGCTGCACCTGGTCGAGGGCCTGCTGGTGGCGTTGCTCGACATCGACGAGGTCATCAGCGTCATCCGCTCCAGCGACAACGCGGCGGCGGCCAAGGAGGCGCTGATCGAGCGGTTCTCGCTGTCGGAGATCCAGACCCAGTACATCCTCGACACCCCGCTGCGGCGGCTGACGCGGTTCGACCGCCTGGAGCTGGAGGCGGAGCGCGAGCGGCTGGAGGCGGAGATCGCCGAGCTGAGCCGGATCCTGGAGTCGGACGCCGAGCTGCGCAAGATGGTCTCCGGCGAGCTGGCGCAGGTCGCGAAGAAGTACGCCACGCCGCGGCGGACGGTGCTGGCGGAGACCGAGGACGCGCCCGTCGAGGCGGTGCCGCTCCAGGTCTCCGACGACCCGTGCCGGGTGCTGCTGTCCTCCACCGGGCTGCTGGCGCGCACGGCGGACGGCCAGGCGGCGTTCGACCAGCAGGCGCGGCGCGTGAAGCACGACGTGGTGGTCTCGGCGGTGCCCTCCACGACCCGGGGCGAGGTCGGCGCGGTGACCTCCACAGGACGGCTGCTGCGGCTCTCCGTGATCGACCTGCCGCAGCTGCCCCCGACGGCCACGGCGCCGAACCTGGCGGGCGGCGCCCAGCTGTCGGAGTTCCTGTCGCTGGAGCCCGGCGAGCGGGTGGTGTGCCTCACGACGCTGGACGAGTCCTCCCCCGGGCTGGCCGTCGGCACCGAGCTTGGCGTGGTCAAGCGGGTGGTGCCGGACTACCGGGCGAACAAGGAGGAGCTGGAGGTCATCACCCTCAAGGAGGGCGACCGGATCGTGGGCGCGGCCGAGCTGCGCACCGGCGAGGAGGACCTGGTCTTCATCACCAGCGACGCCCAGCTGTTGCGGTATCCGGCCTCACAGGTCCGGCCGCAGGGGCGGCAGGCGGGCGGCATGGCGGGGATCAAGCTCGGCGCCGGGGCGCGGGTGATCTCCTTCACGGCCGTCGACCCGGCCGGCGAGGCGCTGGTGTTCACCTGCGCGGGCGGCAGCGGCACGCTGGACGACTCGCTGGGCACCTCCAAGCTGACGCCCTTCGACCAGTTCCCGCGCAAGGGCCGGGCCACCGGCGGCGTGCGGTGCCAGCGGTTCCTGAAGGGTGAGGACCACCTGACGCTGGCCTGGGCCGGGCCCGCGCCGGCCAGGGCGGCGACGCGGACCGGTGCGCCCGTGGAGCTGCCCACCGCCGACCCGCGCCGCGACGGCTCGGGCACGCCGCTGGCCAAGGCGGTGGCGGTGGTCGCCGGCCCGGCGTAACGCCCCGGCGGCCCGCCCTGCCCGCCCCGCCCGGCGCTGGGCGGGGCGGCTCCCGCCGTGCCGGGTGGGACGGGTGAGGTTAGGGTTGCCTTCGTGAGCAGCTGTGCGGCCCTCTCCCTGGCCGGGTCGGAGCCCCTCGCCGGGACGGCGGCGACCGCCCGGACGTGGCTGCTGATCGAGCAGCCGGGGCCGTGGGGACACGAGGCGCTCATGGAGAGCCATCTGGACGGCGCGCTGGGCGAGTCCCTGCGCGCGGCGGCCGACGGCACCGGTGTCCGCGTCGCGCTGATCCGCCGCCCGGGACTCCCCCGGGCCCTCCGGGCCCCGGGAGGTGCCCCCCTACCCGACGACGCCGGGCGGTCCGGCGCGCCCCGGCGGGTCTTCGCCGCCCACACCGCGCCGGGTCGCGCCTGGATCCGCACCGTGGCGCTGGCCGGCCCGGAGGCGTTGCCGGCCCTGCGCGACCTGGACCTCGGGCGGCTGGGCGCCGGGGAGCACGGCGGGCTGTGGGAGCCGTACGCCGGCGAGCCGCTGGCGCTGGTGTGCACCAACGGGCGGCGGGACCGCTGCTGCGCGCTGCGCGGCCGCCCGCTGGCCGCCGAGCTCGCCGCCTCGGGCGGCGCGGAGGTCTGGGAGATCACCCCCCTCGGCGGCCACCGCTTCTCCCCCACCCTGCTGGTGCTGCCGCACGGGTACGCCTACGGCCGGATGACGGCCGTCGCCGTCAAGGGCGTGCTGGAGGAGCTGCGGGACGGCCGCGTCGTCCTGGGCAACTGCCGTGGCCGCTCCTCCTGGGACCGCACGGGCCAGGCGGCGGAGCTGGCGGTGCGCGCGCTCGTGGGCGAGCGGGACGCCGACGCGCTCGCGGTGTCGGCGTTCGACGGCACCACGGGCACCGTCACCGTCGATCACGCCGACGGCCGGCGGTGGCGGGCCGCGGTCGACCGGCGCACCACCGGCGCGGCGCTCCCCGCGAGCTGCGACGCCGCGCCGGAGCCGCAGCCGGTGCTGACCGTCACCGGCATCGACGCGCTGCGGTGAGGCGGGGTCACCCTCAGGTGTCGATGCGGGAGCGGTCCAGCGAGGCGGCCGAGCTGGTGATGAACTCGCGGCGCGGGGCCACCTCGTTCCCCATCAGGAGGCTGAAGACCGTCTCGGCGGCGTCCAGGTCGCTGATGTTGATGCGGCGCAGGGTGCGCTTGCGCGGGTCCATCGTCGTCTCGGCGAGCTGGTCGGCGTCCATCTCGCCCAGGCCCTTGTAGCGCTGGATGGCGTCCTTGTAGCGGACGCCGCGCTGCTTGAGGTCGAGGAGCGTCTCCCGCAGCTCGTTGTCGGAGTACGTGTAGATGTACTTCTCCCGGCCCTTGCCGGGGTTGCTGAGCTCGATGCGGTGCAGCGGCGGGACGGCGGAGAAGACGCGTCCCTGCTCGACCATGGGCCGCATGTAGCGCTGGAAGAGCGTCAGCAGCAGGGTGCGGATGTGGGCCCCGTCGACGTCGGCGTCGGCGAGGAAGATGACCTTGCCGTACCGCGCCTGGTCGATGTCGAAGGTCCGCCCCGAGCCGGCCCCTATCACCTGGATGATCGCGCTGCACTCGGCGTTCTTCAGCATGTCGGAGACGGACGACTTCTGGACGTTGAGGATCTTGCCGCGGATCGGCAGCAACGCCTGGAACTCGGAGTTCCGCGCCAGCTTGGCGGTGCCGAGCGCGCTGTCGCCCTCGACGATGAACAGCTCGCTGCGGTCCACGTCGTCGCTGCGGCAGTCGGCGAGCTTCGCCGGCAGGGCCGAGGACTCCAGGGCGCTCTTGCGGCGCTGGGCCTCCTTGTGCTGCCGGGCCGCGATCCGGGTGCGGGCGGCGGCGACGACCTTCTCCAGGACGGCGCGGGACTGCTGCTTGGCGTCGCGCTTGGTGGAGGTCAGGAACGCCTTGAGCTCGCGGGCCACCACCTGCGAGACGATCCGGGAGGCGGCGGCCGTGCCGAGGACTTCCTTGGTCTGGCCCTCGAACTGCGGCTCGGCCAGCCGGACGGTGACGACGGCGGTGAGGCCCTCAAGTGCGTCGTCCTTGAGGATGTCGTCCTCGGCGACGCGCAGCAGCTTCGTCGAGCGCAGCACCTCGTTGACGGTGGTGCGCAGGGCACGCTCGAAGCCCGCCACGTGCGTGCCGCCCTTGGGGGTGGCGATGATGTTGACGAAGGAGCGCAGCGTCGTGTCGTACCCGGTGCCCCAGCGCAGCGCGATGTCGACGTCGAGGTCGCGCTTGACCTCGGTGGGGATCATGTGGCCCCGGCTGTCGAGGACCGGAACGGTCTCCTTGAACGTGCCCTGGCCGGTGAGCCGCATCACGTCGCAGACGGGCTTGTCGCTCGCCAGGTACTCGCAGAACTCGCTGATGCCGCCGTCGAAGCGGAAGACCTCCTCCACGGGCTTCGCCGCCTCGGCGCCGTCCAGGCCGCGCTCGTCGCGGATGACGAGGGTGAGGCCGGGCACGAGGAAGGCGGTCTGCCGGGCGCGGGCCTGGAGGTGCTCCAGGTTCAGACGGGCGTCCTTGAGGAAGATCTGCCGGTCCGCCCAGAAGCGCACGCGGGTGCCGGTGCGGGTCTTGGGGATCTTCCTGCCCTTGAGCAGGCCGCTGGCGGGGTCGAAGGGGGCGTCCGGGCCGGACTCGGTGAAGATGCCGGGGGTGCCGCGGCGGAAGCTGATGCTGTGGGTGCGGCCGGCCCGGTCGACCTCGACGTCCATGCGAGAGGAGAGGGCGTTGACGACGGAGGCGCCGACGCCGTGGAGGCCGCCGGACGCGGCGTAGGAGCCGCCGCCGAACTTCCCGCCGGCGTGCAGCTTGGTCATGACGACCTCCACGCCGGACAGGCCCGTCTTCGGCTCGACGTCGACGGGGATGCCGCGGCCGTTGTCCCGGACCTCGACGGAGCCGTCGTCGTGGAGGACGACCTCGATGTGGTCGCAGTGGCCGCCCAGCGCCTCGTCGACGGCGTTGTCGATGATCTCCCACAGGCAGTGCATCAGCCCGCGGCTGTCCGTGGACCCGATGTACATGCCGGGGCGCTTGCGGACCGCCTCCAGACCCTCCAGAACCAGAAGGTGCCGCGCGGTGTAGTTGCCCCCGGCGTCGGTTCCTGTGAGCAGTGAGGCGGATGGCACGGACGTGTCGGCGGTCACGCAGTTCGCTCCTCGCTGAATTCTGTTCCGGTGGCGAGCCCGGTGGCAGGGTGCCGCTCAGAGCGTACCGAGGCTGCGTTGAGCGGATGTGCAGCCACCCAGGAGAGTATCCAGCCTAACCCAGGCTCGCTCATGCGTTCGATAATGTACACGCCTGACGCGTACATCACGTTCCCTTCGAGGCATGAACCATTTAAGCTCCGGGCACGTCCTCCTGAACAAAGGCAGGATCGGCAACGACCAACATCACAAACCACTGCAATCGGCTCATTCGCCGCCACCCGGCAGCGACCAGCCACTCCCCGGCGGCAGGTTTTACCGTCGGACGCCGCGAGCGGGAACGTTTTCGGCCTGGTTGGATGTTGTCCCTGGTACGACAGCTCGTCGAGCTAGAGAAGAGGCGACGTGACTACTGTTCTGACCCCCGCGACCCCGCTGACGGCCGGGGACCGCTGCGACCGCTGTGGTGCCCAGGCCTACCTGCGTGTGGTGCTCACCACCGGCGGTGAGCTGCTGTTCTGCGCCCATCACGGCCGCAAGTTCGAACCGGAGCTCAAGAAGATCGCCGCGGAGATACAGGACGAGACGGAGAAGCTCACCGCGACTCCCGCCACCGCGAGCGACGACGAGCGCTGACCCGACGCACCGCGTCTCCCACCACTGACGGGCTGGGCCCGCCTTCACGGGCCTTACGAGCGTCGACGGGCGGCCACCCCCGGACGGGGGCGGCCGCCCGTCCAGTTCCCCCCGTAGCGGGCGCGGCGTAACGGCAGGACGAACGCCCCCGCCCGCGCAGCCGCGGGTGGGGGCGTTCGGTGTGGCCCGGCTCGGTCCAGGGCTCAGTCCAGGTAGTCGCGCAGCACCTGGGACCGGGAGGGGTGACGCAGCTTCGACATGGTCTTCGACTCGATCTGCCGGATGCGCTCGCGGGTCACGCCGTAGACCTTGCCGATCTCGTCCAGCGTCTTGGGCTGGCCGTCGGTCAGGCCGAAGCGCATCGACACCACGCCTGCCTCGCGTTCGCTCAGCGTGTCGAGGACGGAGTGGAGTTGCTCCTGCAGGAGGGTGAAGCTCACCGCGTCGGCGGGCACCACGGCCTCGGAGTCCTCGATGAGGTCGCCGAACTCGCTGTCGCCGTCCTCGCCGAGCGGCGTGTGCAGCGAGATGGGCTCGCGACCGTACTTCTGGACCTCGACGACCTTCTCGGGGGTCATGTCGAGCTCCTTGGCCAGCTCCTCCGGGGTGGGCTCGCGGCCCAGGTCCTGGAGCATCTGGCGCTGGACGCGGGCCAGCTTGTTGATGACCTCGACCATGTGCACCGGGATGCGGATGGTGCGGGCCTGGTCGGCCATGGCGCGGGTGATCGCCTGGCGGATCCACCAGGTCGCGTACGTCGAGAACTTGTAGCCCTTGGTGTAGTCGAACTTCTCGACGGCGCGGATGAGGCCGAGGTTGCCCTCCTGGATCAGGTCCAGGAAGAGCATGCCGCGGCCTGTGTACCGCTTGGCGAGCGAGACCACGAGGCGGAGGTTGGCCTCCAGGAGGTGGTTCTTGGCGCGTCGGCCGTCCTCGGAGATGATCTCCAGCTCGCGGCGGAGCTTGGGGGCGATCTTGTCCGAGCTGGCGAGCTTGTCCTCGGCGAACAGGCCCGCCTCGATCCGCTTGGCGAGCTCGACCTCCTGCTCGGCGTTGAGGAGCGGGACCTTGCCGATCTGCTTGAGGTAGTCCTTGACGGGGTCGGCGGTCGCCCCTGCGGCGGCCACCTGCTGCGCCGGGGCGTCGTCCTCGTCCTCGTCCGACAGGACGAAGCCCTCGTTCTCGGGCTTGCCGTCGGGGCCCTCGGGGCCGGGCTCGCTCCTGGCCGCGCGCCCCGGCTCCTCGGCGCCTTCCTCCGCGCCGTCGAGGAGCTCGTCGACGATCTCCTTCTTCGACTCGGGGGCCTTCTCGGCGTTCTTCTTGGGGGCTGGTCTCTTCGCCGCCGGCTTCTTGGCGGCGGCCTTCTTCGCGGGCGCCTTCTTCGCGGGCGCCTTCCTGGCAGCGGGCTTCTTCGCCGCGGACCTGCTCGGCGTGGCGGCCGCCGTCTCGGTGCCCTCGGGCTCGGCGACCGGCTCGTCCTGGCTGGCGGTGGCCCTCTTGGCGGAGGCGGCCTTGGCCGCGACCGTCTTGGTCGCGGTGCGCTTGGCAGTTGACTTCGCGGCGACACTCTTCCGGGTGCGCTTGGGCGCCTCGGCGGCACTCACCATCAGCGTCACGCCCTCCTCATCGAGGATCTGGTTGAGGCTGCGCAGAACGTTCTTCCACTGGGTTGACGGGATCTGGTCAGCCTCGAAGGCCCGGCGCACATCATCGCCGGCGATCTGCCCCTCGGCCTTTCCCCGTTCGATGAGCGCCATCACAGAATTGGACTCGGCGATCTCCGCAGGGAGAGTACGGGAAGTGCTGGCCGACACGAACAACCTCTCGGAACTCTGGGAACGGCTTAAGGTCCACCCAATGGAAGCGGACCGTGACCGCCGGCGCGGGGTGGGCCAGCGGCGTTGGCGGCGTCGGCGTCGGACTGCTGGTCCGGCCACCACAGCCACCTCTTGAATCATCGCGCTGCTCCCCGAAGCGTTACGCAGCTTTCGCGTGTCCCGAGTCACACCGCACGCTCGACTGTAGCGGGGCCGGAGCCTATGCGTCGCCGGAGCCCTGCCCGGGCGGCTCCGGCGACGCGCTGTCACGTACCGGCTTCAGTGTTCGCGAGGGGCGGGAACCACGTGGTCGGGCCCGCCCGCGGCCGATCCCGTCGGCGGGGTTGTCTCGGTGGGGGCCAGGAGCTGCCGCATCGCGGACTCGGCCGCGGCGGGCTCGCCCGACTCCATGGCGTCGACGATGCGCTGGTGGAGGGCGATCGAGCCCTCGGTGGGCTGCTCGCAGCCGGAGAGGGCGCCGCCCGAGACCTGGAGCGCCGAGGCGACGATGCCGGAGAGGTGTTCGAGCATGCGGTTGCCGGCGGCCTGGAGCAGCAGGGCGTGGAACTCGGCGTCGGCGCGGGAGAAGGTGAGCGCGTCGCCCTGGCCGAGGGCGTGGGTCATGATATCGACCATGTCACCCAGGCGCTGCCTGATCTCCTCGCGGCTGTCGCCGGTGGCCAGCCGGGCGGCCAGCGGCTCGATGGTGAGCCGCAGCTCGCACAGCTCGCGGCGCTGGTCCTCGCGCTGTGGGCCGAAGGCTCGCCATTCGATGATGTCGGGATCCAGCAGGTTCCAGTCGCCCACGGGCCGGACGCGGGTCCCCACGTTGGGCCGGGCGCTGACGAGGCCCTTGGCCTCAAGGACGCGCAGCGACTCGCGGACCACGGTGCGGGAGACCTCGAAGCGCTGGCCGATCTCCTCGGGGACGAGCGGGCGGTCGGCGCCCAGATCGCCGGAGACGATCATCTGGCCGAGCTGCTGCACGAGTTGGCCGTGCAGGCCCCGGCCGCGGTTGCCCGCGGCCCGGCGGCCGACCCGGCCCATCTCGGGGTCGGGCCCGTCCCAGGCGGGGGCATTGGTGGTGCGCGCCGCGCCGGAGGACTCGGCGTAGGAGTAGCGGTCCAGCTCGCCCGGCCCGGCTGGGCCGGACTCGGCGGAGCGTGTGGCGGTCATCATGGAGTGCGCAAGGGTAGTCACGCCTCCTTTGTCGGCGGGGTCCGGAGGCACCTTGAGGTCTTTGGTGAAAAGCACACGAAAGGGTGATCGGCGACTCCCGCATAATTGACGGCTAACCGGACGGAAATGGACTCCCAGCAGGCAGCGCCGTGGAAGCGCTCGGGCACGGCGGGGGCCCGCGGTGCCGGAGTGCCGCCCTCACCGCAGGCCCCCGCGCAGGCTGAGGAGGGCATACCCGCCGAGCAGCACGGCGAGCGACAGGGCGAGCGCCCACCCCACGGGCTGGGACGCCAGCTGCACCGATGCGGACACCCAGCGGTCCACTCCGGACGGGATCGGAAGCGTCGTCAACGAGGGGAGACGCCCCGGCAGCCCGTCGAGGGACCGCCCCGCGGGGGCCTCCAGCAGCGCCCGCAGGGCCGGGGCCAGCGCGAGCGGCACCGCGGCGACGGCGGCGAGCCCCACCAGCGCGGAGCGGAAGAGGCCCGCGGCGAGCAGCCCGGCCCAGGCGCAGCCGACGGAGAGGGCGGCGATGCTGTGCAGGGCCGTGCCCCAGGAGCCGCCCGCCAGCCGCTCCTCGCCGAAGAGCACCGGAAGCACGGCGGCGTTGAGGGCGACGGTCGCGCAGCACAGCAGCAGCGCCGCGGCGGCGGAGACCACGAGCTTCCCGGCCAGCAGTGACAGCCGCCGGGGCACGGGGACCCGGGCGGGGGCCAGTGCTGGATAGCGGAACTCCTGCCCGAAGGAGAGCGCGCCCAGCGTCCCGGCCACCACGGCCACCGGGGGCAGCGGCAGCGGCTGCCACCAGCCGGTGAGCACCCGCGCCACGGGCTGGGAGTCCGAGGCGGCGAGGATGATCCCCACCACCATGCCGCCCAGCAGCGCGGCCGCCTTGAGCCACCAGACCGTGCACACCCCCGTCCAGCGGCGCAGCTCGTACCGGATCGGCCAGCTCGGGGCCGGGGGCGGCAGCGGCGGCAGCCGGGGCGGCAGCGCCGCGACGCCCTCGCGGGGCCGGGGCCGGGCGATCCGGACGGTCGAGCCGGGTGCGGCGCCGCGGCCGTCGGCCCGGTTCAGCGGCCCGACCGGGGACCGGTCGTCCGCGTCGCCGACGACGTCGGCGAGCTGGTGCACCATCACCCGGTGGCGGTAGGCGACCTCGCCCACCGCCGGGCAGTCGCTGCCGTACACCGCCAGGCTGCTGCCGGATTCCCTCACCACCTCGACGGGGGCGTCCGCCCCCGGCTCGCCGGCCCGGCGGCACTCCCGGGCGAGGGCCGCCGCCAGCCGGTCCGCGTGCGGCGTGCGGACGACGACGCGCGGGCGCAGCCGGGTGCGCGCGAAGTCCTCGCCCCGCTGGTCCGCGACGAGCCTGCCGGCGTCGAGGCTGACGACCCGGTCGGCGAGCCGCGCCGCCTCCCTGGGGTCCGCCGAGGTGACCAGGACCGTCCCGCCCTGCTCCGCGTACCCGCGCAGCAGCCCGTGCAGCCAGGCGCTCTCACGGGGGGAGAGCCCTCGGGACGGCTCGTCCAGGACCAGGGTGTGCGGGTCGCCCAGCAGCGCGGCGGCGAGCCCGAGCCTGCGGTCCATGCCGCGCGAGAACGCCCCGAGCCGCTGGTCCGCGAGACCGCTCAGGCCGACGACGTCGAGCACGTCGTCGGCACGGCCGGCGGGCACGCCGACGACGGCGGCGAGCATCCGCAGATGGCCGCGGGCCGTGCGTTCGGGGTGCCCCGGGACATCCCCGAGCAGCGTGCCGATCTCCCGGGTGGGGTGGGGCACCCGTGACAGCTGCCGTCCCCGGAAGAGCGCGACGCCGCGGCCGGGCGCGAGCTGGAGCAGCAGCCGCAGGGCGGCGGACTTGCCGGCTCCGGGAGGGCCCAGCAGCGCGGTGACCTCGCCCGCGCGCGCCTCGAAGCTGAGATCGTCAACGGCCGGCGGCCAGCCGCGCCGGGAAGCGCTGGTGAGTCCGATGGCCTGGATCATCGATTCTCCCGTTGAGGATGCACTCTGGCACGATAACGGGACATATCGGATTTTCCAGGCGAACTTCCGGGTGGCGCGCGCTCATACCTCCGGCCGCAGCATCGGCGGGTTGAGGATGGTGGCGCCTCCCGCCCGGAACAGCTGGGCGGGACGGCCTCCCTGCCGTGTGGTCGTGCCACCCACCGGCACCAGGAAGCCGGGGGTGCCGGTGACCTTGCGGTGGAAGTTCCGCGGATCGAGGGAGACTCCCCACACCGCCTCGTAGACGCGGCGCAGCTCTCCGACGGTGAACTCCGGCGGGCAGAAGGCGGCAGCCAGGGAGGAGTACTCGATCTTCGAGCGGGCCCGCTCGACCCCGTCCGAGAGGATCGTCCTGTGATCGAACGCCAGCCGCTCGGCGGGTGGCTCGTCGGTCCCGCCCAGCAGGCGGCTGACGGGCTTCCACTCGGCGCCTCCCGCGTCGCCTCCCGGGATCGGAGCCGGCAGGTCAGGAGCCAGCACCAGATGCGCCACGCTGACGACGCGCATCCGCGGATCGCGGTGCGGATCCCCGTACGTCGCGAGCTGTTCGAGGTGCGCCCCGGTGCGGCTGCTGTCCCCGTTGACCCGGAGCCCGGTCTCCTCGGCCAGCTCGCGAGCAGCCGCCGACGCCAGGTCCTCGTCCGCCCGCACGAATCCGCCGGGCAGCGCCCACCGGCCCTGGAAGGGCTCCTCGCCGCGACGAACCGTGAGCGCGCACAAGGCGTGTCGCCGGACGGTGAGCACGACCAGATCCACGGTGACGGCGAACGGCGGGAAGTCCGAGGGGTCGTAGGGCATGCCGTGATCATAGGGGCCTCCGCTTGATCATCAGAGCCTGCGGGCGGCCCGCTGCTGCCGCATGCAGCGCCGGAGCGGCTCCGGGCTGATGCCCTCGTTGAGCGCCTGGTACAGCAGGTTGGCGAAGACGTACTCGGAGTCGGTCTCCAATGCCTGGCTGAGCGCCACCCGCGCGCCCGTGTCATCTCCCAGCGACCAGGAGACCCAGCCGGCCAGAGTGAGCGGGGCGGCGGCATGCCCCGCATAGGCGTGGACGCAGCGGCGGGCGAGCGCCCGCCACAGCCGCAGGGCCGGCGGGGCCTCGGCGCCCTCCATCCACTCTGCGGCCCGGTCGCGCGTCTCCCGGTCCTGCAGCCCCAGCACGAGACGGGCGGCGTCCTCGGAGGTGAGCAGGGCGTCGTCCCTGGCGTCGTCGGCGGCCTCGTCCGTCCCGCGCGAGGCGGGCGCCCGGCGGAAGCGGCCCATCAGGCGCTCGACCAGCTCCAGCGTCTCGGCATGCACCGCCGCGCAGTCGGCCTCGGCGCCCAGCATCCTGGGCATCAGCGACGCGGCGGCCTGGTCCAGGGCCCGGAGCTGCCGGGTGGCGGCCGGCTCTCCCACCGGCGCGAGGCGTCGCCGCATGTCGCCGAGCGAACCCTGGACGCGGATGCCGGCATAGGCGGCGGCAGCGGCCATCGGCGAGGTCCCAGCCCGGGGCAGCTCGCTTCCCTCACCTGGGCAGCACTCCGCCTCCGGGCAGGTGTAGGACCAGTACCGGGTGCCGGAGAGGCAGAGGGCCTCGAACACCGGCACGTCCAGCGCGCCGCACGCGGTGCGCAGCAGCTGCGCCAGCGGGCGCAGCCGCTCCATGACGGTCTCGGCCCGTCCGCCGTCGGACGGGCTCTGGCAAAGGTAGACGACGGCCGCGTCGGGACGGCCGCCGCGTGCCTTGCTTCCCTCGACGAGGCATGCGGCGAGCTGCTCGGCGGCCTCGGGCCAGCGGTCGGGGTCCTCCGGAATGCCGGTGCGAATCCGTCCGCCGAGCCGGCCGCGCGTGCCGTGGAGGCCGATCAGCACGATCGAGTCGTCCGGGTGGTATCCCAGCAGGTAGGGCAGGGCGTCGGCGAGGTCGGCCGGGCCGCGCAGGGTGACGCGGCCGTCGGCGAGAGTGAGTTCCTGGGCGGTGTCGCTGTGTCGGGTCATGCCACGACAATGCCGTGCGAGAGCGGAAGTTCGCCGGGACTTATCCACAAGGCCATTGATTAATCTGATAATTCATATCATCACTCTCGTTTTCCACACGCTGCCTGGCAGGGAGCCCCGGCGTCGGGTTGCATGGGGGCCATGAAGCAGTCAGTCGCGGGGCAGCCCCCGCTTGCGGAGCAGGAGGGCCCGGATCTGCGGGCCGACGCCGACGCCGTGCTCGCGCGGCTCGTCGGGGACGCCTCGGGCCGAACGCGGCTTCGTGAGGACCAGTGGCGGGCCGTGCACGCGCTGGTCGCCGAGCGGAGCCGGGCCCTGGTCGTGCAGCGCACCGGCTGGGGCAAGTCGGCCGTGTACTTCGTGGCCACCGCCCTGCTGCGCCGGCGGGACCACGGGCCGACGGTGATCGTCTCGCCGCTGCTGGCGCTGATGCGCAATCAGATCGAGGCGGCGCGCGCGGCCGGGATCCGGGCGCGCACCATCAACTCGGCCAACACCGAGGAGTGGCAGACGGTGCGCGCCGAGGTGGCGGAGGGGGCGGTCGACGTGCTGCTCGTATCACCGGAGCGGCTCAACTCGCCCGACTTCCGTGACGAGGTGCTGCCCCAGCTCGCGGAGACCACCGGGTTGCTGGTGGTCGACGAGGCACACTGCGTCTCCGACTGGGGCCACGACTTCCGGCCGGACTACCGCAGGCTGCGCACCATGCTGGCACGGCTGCCGTCCGGGGTGCCGGTGCTGGCCACCACGGCGACGGCGAACGCCCGGGTGACCGCCGACGTCGCCGAGCAGCTCGGCACGGGAGGGGACGGCGGGCAGACGCTGGTGCTGCGCGGCAGCCTGGACCGCGCCAGCCTGCGGCTTTCGGTGCTCAGCCTGCCGGACGCCGCGCACCGGCTCGCCTGGTTGGACAGCCACCTCGGCCGACTGCCGGGCTCCGGCATCATCTACACCCTCACCGTGGCTGCCGCGGAGGAGGTGAGCGACTTCCTCAGATCACGGGGCCACCGGGTGTCGGCGTACACCGGCCGGACCGAGGGCGCCGACCGGGAGGCGGCGGAGGCCGATCTCCTGGCGAACCGGGTGAAGGCGCTGGTGGCGACCTCGGCGCTGGGCATGGGCTTCGACAAGCCGGACCTCGGGTTCGTCGTGCACCTGGGGTCGCCCTCCTCCCCCATCTCCTACTACCAGCAGATCGGGCGGGCCGGTCGGGGCGTGGACAACGCCGAGGTGCTGCTGTTTCCCGGGCCCGAGGACCAGGCCATCTGGCGGTACTTCGCCTCGCTGGCCTTTCCTTCCGAGGAGCAGGTCCGCCTCACCCTGAAGGCGCTGGCCGCGGCCGGCGGGCCGCTGTCGCTGCCCGCTCTGGAGCCGCTGGTGGAGCTGCGGCGCACCCGGCTGGAGATGATGCTGAAGGTCCTGGACGTGGACGGCGCCGTCCGCCGGGAGCGCGGAGGCTGGCGCGCCACCGGTGAGCCCTGGGAGTACGACCGGCGACGCTACGAGCGCGTGGCGGCGCAGCGGGAGGCGGAGCAGGGCGCAATGCGTGAGTACGCGGCGCTGACCGGCTGCCGCATGGAGTTCCTGCGCCGGCAGCTCGACGACCCGGAGGCGGCGCCGTGCGGCCGGTGCGACAACTGCTCGGGCGTCCGGTTCTCCCTCCAGGTCGCGCCCGAGTCCCTGGCAGCGGCACGCGGCGAGCTGGCCCGCCCCGGCGTGGCGGTGGAGCCGCGCCGGATGTGGCCCACCGGACTGCCGGCGACAGGCGTGGACTTGAAGGGCCGCATCCCGGCGGGGGAACAGGCCGGGCCGGGCAGGGCCGTGGGCCGGCTGTCGGACCTCGGCTGGGGAGACCGGCTCCGACCGCTGCTGAGCGAGACCGCCGACGACGGGCCGGTGCCCGAGGACATAGTGAACGCCCTGGTGACCGTGGTGTCGGACTGGGCCGCCGCGCCGGGCGGCTGGGCGTCCGGGGCGCCGGGCGCGCGGCGGCGGCCGGTCGCCGTGGTCACCGTCGGATCCCGGTCCCGGCCGCGGCTCGTCCACTCCCTCGGCGAACGGATCGCCGCCATCGGCCGGATGCCGCTGCTGGGCGAGGTCACCCATGATCCGGGGAGCCTGCCGTCGGGCCGCAGCAACGGGGCGCAGCGGGTGCGGGCGCTCCATGGGTCGCTGGCGCTCGCCCCGCCGGTGGCGCAGGCGGTGGGCGCGGCCAAGGGTCCGCTGCTGCTGATCGACGACTTCACCGAGTCCGGCTGGACCCTCGCGATGGCAGCCCGTCTGCTGCGGCGGGCGGGGGCGGAGGAGGTGTTGCCGTTGGTGCTGGCCGTGCGGGGCTGATGGCGTCAGAAGATGCCGAGCTGCACGGCGTCCTCCGCCTCGGCGACGTCGGCCGGCGTGCCGACGCGGGGCCGCCGGAGGTGGCGCCAGCGCGGGAGCGCGTCCAGGAAGGCCCAGGACATGCGGTGATGGGGCGTCGGTCCCCACTCGGCCAGCGCGGCCTTGTGCACCGGCGACGGGTAGCCGGCGTTGCTGTCGAAGCCGAAGTCCGGGTGCTCGGAGGCGAGTTCGGCGAGCATCGCGTCGCGCCTGACCTTGGCGAGCACCGAGGCGGCGGCCACCGCCACGCTGGTCTGGTCGCCCTTGATGACCGTTCGCACCCGCCAGGGCTGGCCGAGGTAGTCGTGCTTGCCGTCCAGGATCACCGCGTCGGGCCGCATGGGAAGCGCGGCCAGCGCGCGCGATCCGGCCAGGCGCAACGCGGCTGTCATGCCGAGTTCGTCGATCTCCTGCGACGAGGCGTGGCCCAGCGCGTGGGCCGTGACCCACCCGCTCAGCTCCTGCGCGAGGGTCTCCCGGCGCTGCGGGGTCAGCAGCTTGGAGTCTGTGAGGCCCTCGGGCGGACGACGCAGCCCGGTGATGGCGGCGCACACCGTGACCGGCCCGGCCCAGGCGCCCCGGCCGACCTCGTCGAGCCCGGCGACGACGCGGGCTCCTGTCGTGGCGCGGATCGACCGCTCCACCCGGTGAGTAGGAGGTTCGTACGGCATGGCGGTTCCCAGCCTAGCCGGGGACTCCCGGCCGGCTCACGGGTGGTGGCTCACGGGGCTGCTCGACACGGGAGCCGGCCAGCCCTCGAAGGGGCGCTCGGGGGTGTGCCAGTGGCCGAAGGGCCGGTCGAGGTGGTAGCGGCCGTCGCGGCCGAGCCGCAGCTCGCGCATCTCGCCGTTGCCCGGGTTGGACAGCGACTCGAACTCGGCGACCGTCCAGTGCAGCCAGCGCATGCAGAACAGCCGCATGGTCAGGCCGTGGGTCACCAGCAGGACGTTCGGCGGGTGGTCGGGGTCGGCGAAGCTGCGCCACAGGCTCTCCAGGAAGGCGCCGACCCGGTCGTAGACGTCCGCCCCGGACTCGCCCTGGGCGAAGCGGTAGAAGAAGTGCCCGTAGGCGTCGCGGGCGCGCTTCTGGCGCAGCACGTCCTCGCGGTCCTGCCAGTTCCCCCAGTCCTGCTCCCGCAGCCGGGGCTCCTCCCGCACCCGCACGAGGGCGGGGTCGAGGGCGAGGGCGTGGAAGGTCTGGTGGGTGCGGCGGTAGGGCGAGACGTAGGCCGAGACCCGCTCCTGGCCGAAGAGGGCGCGCAGCCGCTTCCCCGCGGCCTCGGCCTGGCGGCGCCCCTTCTCCGTCAGCTGCAGCGCGTGGTCGGGAATCCGCTCGTACACGGAGTCGTCGTCGTTGCCCTGTGACTCTCCGTGTCGAAGGAGGACGATGCGTCGCGGACGTGCCATGCCGCCAGCCTAGTTCGGCGGTGACGAGGGCCGCGGCTCGCTCACACCGTCCAGGACGGTTCCATGTCGATCACGTCGCCCGTGATGGCGGCGATGTCGGCCTCCGTCTGCGCACGCAACGCGAGCCGCTCCACGCGCTCGGTGCGGTACTTGGCCCGCTCGGCCGCCGAGTTCCACATGGACAGCACCAGGAACTCGCTCTCGGGCTCGGCCTCCGCGAAGACGCCGCGCAGCATGCCCGGCGACCCGGCCATCGCCGGGTTCCACACCTTCTCCTGCATCAGCGCGAAGTGCTCGGCCCGGTCGCGGTGCACCCGGCAGTGCGCCACCCGCAGCAGGTCGGCATCCGTGAACTGCGGCTCGAAGCCCATCTTCACGTCGAAGCGATACTGGAAGAGCCACACCCCCATGTCCCGGTAGGTGCCGGCCTGGGACGCGGCGAGGCGGTCGTGGGAGCGGGCCATGAAGGAGTCGTAGAACGCCCGGCTCTCCCAGAAGCCGAAGAGGTGCACCACCCCCTGCCGCGTCCGGCTCCAGCCCCCGCCCTGCCCCCGGAATCCCGGCTCGCCGAGCAGCCCTGCCCACTTCCGCTGCCCCCGCTCGAAGCCGACTCGGTCGACGACGGTGCACCGCATCCACTTGACCAGCACCGCGCCATCGTACGGCCAACCAGAGAGGCGAACGCGCGGGACGGGCGCTCAGGTGAAGTCGGGCGCCCGGCGCGCCAGGAACTCCTCGAAGGTGACCGTGCCCGTCGCGTGGTCGGGCGCCAGCAACGCCCCGCCCCGGACCGCGCGGAAGGTCCTCCCCGGCAGCCGCAGCGGCACCACGCGGCGCCTGCGCCCGGCGGCCCGCAGGGCGGCCCCGGTCAGCTCGGCGGCGTTCCGGATCTCGGGTCCGGCCATGTCGGCGACCCGCCCGGCGGGCTTGCCGACCGCCAGCTCCGCCAGCCGCTCGCCGACCTCCCGGGCGTCCACCGGCTGCAGCCTGACGCCGCCTCCCAGCATGAACGCCACCGGCAGCCACCGCTGGGCCTCGACGACCCTCACGATCAGCTCGTGGAACTGCGTGGCCCGCAGCGTGGTCCACGGCAGCCCGGACTCCTCCACGATCCGCTCGCACTCCAGCTTCGTGCGGTAGTAGAAGAACCCCGGCGCCTTGTCGATCCCCACGATGGAGACGTAGAGCAGGTGCGGCGCGCCGGCGCGCAGGGCCGCCCGCGTCAGGTTCCGTGTCGGGGAGAAGGAGCCACGCCAA
>NZ_JBQQCA010000018.1:0-113369 GCF_052246635.1 Streptomyces sp. 6N223 | reverse complement strand
GGGGTGTGGGCGGCCGGGGGTCCGGGGGCGGAGCCCCCGGCACCGGCCCGCAGCGGGGCGGTGACGCCCGTGCCCCGCCCCATCGACGTCGAGGCGTACGCCAAAGGTGTGCTCGCCCGCTCCCGCGCGCACGTCGCCCGCGCCATCACCCTTGTCGAGTCCACCCACCCCGACCACCAGCACCAGGCCCAGCAGCTCCTCCTGGAGCTGCTGCCCCACGCCGGCCGCGCGCAGCGCCTCGGCATCACCGGCGTTCCCGGCGTCGGCAAGTCCACCTTCGTCGATGCCCTCGGCACCCACCTCACCGGCCTCGGCCACCGCGTGGCCGTCCTCGCCGTCGACCCCTCCTCCACCCGCACCGGCGGATCCATCCTCGGCGACAAGACGCGCATGAGCCGCCTCGCGGCCGACCCGGCGGCGTTCGTGCGCCCCTCCCCCAGCGCGGGCACGCCCGGCGGCGTCGCGCGCGCCACCCGCGAGTCGATCGTCGTGATGGAGGCGGCCGGCTACGACGTGATCCTCGTCGAGACCGTCGGCGTCGGCCAGTCGGAGACGGCCGTGGCGGACATGGTCGACGCCTTCCTCGTCCTCGCCCTCGCCCGCACCGGCGACCAGCTCCAGGGCATCAAGAAGGGCGTGCTGGAGCTGGCCGACCTCATCGCCGTCAACAAGGCCGACGGCCCGCACGAGCGCGACGCCCGCGCGGCGGCGCGCGAACTCGCGGGCGCGCTGCGGCTGCTGAACCGGCCGGAGGAGCCCGAGGGCTGGCGCATCCCCGTGCTGACCTGCTCCGCCCTCACCGGCGCGGGCCTGCCGGAACTGTGGGACCGGCTGGAGCACCACCGCCGCCTCCTCCACGCCACCGGTGCCCTGGCCGCCAAACGCCGCGAGCAGCAGGTCCACTGGACCTGGGCCATGGTCCACGACCACCTCCTGGACCGCCTCCACCGCGACCCCGCCGTCGCCCGCCTCGCCCCCGCCCTCGAAGACCAGGTACGCGACGGCACGCTCACCCCCACCCTCGCCGCCCAGCGCCTCCTCCAGGCGTTCGGAAAACCACCTGCGCAACCGCGTTGACCGCCCGCACACTGGGTCGGTGCAGGCAGCGATCTCCGTCACACCCACCCGGATGCCCGAGCTGCTGCTGGGGCTCGCCACCGTGCGGCCGGTCTTCATCTGGGGCGCGCCCGGGATCGGGAAGTCCTCGCTGGTGCGGGCGTTCGCCGAGTCCCTCGGCTTGGAGTGCGTGAGCCTGCTCGGCACCCAGCTCGCGCCCGAGGACCTGATCGGCGTGCCGCAGATCCGCGACGGCCGCTCCGTGTTCTGCCCGCCGGAGGCGATCGCCCGGCCCGAGCCGTACTGCCTGTTCCTCGACGAGCTCAACGCCGCTACGCCGGACGTGCAGAAGGCGTTCTACTCCCTCATCCTCGACCGCCGCATCGGCGGCTACGAGCTGCCGCCCGGCTCCATCGTCATCGGCGCCGGCAACCGCGCCACCGACAACGCCCTGGCCCGGCCCATCTCCTCCGCGCTGGTCAACCGCCTCGTCCACGTCCACCTCCAGGCTTCGGCCACCGACTGGCTCACCTGGGCGGGCGAGCACGGCATCCACCCCTGGGTCACCGACTACCTCACCGACCGCCCCGACCACCTGTGGGCCAAGCCGCCCAAGACCGAGGAGCCGTTCTCCACGCCGCGCTCCTGGCACATGCTCTCCGACGCCCTCCACTCCTTCGGGGCGGGCCTGGACGAGGACACCCTGAAGGCCATCGCGCACGGCACGCTCACCCCGGCCCACGCGGTGGCGTTCTGCGGGTACGTCAAGATCGTGCGCAGCCGCTTCGGCCTCGACGCGATCCTCAAGGGCGACGCCCGCTGGCCGCACCGCGTCGAGGACCGCGACCTGCTGTACTACCTGGCCGACGCGTTCCGGGGCCGCCTGGTCAAGGAGCTGCCCGCCTCCCGGGAGCACGCCTCGCCGGCCGCGCGGCAGACCGCGCACCGCGCCAAGGCGCTGCTGGTGCAGCTCGCCGAGATATCGGTCGAGGTCGCCCAGACCGTCATCGCCGAGGACGCCGACGGCAACCCGGTGCTGCCCGCGTGGTTCCTGGTGGAGGCGGCCCGCGACATGCCGCGGCTGGTGGAGGCGCGCCGGTGAGCCGGACCCGGAAGGGACGGAAGCGCCCCGACCCGGCGGCCGAGGCGTTCGCCGCCGGGGTGAAGCTGGCGCTCGCCAGCCCGGCGCTCGCGGCGCTGGAGGCCCGGCTCTGCCGGGAGAAGGACTGCGCCTCGGCGCCCCGCGACGGCCTGCTGCTGGTGGACTCCTGCGGCGTCGTGCACGCCCACCCCACGCGGCTCGCCGAGCCCGCCGAGTGGGCCTGGGCGCTCGGGCACGCCCTGATCCACCTCGGCTTCGGGCACGTCCCGGCCGCCAAGGAGCCGCGCGCGCAGCCCGACCGCTTCGACCTGACCGCGCGCTGCGCCGTCGTCAACCGCTTCCTGCTCACCTTCACCGTCGGGCAGCCGCCCGAGGGACTGCCCGCCTCCTACCCGGACGGCGACGAGGAGCAACTCGCCGCCCGCTGGCGCGCCTCCGCCTCCGGCATCCCGGCGGCGTACGAGCGCCTCGGCACGGCCGGCGGCGAGCCCGACCAGCTGCTGGTGCGGTGGTCCCCCTACGCCGGCCAGCCGCCCGACTGGCAGCTGGCGTTCGCCCACGCCTTGGCCCGCACCGTCTCCGCCACCATGGACGAGGCGGGCGGGCGGCGGCGCGAGGGCCCGCTGCGGCCCTGGGAGCGGGCACTGTCGTGGTTCGTCTCCTCCTATCCGCTCCTCGGCGGCGTCGCTGCCGGGATGGAGCTGGTCGCCGACGCCGAACTCGCCCGCGCCCACGGCATCTCCACCGCCGCCGTCAGCGCCGAGGCCGGCGAGATCTACATCAACCCGCTGCGCCGGCACACCGACGAGGAGTGGCGCTTCGTCCTCGCCCACGAGATGCTGCACGCCGCCCTGCGGCACGGCGAGCGGCGCGGCGGGCGCGACCCGTACCTGTTCAACGTGGCCTGCGACTACGTCATCAACGGCTGGCTGCGCGAGATGCGCGTGGGCGAGATGCCGGAGGGGCTGCTGTTTGACGCGTCGCTGGCGGGCCTGTCCGCCGAGGAGGTCTACGACCGCATCGTCACCGACCTGCGGCGGATGCGGCGCCTGGCCACGCTGGCGGGCAGGGGCCGGCCCGACATCCTCGACAACCCCCTCATCCCCCTCGGCGGCCCCGGCGACTACGTCGACCTCGACGACTTCTACCGGCGTGGCCTGACCCAGGGCCTGGAGATGCACCAGCAGGGGCAGACGCGCGGCCTGCTCCCGGCCGGCCTGGTCGAGGAGATCCGCGCCCTGTCCCACCCGCCCCTGCCCTGGGATGCCCAGCTCGCCCGCTGGTTCGACGAGTACGTGCCCCGGCCGGAGCCGGTGCGCACCTACGCCCGCCCCGCGCGCCGCCAGGCGGCCACGCCCGGCATCCCGCGCGCCGGGCGTTACTTCCCGCCCGAGGAGGTGCCGCGCTGCACCTTCGGCGTGGTCCTTGACACCTCCGGCTCCATGAGCCGTACCCTCCTCGGCAAGGCGCTGGGCGCGATCGCCTCCTACGCCTCCTCCCGCGACGTCCCCGCCGCCCGCGTCGTCTTCTGCGACGCCGCCCCTCACGACGCCGGGTACCTGCCGGTCACGGAGATCGCCACCCGCGCGCGGGTGCGCGGGCGCGGCGGCACGGTCCTGCAGCCCGCCATCGACCTCCTCCACCGCGCCGGCGACTTCCCCGCCGACGCCCCGCTGCTGGTCATCACGGACGGCGACTGCGACGTGCTGCGCGTCCGCCGCGACCACGCCTTCCTGATCCCACGCGGCGCCCGCCTGCCGTTCACGGCCCGGGGGCCGGTCTTTCATGTGAGGTGAAGGGCATCGGGCCGCCTTGATCGCCACGACTGCGACGGGATGCACCTGCTGATCGCTGTTGCGTGCCATTTCGTCGCAGTGGACGGTTGAGGCCCCACGTCACGGCAGCCATCCAGATCCTGGCCCGCAAGGGTTAGGACCGTTGCCGGCGCAGCAGCCATGAGGCGGCGATCGCCACGACCACGAGGCCCAGGGCCGCGCCCGCGGCGGGGTAGCGCCAGGCGGGTGGGGCGTCGGAGGCGGAGAGGGCGTCCGCGGCGGGGGTGGGGTCGGGGGCGGGGGTGGCGGCGTCGTCCGTGGGGGTTGGCTTCGGGGAGGCGGTGGCGGAGGGCGAGGCGGAGGGCTCCGGGGCGGTGGCCTCGGGTGGGAGGGCGGTCAGGCGGATGCGGTCGGCGGTGTGGTGGACGGCGTAGGGCGTGCCGTCGAGGGTGATGGTGTCGGTGGAGAGGCCGACGGGCTTTCCCTCCACGGTGAGGGTGGCGTCGGGGGCGAGGAGGATGGCGGCGCCCTCGGTGGCGGTCAGGTGCTGGAGGGTCTGGTCGCCGCCCGCCTGCCGCAGGTCGAGCGTGGCGTCGGCGGAGGTGAGGCGTACGCCGCTGCTGCGGGAGAGCGAGCCCGCCGAGAGGGTGAGGGTGCCACGGGCGATCGTGGTGCGGCCGGTGTAGCTCACCTCGCCCGCGAGGACCGTGCCGGCCGGGCCGTCCTGGGTGAGGGAGCCGGAGCCGCTGACGCGGGAGAGGGTGACGGGCTCGTCGGCGTTCTGGGCGACGAGGCGGCCGTCGAGGACGACCTCGCTGTGGGCGCCGTCGGTCATCAGGCCGCCGTCGCCGCCCGCCTCGCCGGTGCCGAGTCGCAGCACCGCGCCGCGCTCGACGGTGGTGGCGCCGTCGTAGTACTGGTGGGCGGCGAAGGTCACGTCGTTGCCGGGGATGGAGGCGATGACGATGTCGCCCTGGCCGGGGGCGGCGAGGGTGTCGTGGAAGACGCCGCCGCCGATCGGGGCGCCGAGGGTGACCGGGCCGTTGTAGGCGAAGGTGAGCCCGGAGCGTACGCCGTTGGCCTCCAGGAGGTTGATGTACACGGTCTCGGCGGTGCCGGGCATGAAGATCTCGCTGGTGGTGCCGTCGCCCCACTGCACGTCGGCGCCCTTGATGTTGGTGCCGCGCTTGTTCAGGTCGTGGTCGATGGGGGTCCAGTTGAGGGCGGGGTCGCTGAGGGAGGGGTCGGTGTCGCCGCCGGTGTCGGAGTAGCTGTAGGTGCCGCCGAGGACGACGCGGCTGCCGGGGCGGGACTGGACGTTGATGTCGCTGCCGTACTCGCGCTGGTAGAAGTCCTGGTTGAGGGTGATGGTCTGGCCGAGCGGGGTGTCGACGGTCCAGGTGCCCTGGTTGAGGATGGCGCGGGCGCCTGGCAGCGCCACGGGGAACTCCGGCCGCCCGGCGGCCGTGCCGGTGCCGTTGTCGATGACGCCGGAGAACGGGTGGGTGCCGGCGAGTTCGAGCGTGCCCCACAGGAAGCGCGGCTGGGTGACCAGGCCGGAGCCGCTGATGGTGCCGAGGTTGAAGCTGGTCGTGAGGGAGAGGCGGAGGGTTCCGTCGACCTGGATGTTGTTCTGGTTGAGGCGGAAGCCGGGCGTGGCGTAGGGGAAGTGGCCGATGAGGCCGGTGGTGCCGCCGGTGCCGTACTGGAGCGTGGCGCCGGGGTCGACGATGACGGCGGGCGGGTCGGGGTCGCTGACCGTGGTGTACGGGTGGTTCCCGCCCTGCACGCTGACGCTCTGGCGCTGGCGTTCCTCGGGGATCTCGAAGTCGCTGTCCCGGGTGAGGATCAGCGTGCCGCCGCCCGTGACGCGCAGCGTGCCCACGCCGCTGATGACGCCGTCGTAGGTCGTCGTCTCGCCGTCGGCCAGCCGCACGACCGCGTCGCCGGCGAGCACGACGTCGCGCCCGTCACGGATGTCGGCGGTGATGTCGTGGGCGTCGTCGGCACGGGCGGCGGTGAGGAGTGACGGCGGGGCCAACGCCGCGAGCAGCAGCGCGAGCACGGCCCCGGCGCGCAGGAAACGTCTCATGCCCGGGGGACGCGCGGCGGGGCGGCGGATAACGGAAATCGCCGCGTGACCTCGGATCGTGAGGGCGAGGTTGACCACGACGGCCACGGCCCGGGCGATCAGCAGCGGCCACCGCCGCGTCCTGGCCGACCTGGCCGTCCTGGCGTACCTCAACCGCGGACTCCGGGTCGCGGCGATGCGACTTCGTTGAATGTGCCATGCATCGGCCAGATCGTGGCTGAGAACCGGTTACGCAATGGCCAACGGGGCGCTACCGTTGCTGCGGGAGCGCTCCCATGAACGGCTGGCAGATGCCGCGATGGGTCGCAGGACCAGGTGCGGTCGGGCACCTGTCGTGGCGAAAACTCCTAAGGAGACCCCCCACATGGCCAATCGACACCCCGACGCGGGGCACCGGGGCGACCGGCAGCGGTCGCGGTTCCGGTCGCCTCGCGTCCTGAGCCTTCTCGGAGCCGCGCTGCTGGCTCTCGTGGTGGCGTCGCTGCCAACTCCTTCGTCCGCGCACGGCGTCACCATGTCGCCGGGCTCGCGCACGTACCTGTGCTACAAGGACATGGTCGAGAGCGGCAACCAGACGCCTTCGAACCCGGCCTGCGCCGACGCGGTCGCGGAGACGGGCACGACGCCGCTGTACAACTGGTTCGCCGTGCTCGACTCCAACGCCGACGGCCAGACCGAGGGCTACATCCCGGACGGTGAGATCTGCAGCGGCGGCCACAACGGACCGTACGACTTCTCCTCGTACAACGCCGCGCGCGCCGACTGGCCGACGACCCACCTCACGGCGGGCTCGACCATCGAGATCCGGTACAGCAACTGGGCCGCCCACCCGGGCGACTTCATCGTCTACTTCACCAAGGACAGCTGGACGCCGGACAAGCCGCTGGCGTGGAGCGACCTTGAGGAGGTCCAGACGGTGACCGACCCGCCGCAGGAGGGCGGCGCCGGCGACGAGGGCGGTGCCTACTACTGGGACCTCCAGCTCCCGGAGAAGTCGGGTCAGCACATCATGTTCATCCACTGGACCCGGTCCGACAGCCCGGAGGACTTCTACGCCTGCTCCGACGTGGTCTTCGACGGCGGCAGCGGCGAAGTGACCTTCTGACGCACGACCGCTCGTTCACTCCTCGCGGGCCCGCCGGGCGCTGACCGGCGGGCCCGCGGCATGCGCGGCCCTCACCGCCCGCCCCCGCATCCGCGGGGGCGCTTTCCGTATGCGTGCACGCCCGCACACTTTGCGCTCATACCTCTGAAGTTTCGAAGGAAAGTGTTGAAACTTCTATTGACGACGCACAAAGCCGTTTCTACGTTGGCCGCAGTTCCGAACCACTTTCACAGGAGCCGCCATGTGCTACGGACTTCCGAATGACAGAGCGCTCTCCATGGCACGCACCCGGCGCGCCACCGGCAGGCGCTCCTTGCTGCGGGGCGCCGCCGCGGGCGCGGTCGGCGCCGCCGCGCTCGCGGCGGGGGTGGCCGCGGCCCCGGCCGCGAACGCCGCCCGCGCGCCGCGTCCGCGGACCCGCCCCGGCCGCTGGGCGTTCGTGCCGCCCGGCAACATCAGCATCCAGCTCTACACGATGCGCGACGCGCTCGGCGGCTCGCCCGGCTACGACGCGACGCTGCGCACGATCGCGGACCTCGGCTACCCCAAGGTCGAGCAGGCCGGCTACTACGACCGCACCGCCGCCGAACTGCGCGCCTTCCACGACGAGCTGGGCATCCGCACCACCTCGGCCCACGACGGCATCGCCCCCGACGAGGCCGCGCTGGAGAAGAAGCTGGAGAACGCCGTCACCCTCGGCCAGCGGTTCTCCGTCGTGCCCTACCTGATATCGGAGAAGGCCGACGACTGGAAGCGCTGGGCCGAGCAGATGAACAACGAGGCCGCCGAGGCGCGCTGCCACGGTCTCCGCTACGGCTATCACAACCACGCGCACGAGTTCACCATCGACCTCGGCAACGGCCTGACGCCGTGGCAGATCCTCACCAACGAGCTGGACCCCTGGCTGGTCCACCTGGAGATCGACATCTACTGGGCGGTGACCGGCGGCATCGAGAGCGGCGACGGCGTCGAGGACCCCGAGGGCTTCGCGATCGACGTCATCCGCTCCGCCCCGCAGCGGGTGCTCCAGTACCACGTCAAGGACCGGGACCCCGACACCGGCGACATGGCCGACCTCGGCACCGGCATGATCGACTTCGCCCGCGTCTTCCGCGCCCACCAGGTGCTGGAGTACATCGTGGAGAACGACACGCCCGACGTCACGCCGGAGCAGACCGCCGAGATCGGCTACGCCTACCTGCGCTCGTTCTCCTTCCCGTCCTGACGCCCCTCGGCTCGTCCGTCGGCTCGTCCCCCGGCTCGTCCGTCGGTTCCCCCGGCGGTTCGCCGCCGAGACCGCTCGCCACCCTCCTCCCTACGGACCCCCACGCATCCCGCGCCTGTTTCGTTTGCACGAAAGGTCCGCACATGCGCTCGCGCACCACCCGCGTCACCCTCCTGTCCGCCGCCGTGGCCGCCCTGGCCGCGTCTCTCCTCACCGCACCCGCACCCGCCGCCCTCGCCCGCGAGCCCTCGCCCGAGCCGGACACGCCCGCGGAGGAGGACTTCCAGAAGGTCACCCTCAACGACACCCCGGGCGAGCCGATCGACCTCGCGGTGCTGCCGGACCGCCGGGTGATGCACACCACCCGCAGCGGCCAGGTCTGGCTCAACGACCCCGGCACCGGCCTCAACACGCTGGCCGCCGAGCTCGACGTCTACCAGCACGACGAGGAGGGCCTGCAGTCCATCGCCGTGGACCCCGGCTTCAACGGCGTCACCAACACGTGGGTCTACCTCTACTACGCGCCCCCGATGCACACCCCGCTGGACGACCCGGAGACCCCCGACGTCAACGAGGGCGACGCCCCCCTCAATGGCGACCCGGAGGACTTCGAGCCCTTCGAGGGCGTCAACCGCCTCTCCCGCTTCAAGCTCGTCGGCGACGAGATCGACCTCTCCAGCGAGCAGCGGATCCTCGACGTCGAGGTGGACCGCGGCATCTGCTGCCACGTCGGCGGCGACATCGTCTTCGACAGCGACGGCCTGCTGTACCTGTCCACGGGCGACGACACCAACCCCTTCTCCTCCGGCGGCTACGCCCCGATCGACGAGCGCCCCGACCGCAACCCGGCGTACGACGCGCAGCGCAGCGCGGCCAACACCAACGACCTGCGCGGCAAGGTGCTGCGCATCGACGTGAACCGCGACGGCTCGTACGACATCCCGAGCGGCAACCTCTTCGCGCCCGGCACGCCGGACACCCGGCCCGAGATCTACCTGATGGGGCTGCGCAACCCCTTCCGCATCGAGATCGACCCGGAGACCGACGCGCTCTACGTCGCCGACTACTCGCCCGACGCCGGCGAGGCCGACCCGGCGCGCGGCCCGGCCGGCACCGGCAAGTGGTTCGCGGCCGAGGAGGCCGGCAACCACGGCTGGCCGTACTGCGCCACGCCCGAGCTGCCGTACGTCGACTACGACTTCGCCACCCAGGCCTCGGGCGAGCCCTTCGACTGCGCGGCCCCGGTCAACGCCTCGCCGCACAACACCGGGATGACCGAGCTGCCGCCGGTGGTGCAGCCGGAGATGTGGTACGGCTACGGGGAGTCCGAGGAGTTCCCCGAGCTCGGCACCGGCGGCATCGGCCCGATGGCCGGCCCGGCGTACGACTGGAACCCGCTGGCGTCCCTGCGCCCCCGCCCGGTCGCCTGGCCGCGCGCGTACGACGGCATACCCCTCTTCTACGAGTGGACCCGCAACTACATCAAGGGCTTCGAGCTGGACGAGGAGACCGGCGAGCTGACGGGCGTCCAGGACGTGCTGGCGTCGATGGACATCATCGGCCCGATCGACATGGAGTTCGGCCCGGACGGCGCGCTGTACGTCCTGGAGTACGGCAACGGCTACTTCCTGGAGAACCCCGAGGCCCAGGTCGCCCGCATCGACTACCTGGGGCCGCACGGCAACCACACCCCGGTGCCGGTGGCGTCGGCGGACGTCACCAGCACGCAGGACACCTCGCTGACGGTCCGCTTCTCCAGCGAGGGCACGGAAGACCCCGAGGGTGACCGGCTGCGGTACGCCTGGGACTTCGACTCCGACGGGGACATCGACTCCCGCGCGGCGAACCCGACGTACACCTACGAGGGGGTCGGCGCCTACACCGCGAACCTGCGGGTGACCGACGCCGGCGGCTGGGACCGCGGCCGGGCGGCCTCGGCGGAGGTGGACATCGTGGTCGGGAACGCCACTCCCGAGCTGACCTTCGTCACGCCGAAGGAGGGCGACTCCTTCGCCTTCGGCGACCGCGTCGCCTATGAGGTGAGCGTCACCGACGACCAGCAGGTGGACTGCTCGGCCGTCACCGTGTCCTACATCCTGGGCCACGACGACCACGGGCACCCGCTCACCACGGCCTCCGGCTGCAAGGGGACGATCCAGACCTCCCTGCCCGATGGCCACGACCCGGGCGAGGACGAGCTGCGCGGCGTCTTCAACGCCAGCTACACCGACCCGGGCGAGGACGGCCTGCCCCCGCTCACCGGCAGCACGGAGGTGGTGCTGACGCCGACGAGCTGATCGCGGTCAGCCGGTGCCCGGGCCCGGCCCCTGCTGGCAGCCCGGGCACCAGTAGGTCGGACGCTCACGGCCGGGCGCCTCGTGCGAGGCGGAGGCCAACGCCACGGCGTTGCCGCACCGCAGGCACGGGCGCCCGGCCCGCCCGTACACGTGCAGCCGCTCCCGGAGGCCGGCGGCCGTCGTGGTGCGGCCCAGCCGGTCGCGGTTGGCCTCCAGCAGCCGCTTCGCGGCGTCGATCAGCTCCGCGGGGGCAGCGAGCTGGCCCACCGGCAGCCAGGGCGTGGCGCGCGCCAGGAAGCACAGCTCGGCCATGTACACGTTGCCGATGCCCGCCATCACGCGCTGGTCCAGCAGCGCCGCGCCGAGCGGCCGCGCCGGCTCGGCCAGCAGGCGGCGCCGCGCCTCCTCCGGGTCCCAGTCGGGCCCGAGCAGGTCGGGCCCCAGGTGCCCGACGACCCGCCGCTCCTGGGCGGTGCGCAGCAGCTCCAGCACCGGCAGCCGGTAGCCGACGGCGGTGCGCTCGGCCGTGGCCAGGACGGCGCGGATCTGATGCCCGGGGCCGCCGCGCCAGCGTTCGCCGGGCCCGTAGACGTGCCAGGCGCCGTCCATCCGCAGGTGCGAGTGGAGAGTCAGGCCGCCTTCGACGCGGGTCAGCAGGTGCTTGCCGCGCGGCACGACCTCCAGCACGGCGCGCCCCCGCAGGTCCACGGTGGCCAGGCGGGGCACGCGCAGGTCCGAGCGGACCAGGGCGTGCCCGGCCAGCGCGTCGTCCAGCCGCCGCGCGGCCTGCCAGACGGTGTCTCCCTCGGGCATGCCTCCATCATGTGCCACTCGGCGCGCGCCGGGGCCGGCGCCCGTTGCGCACGCCCTCCCAGAACAGCTTCTGCGCCAGCAGCGTCAGGGTTCCGGCGAGCAGGATGCCGCTGAGGTTCAGGCCGAGCTGGATGAGGGAGCCGCGCGCGTCCGACTGGTGCCCGTAGGTCATCGCGAGCGCGACGTGGGCGGCGGCGGGCACGGTCGTCACCGAGATCGCGACCCCGACCAGCGCACCGGACTTCGCCGAGGTCAGCGACAGTATCCCGGCGATCCCGGCGAGGATCGCCACGACGAAGGACATCTCGTCCGGCTGCCAGACGAACTCCACCGCCGGGTGCGGCTGGGAGAACCGCTCCTCCGAGAACAGCCCCCGCCCCTCGAGCAGAGCGGCGAAGGCACTGGTCAGCCCCATCGCGACGGGAAAGCCGACGAGCAACGCGGCCAGCGGGCGTATCGCCTGGCGCGGCGCCCACCGCACCAGGCTGGTGCACACCCCCGCCAGGGGGCCGAACTCCGGGCCCACCACCATGGCCCCGACCAGCAGGATGGCGCTGTCCAGCATCACGCCGCAGGCCGCGAGCATCGTCGCGACCGTGAGGAAGGTGAGGTAGGTGAGGCTGAGGCGGGACTCCTCCTGCGTGGCCTCGCTCAGCGACTCCCAGACCACCGCGTCCATGCCCGCGCCGGGCGCGTCCTGCTGGGCGCGCGCGGCGCGCTCGGACATCGACAGCTCGACGCGCTCGGCCATCACCGCGCCGGCCTCGGGCAGGCCGAGGCCGCGCAGCTCCGCCAGCAGCTCGTCGGCGGCCTCCCGGGCCACGTCGCACTGCACCACGTCCCCCACCGGATCCCGCGCGGCGCCCGGCAGCACCACCAGGTGCGCCGTGCCGACCGTGTCCTGGATCAGCGCCACGACGGCATCGGTGCGGGCGGCGGGGCTGATCACCCGCAGATGCAGCATGCGGGCAGCTTAGTTCGGGCCCGAACCGGTCACGCGGGCGGCCAGGCGTTGGCCAGCAGCTCCTGGAAGTGCGCGGGGAACCACTCGCCGTTCAGCGGGGCGTTCGGCAGCGCGCCCGTGGGGTTGTAGGCGTTGGCCGAGCCGCCCCCGTACGTCGGGTCGCACATGGGGGAGTAGCCGCCGCCCTCGATCGGCAGCGGGATGCTGGAGCCGTCCGACTCGCCGGGCGGCTTGATCCAGGCGTAGGCGTCGACGCCCGGCTCCGGCGCGGCGGCCGGGCGCTCGCCGAGGCCGGAGCCCGCCTGGTTGCACCAGTTCGCGGCGTGGACGCGGCGGTCGACGCGGCCGCCCTCGACGTACTCCTCGGCGGTGGTGCGCGGGCCGGGGCCGGTGGGGCGGTCCGGGCCGCCCCAGCCGTTGCGGGAGGTGTCGATCAGCACGCCGAGGCCCTCGTCGAAGCCGCGCGCGATCAGCGCCTCGCGGAACGCCCGGGCGTAGGGCAGCTCGTCGGCGAAGGCGTTCCCCGCCAGCCAGCTGCTGCCCTCGCGCACCGGAACGCCGTCCACCACGTCGTCCACGGAGAAGTACGGCTCCCGGGTGGCGGAGTAGTCGGCGACGTTGGTGGCCAGGCCGTGCACGTACGCCGGGGAGGAGCCGGAGGCGCCGGCGGCCAGCTCGGCCAGGCCGGCGGCCTCGCGGAGGGTGTCGTCGAAGCCGAGGCGGCCGTGGTGGCCGATGTCGAGGTAGGGATAGGCGTTGGGCAGCGGGCCCAGGCGGGAGAGGGCGTAGCCGATGGCGTCGAGGTAGACGCCGCTGGCGTAGACCTGCTCGCAGCCGGCGGTGGCGGCCGGGCCGCCGCCCGCGAAGGTGACCAGGTTGGGCAGGGCGTCGGGCTCGACGACGGCGACGACGCGCAGCTCGGCGTAGGCCGGGTCGGCGATGATCTCCACGATGGGGTCGATGAACTCCTCGCGGTAGCGCGGCAGCTCGTCCGGGCCCAGCTCGGCGGTGGTGTACAGCCAGTCGCAGTCGCGGCCGGGGATGTCGTGGAGCACGAGCTGGACGACGTCGGCGTCCTGGGCCAGGGCCTCGTCGAGGTGCTCGCGCAGGTTCATCGCGTCGCTCTGGGTGTCGATGTCGGCGATGCGATCGAGCCACACGGCGGTGGGCTCGCCGGCGACGGCCTGGCCTCCGGGCTCGGCGGCGGCGTGGGCGGACCACTCGGGGTTGGTGTAGACCCGCGCGCCGGCGTAGGGATTGCCGGCCTTGTTCGGCGGCTGGGCGGTGGCGGTGGCGGTGGCGTTCGCGGCAGGGGCCGAGACCGGCGCGGCCAGGGTCAGCGCGAACCCGAGGACGAGGGCGAGCTTCACGGCGTTCACGGCGTTCGCGGCCTTCATGACGGCCTCTCCGTCTCTCTGTCCGTCTCCTCCGCGACGGCCCCGCCGGACGCGGCGGCGTCCGGCGGGGCCGTTCTCCGGGCGTGGCTTCAGGTTCAGGCTCAGGCTCAGGCTCAGCCGAAGTTCACGTCAGAGCAGATGAAGTAGGTCTGGTCCAGGTGAGACGCCTGCCAGATCGTGTAGACCACGTGGTGTCCGGTGCGTCCCGGGGCGCTGATGTCCTCGACGACGTAGTCCTCCTGCTGGGGGTAGCTTTCGGTCGTCTTCACCAGCTCCAGGTCGTCCCAGCCCAGCGGCTCGCTGGTGGGGTCGTACCCCTGCTTGGTCACGTAGACCTCGATGAAGTCGGCGCCGTGGCTGGCGTTGTCGTGCAGGTTGAGGGTGAAGGTGTTGCTGACATCGGTCGGCGTCCAGGCGCCGACCTCGTCGAGCGAGCTGGCCAGGCCGCCCTGGGCGTCACCCGCGCTGCACAGGTTCCCGTCCGAGATGGCCGACTTCCAGTCGCCGGCCAGGTTCTCCTGGAAAAGGCTCATCCAGTTCCACATGGTGTTCGGGTTTTCCTGGAACGCCTGCCAGCACATGGGGTCTTCCTGCTCCATGGCCGGGTTCTGGTGGTCCTCGCCCCAGCGCTCCGCGCAGCCGTAGGCGCGGCCCGCAGGGTCGACGACCGAGCCGTGGGCATCGGCGCTGTCCGTCCACGGGAAGAGGATCAGGCCGAGCGACGCCGCCAGGAGCGGCGCCAGGACCCGCAGCGTCCACCTGCGGGGCTGGGCTTGCGTGTGTGCATGCATGTGCGCGTACTCCGTCTTCCGGAAGGTATGGGGGGTGTGGGGGTGGTGTATCCGGCGATGGGAGCGCTCCCAAGTTTAACGGGCACATTACCCGATGACATCTTGGTAAAACGTTCACTCCGCGCCATGCCCGGACGTCCCCCGCCGACCCTTCAACGCCCCTCCATCGAATCCACAACGTCCCACTGGCAGGCTGCGTGACATGGCGGCTTTGACGGAACGCGACTACGACAACATGCTGGATCTCGCCACCGACGTGCTCAGCGGTCGGGCCGGGGAGCCCCCCTGGCCCCGGGTGCTGGCCGAACTCGGCCGGGCGTTGCACGCCCCGAGGGCGAGCCTGACGCGCGCCAACTGGACGCGCCGCGAGGGCAGGCCGGTGGCCTGGTCCCCCGCCTCGCTCGACGAACGCCGGATGGCCGAGGTCTCGCGCCGGCTGATGCTGGCCGGGCACCCGCTGGCGCGGCACTACGCCACGCGCACCGACGCCGAGCCGCGCACCGCCGCCGAGGTGGCGGGCGAGACGGCGTGGCGTGGCAGCCGGGCGGCGAGCCTGAGCCGGGAGTACTTCGACGCGGGCCACGTGCTGGGCATCCCGCTGCCCGCGCCCGCCGGGACCACGCGCGGCTTCGTCGCGTACCACGCCGACGCGGACGGGGACTTCACGGAGCGGGAACGCGCCTACGCCCGCCGCGTGCGGCCGCTGCTGGTGGCCGTGGACGCCCACCAGCAGCAGCTCGAGCGCTGGCGGTCGCTCGCCGACGCGGGGGCGGCGGCCGGGCTGGACGAGCTGGCCCGGGAGCACAACCTCACGCCGCGCGAGATCACGGTGCTGACGCTGCTGGCCGATTCACTTCCGGCGACGGCGATCGGGCGGCGCCTCGGGATATCGCCGCGCACGGTGCACAAGCACGTGGAGCACCTCTACCGCAAGCTGAAGGTGACCGACCGCCTGTCGGCGGTGCTGCGGGCCCAGTCCTTCGGTCTGCTCCCGAAGAAGGGCGAGACCTCGGCGAACGCCTCGGGCGCGGGGGCGAACTCGGCGAACTGAGCCTCCGCCGCCGATGAGCTTCGTCTCCCCGTGCGGTCTCCCCTCACATGACCGGCATCACCGGTGAGGAAGAGACGACGGTGTCCGCCAGCGGCATCCGCCTGTGCGTGCAGGGGTTCGGGCGGGCGGGAGACCCCCTCGTCCTGCTGATCTCGGGTCTGGCCAGCCGCCCTACACCGGACGGGACCTGGTGACGGACGCGGTCGGGGGGGTGCTCGACGCGCTGGCGGGCCGACCAGCCCAGGAGGTTGACGCGGAGCATGGGCGTGCCCGCTGAGGGGTCTTCTTCGCCTGGGTCGTCACCAGCTTCCGCACCTGGTTGTCCGCGATGAACGGCTCCCCCACGCCTGTACGCCTCGATCCGCGTCCGCAGACCATCGTTGTAGACCACGCGGGCACCGGCGAAGGTACGGGCCAGCAACGGCTCCTGCTCCCGAGCCGGATGGATCCGCTCGTTGTCAGCGCGAACTCTGTTGCAAGGAGGGTCAGTTGAAGCTGGTGTTCTTCGCGAACTTCGTCTCCGACACCGTCGGCGGCCCCCACTCCCCCGACCTCAACCTCCAGGGCATGGTGCAGTCCTCCCGCAAGCTGTGGCTGATGCGGCCGGGTGACGTGCTGGTGACGCAGTTCCCGGTGAGCGAGGCGTTCACGGCGTACGTCTGCGGGCTGCTCGGCTTCGACCCCGCCTCGATCACGCTGCTGGCCGCCCCGCCCGATCCCACGGTGCCGCTCGCCGACGCCGTCGAGTCCTCCGCCGGGCTGCGCCGGCGCCTGCGGGCCGCCGTCGCCGCCCGCCCCGGCATCGAGCTGCTGCCGATGGTGCTCGACCACCGCACGGTCGACTTCGCCGCCCGCCTCGGCGTCCCGGTCCACCCCTACGGGCCCGGCGGCGTGCCGGACAGCGCCCTGGCGTCGGCCCTCGCGCTCAACACGAAGCGGGGCTTCCGCGAGACGGCCGTCGCGCTCGGCATCCGCGTCCCGGCGGGCCGCTTCTGCCCCGACGACGGGCCGGCCCTCGCCGCCGCCGTGCGCGAGATGCTGGCCGCGCATCCGCGCGTGCTGCTCAAGCCCGCCCGGGCGGCGGGCGGCCACGGGCACATGTCGTTCGCGCGAGCCGATGGCCTGGACGCCCTGGACGCCCTGGACGAACGCCTCGCCTCCCACCGCGCGGCCCTCGGCCCGCAGGCCGAGGGCTGGGTGGTCGAGGAGCACCTGCCCGTCGCCCGCGACGTCAGCGCCCAGGTCGAGGTCACGCCCGCCGGGCCCGAGCTCGTCTACACCGGCGAGATGCGCACCCGGGGCAACGCCTTCCACGGCTTCGTCTCCCCGCTGCCCGACCCGCCCCCGGCGCTGGCCGACGCGGCGCTGCGGCTCGGCACCCATCTCGCGGAGCGCGGCTACCGAGGCCGCCTCAGCCTCGACGCCGCCCTCACCGCCGGCCCCGGCTCCCGCCTCTGCGCCCTGGAGTCCAACGTCCGCCGCACCGCCACCACCGCCCGCCACGCCCTGGCCCGCCGCCTGTCGCGTACGCCGTCCCCGGCCTGGGTCATCGACTCCCGCCCCGGCCCTCACCACGGCGACGTGGCCCGCGCGGAGGCGCTGTTGCGGAAGGCGGGCCTGGCCTGGAACCGTCAACGCGCGGAGGGCGTGGTGTTCTCCGCCGAGGCCACCGCGCCGGACGCCGGCCGGCACTCCGCCGGCTGGCACTACGCCGTCGTCGCGCCGGACCGCGGGCGGGCCGAACGCCTGGAGCGCGAGCTGCACGCGCTGTTACGCGACGGGAGTCGCGCGCCGTGAAGCCGCTGGCGGACCCCTGCCGCAGCGCGCGGTGCTGCGCCTGCGGCGGGCAACTCGGCTTGTCGCGGCGATGTGTCGCGGCGATGCGAGGATCACGCCATGTTCGTCTTCGACACGGTTGTGGTGGAGCGCGCCGGGGTGCGGGCGCTGGACGGGTTCTCCGGGCGGGTGCCGCCGGACGGCGTGACGGCGTTGGTCGGTCCCTCGGGGGCGGGGAAGAGCACGGTGCTGCGGCTGTGCAACCGCCTGGAGGTGCCGACCTCGGGCCGGGTCCTCTTCCGCGGCCGGGATGTGGCGGAGCTGGACCCGCTGCGGCTGCGGCGCGAGGTCGGCATGGTCTTCCAGCGGCCGACGCCGTTCCCCGGCTCGGTCGCCGACAACCTGCTCACGGCCCGGCCGGACGTGAGCCGCGCGGAGATGCGCGAGGCCCTGGCGCGGGTGGCCCTGGAGGAGGCGGACTGGCTCGACCGCGACGCCACGGCGCTGTCCGGCGGCGAGGCGCAGCGGGTCTGCCTGGCCCGCACGCTCATCACCGAGCCCGAGGTGCTGCTGCTGGACGAGCCGACCTCGGCGCTGGACGCCGAGGCCGCGTCCCTGATCGAGGAGGCCGTGCGGGAGCGGGCCCGGCAGGGCACGACCGTGCTGTGGGTCAGTCATGACCCGGCGCAGGTGGAGCGGATGGCCGACCGGGTGCTGCGCGTGGTCGGCGGACGGGCGGCGGCGGACGACGAGGAGGAGGACGCGGCGTGAACGCCCTCGGCAACGACGACGACCTGATCAGCGCGGCCGGGCTGGCCGTCTCCCTCGCCCTGGTGGGCGTCGCGGCGGCCGTCTCACTGTGGCGGCGGCTCGGCCTGGAACGCCAGATCCTGTGGGCGGCGGCCCGCGCGCTCGTGCAACTCCTGCTGGTGGGCGGGGCGTTGGCCCTCCTCGTCGAGCCCGGCCGCTCGCTGGCGTGGTCCTGGCTGTGGGTCGCGGCCATGATCGCCTACGCCGGTGACGTGGCGCGCCGCCGCGCCCCCGAGGTGCCGCGCATCCTGCCCCTTTCCATCGCCGCCTTCGCGACCGCCGCCGTGATCAGCCTGGGCGTCGTCTTCGGCCTGGGCGTCCTGCCGTTGCGGAGCCAGACCGTGGTCCCCATCGCCGGGATGATGGTCGGCAACTCCATGACGGCCACGGTGGTCGCCGCCCGCCGCCTCGTCGAGGAACTCCGCGACAAACGCCCCGAGGTCGAGGCCCGCCTGGCCCTGGGCCACCCCTCCCGCCAGGCCGCCGCCCCCTACGTCCGCTCCGCCCTGCGCTCGGCGCTCTCCCCCCAGATCGAGACGACGAAGGCCACCGGTCTCGTCTTCCTCCCCGGCGCCATGACGGGCCTGATCATCGCCGGGGTCTCCCCCACGCAGGCGGTCCTCGTCCAGGCCGTCGTCATGTTCCTGGTCCTCGGCTCGGTCGCCACGACCACGGCCGTCGTGACCCTGGGCCTGATCCGGCGCCTCTTCACCCCCGACCACCGCCTGAGGCACATCGCGCGGACGGCGGAGCACTAGCCGCTGCTCGGGACTCCTTCCGGCATCATCCCCACCAATCTTGAACCATGGTACAACTAGTACACGAGTTCAACTAGTCCGGGGGGAAGGAGACGGGATGAGCGCGAGGCAGTCGGCGCAGCCGGCACAGTCGGCGCGTGCTGGGCTGCGCGAGTGGGGTGGTCTCGCGCTCCTGGCGTTGCCGACCATGCTGCTGGGGCTCGATGTGACGGCGCTCTACCTCGTCGTTCCGAGCCTGGCCGCGGACCTGGAGCCGACCACGACCGAGACGCTGTGGATCATGGACGCCTACGGCTTCTTCATCGCGGGGTTCCTGATCACGATGGGGACGCTGGGCGACCGGGTCGGGCGCCGCCGGCTGCTGATGATCGGCATGGCCGCGTTCGGCGCGGCCTCGGTCTTCGCGGCGTTCGCCCCCAACGCCCTGTGGCTGATCGTGGCGCGGGCGCTGCTGGGCGTGGCCGGAGCGACGCTCATGCCCTCGACGCTGTCACTCATCAGCACCATGTTCACGGACGTCCGGCAACGTGCGCTGGCGATCGGCGTGTGGGCCACGATGTTCGCCCTGGGGATGGCCGCGGGCCCGATTGTGGGCGGCGTGCTGGTCTCCGGCTTCTGGTGGGGTGCGGTCTTCCTCATCGCGGTGCCGGTCGCTGTGCTCGTGCTGGCCGGCGCGCCATCGCTCCTGCCGGAGTTCCGGACCCGCGCCGGCCGGCTCGACATGCTGAGCGTCGGGCTGTCCCTGGCGGCGATGCTGCCGGTCGTCTACGCGATCAAGCACGCGGCCACCCACGGCATCGACCCCCAGGCGCTGGGCGCCGTCCTCCTCGGTGGCGGCTCCGCGGTCGCCTTCGTACGCCGCCAACTGCGCCTCAGCGAGCCGCTGCTGGACATGCAGCTCTTCACCGGCCGGGCCTTCTCCGCGGCCCTGAGCGTCCTGCTGATCGGCCTCGTCGGATTCGGTGGGGTGATGTTCCTGGTCACCCAGTACCTGCAGTTCGTCGAGGACCTCTCCCCCACGACGGCCGGGCTGTGGATGGGCCCGCCCGCGCTGGCCATGCTCATCGGGGCGTTGGGAGCGCCCCTCGTGGCCGGTCGCGTGTCACCCGGCGTCGTCATGTCGGCCGCCCTGGCGCTGTCGCTCGCCGGATACGCGCTGCTCGCCCTCGCCGGGACCGACAGCAAGCTGAGCGTGGTCGCCGGATTCGCGTTCGTCTACCTCGGACTCGGGGTCATCGCCGCACTCGGCACGGACATCGTCGTGGGTGCGGCACCCACGGAGAAGTCCGGATCGGCGGCCGCGCTGTCGGAGACCGTGCAGGAACTCGGCATCGCGGCAGGGGTCGCGCTCCTGGGAAGCCTCACCACGGCGATCTACCGGAGCCGGGTCGAGGCCCCGGCCTGGCTGTCCCCGTCCGCGGCCGAGGCGTACGCCGACAGCCTCTCCGGAGCGTCGTCCGTCTTGGACCAGTCCGCCATGGACCAGTCCCTCATGGACCAGCTGCCGGCGAACCAGCTGCCGGCCCTGGCTCTCGACCACGCACGAGCCGCCTTCACCGGCGGCCTCAACACCGCCGCCGTCGCGGCCGGCATCGCCGTAGCGGCCGCCTCGCTGGCCTGCTTCACGACACTGCGGCACGTCCGGCCCCTCGGCGACGCCAACCCCGGGGCCGAGCCGATAGCCTCGACCCACGGGAGCGGCGACAACGGGTGAGACGATGGCGGCTGAACAGGAAACGGTCGACAGGCGCAAGCTGCGCGGTGAACGCCGCCGGGCCCAGATCATCGAGGCAACGCTCACCATCGTCCGCCGCGACGGCGCCGCCGGCGTCACCCATCGGGCGGTCGCCAAGGAGGCTGGGATCACCACCAGCCTGACGCTCTACTACTACGCCACCCTCGACGACCTGCTGGTGGCCGCCCTGACCAGCGTCGCGGACGCGTACACCCGCCGCATCCGCCAGCTCATCGACACCGAGGACGACCCGCTCGACGGGCTCGCCCGGCTCATCGCCGAATCCGCCGGACCCGGCCGCGAGCGCGCGCTCGCCGAACGCGAGCTGTCGACGCTGGCGGCTCGCCGGCCCGCCCTGCGTCCCGTGGCGCGCCGCTGGCGCGACAACGTCGCGGAGCTCGCCCGGACACGGACCGGTGACCCGGACGCGATCGAAGCCCTCGTCGCCGTGTCCGACGGCCTGTGCGCGGCGATCCTTCTCGACGACCGCGAGGCCGACCCCGACCACATCCTGGCGGTCCTCAGCAAGGCGCTGCTGGGCACCGGCCCATAACGCCGGCAGCCCTCCCGCCCCGCCCTGAAGCGCGCGGGGTGAACTCCGGGTTGCGCGCGGTTCCCCACACGGAAAGGGCTTGCGCACGCGCCGGTCAACACCTCTCCACTATTGGCATGAACACTTCCATCTACGCGGGTTGCCTGCTACAACAACTCCCGCAGTGATCCTGCCGATGGAGGTTCCGTGAGACTGACCCGCTTCAGATCCGCGTCAGCAGCATCCGTCCTCGTCTTCGCCTTCGCTCTCCTCCTCACCCTGCTGGGCACGGGTTCCGCACAAGCGGCCGGACCCGCCTACGTTGCCCTCGGCGACTCCTACTCCTCCGGCAACGGCGCCGGCAGCTACATCAGTTCAAGCGGCGACTGCCACCGCAGCAACAACGCCTACCCCGCGCGCTGGGCCGCCGCCAACAGCCCCTCCTCGTTCTCCTTCGCCGCCTGCTCCGGCGCCGTGACCAGCGACGTGACCAGCAGCCAGCTGGGGGCGCTCAACTCGTCCACCGGGCTGGTCAGCATCAGCATCGGCGGCAACGACGCCGGGTTCGCCGACGTGATGACGACCTGCGTGATCGGCACGGTCGACGCCTGCCTCGACCGCGTCGAGACGGCCAGGACGTTCATCAGCAGCACCCTCCCCGGCCGCCTCAGCACCGTCTACGGCGCCATCCGCGCCCGCGCCCCGAACGCGCGCGTCGTCGTCATGGGCTACCCGCGCATGTACATCGAGCCCTCGTGGTGGTGCATCGGCATCGGCGAGACCAAGCGCGAGGCCATCAACGACGCCGCCGACCTGCTCAACTCCGTGATCTCCGCACGCGCCGCCGCCCACGGCTTCCGCTTCGGCGACGTCCGCACCACCTTCGACGGCCACGAGCTCTGCTCCGGCGACGACTGGCTCCACGACCTCTCGACCACGGTCTGGGAGTCCTACCACCCCACCGCCCTCGGCCACGGCAGCGGCTACCTGCCGGTCCTCAACGCCAACGACTGAACAGACTGAGCGGATTGACAACCGAAGACGCGCGGGGAGTCCGGCGGCACCGGGCTCCCGGCGCCGCGTTGGTCACCACGGCATGCGGATGCCGCCCCTGGAGCCGGTGAGCGCGATCCACAGCGCCCCGAACGCCACGCCCGGCCGGTCGTTGATGTCGTGGCTGCTCGGCACCAGCTCCAGCAGGTCCAGCACGGCCGAGAGATGCCCGCACGCGGCTGCCTTGTCGATCAGCACCCGGATGGGCCGCTGCCGCTTGGCGTGCGGCGTGCGCAGGATCTCGGCGTAGCCCTCGGCCAGCTCCTCCACGTCCCGCTCGGTCGGCGTCAGCGGCCGGATGGGCGTCAGGGTGCCCTCCCACGCGGCCAGCTCGGCCTGCTCGATCAGCTCGTCCTCGAGCGCCCAGTTGTGCCCGCCCCACCCCTCCAGGAGGTCGGGCCGCCCGGCCTCGGCCAGCGCGCGCAGCACCTCGTAGGGGACCTCCCAGCCCGGCAGCGCCTGGAACTCCCGCGCCAGGTCTATGCGCCCGCCCCGCACCAGGTACACCATCCAGTCCTGCTCGCTGTGGAAGCCGGCGGGCGGGTGGCTGTCGCGGTCGGCCAGCAGCTCGCGGACCAGGTCCTCCCGCCCGCACTCCAGCATCGAGTGCATCACCGCCAGGTGGTCCTCCCACGGGTTCGGCTCGACCGTGATGGCCGCGCGGGCGCGCCGGAACCACTCCTCGGCGCGGGCCGCGTCGCCCATCGCGCGGCAGGCGCCCGCGAAGGACGAGGCGGTGTCGGCGTCCAGCTCCTCCCCGGCGGCCACGGCCCTTGCCAGCAGGGTCTCGGCGCGGTCGAACGCCGCACGCGCCGCGTTCGCTCGCCCCCCGCGCGCGAGGATCATCGTCACGTCGGACGCCGCGGCGATGCCCTCCGCCACGTAGGGGATGTCCGCCACCATCGCCATCGCGGCCGCCGCCCCGCCGCGCCGGGCGCGGAGCCGGGCGGCGACACGCAGGTAACGGCCGGTGTGATAGCCCCAGCGGTCGCGCTCCAGGGTGGCCAGGCTGCGGTGCGCGGCGTTGAACAGATCGTCCGCGGTCGCCGTGTTCGGCGGCGGCCACGGCACGGGCTCCTCGACGGGCGCCGCCAGCTCCTCGCGGTATTCGCGCAGCATCTCGGCCTCCTGCGAGCCGGGCAGCTCGACGGCGGCCAGGGCGTCGGGCACCACGCGGAGCTCGCCCCACCGCACCGGCCAGGCGTGGCGGCGTCCGACCGCCCAGGCGAGGACGGAGTCCAACGCCTCCTCCCGGCCGGGTGCCCGGCCGGGTGCCCGGCCCTGTGCCCGGCCGTGTCCCGGGCCGTGCTCCGGACCGTGTCCCGGACCGGAGCCGGGGCCGGGGCCAGGGCCGGGTGCCGGCGGCACGATCACGGCGTCGGGCGCCAGCGTCATGGCCCACGTGTCCTCGTCCAGGGCGAAGATCCGCTCCCGGAAGTCGACGGCGGCGTCCCCCTCCACCGGCCGCCGCCCCTCGGGAACCCGCAGGAAGGTGAAGTCGCCCACGTCCTCGCCGGTCCCGGCCCGCACGAACCGGACGCGCGTGGCGCCCACCAGCACCAGCGTGTCCTCCGCCCCCCAGTGCACCGCGTGCGCGTCCTCGGCGGGCAGTATCCGCAGTCGCCGGGCGCGCGCGGGATCGGCGAAGGACCAGACCTGGACCGTGTCCTCCCACGTCAAAAACGCCGCCTCCTCCCCGCCCGGCGCCCACGCCCACGGGGCGCGGTCCCCCACCCACGGCTCGTCGTCCGGCCACTCGGCGTGCGGGATCGAGGCGCTCCCCACCTGGCGGTCGTCGTCGAAGAGGTGGACGGCGGGCGGGTCCATGTCCTGCCAGCTCGTCAGCAGGGCCAGCCGGCTGCCGCCGCCCCTCAGGGCGGTCCAGTGCAGCGAGCAGGGCCCCGTGAAGGGGAGCGGGCCGAAGCGGATCCGGCCATCGGCCGCGTCCCGGATGAACAACCCGTCATCGGTCACGGCGGCGACGAGACGGCCGTCCGGGCTGGGCATGGCCATCGTGGCAGGCGTGTACCACCGCACCTCGCGGCTCTCGGCGTCCAGGCACAGGGCGTTGGAGCCGAAGAGCCGCCTGCCGTCGGGCGACCAGACCGGCCGCTCGATCCACTGCCCGACCCGGAAGTCGCCGTCGTCGCCCCGCTGGGGGCGTTCGAACTCCGCCCGCACCACCTCGGGCATCCGCCGGGTCATCAGGTAGGGGTGGTCGTCGTCCACGTGGTTGGGCAGCCAGCTCAGCCGGCCGCGCTCCAGCGGCACGAGGCAGCCCTGGAGCCCGCCGTCGCCGTTGGTGCCGCAGTGGTGGTAGACGCGCCGCCCGTCGGGCGACAGCGCGAACTCCGAGGGCCGCGAGTTGCCGTCCGACACGTCGATCGTCGCGACCGGCAGGGAGCTGTCCGCGTCCGCGCTCCAGACGCCGACCATGTTGGTGCAGAAGGCGACCGCGAGGCGGCGGGCGTCGGCCGACCACTGGATCGTGCGCGCGTAGTCCGGCCAGCCCACGCCGCCGTCGATGTCGGTCACCGTGTTGACGCACCGGCCGGTGGCGACCTCCCAGACCTGGAGAACGCCGCCCGCCTCGTAGTCGTCGCCCGTCCAGCTCCCGGTGGCGAGGTAGCGGCCGTCCGGGCTCAGCGCGTGACCGACGATCTCCACGTCGTGGCCGTACGGGTGCAGCAGCCGCGCCGTGCCGGTGTCGAGCAGCCGCCGCGTGGCGAGGCGATGGGCGTCGGTCACGCCGCCCTCGACCCGCTCCAGCTCGGTGAGGCAGGCGCGCAGCGCCGGCAGGTCGCGGTCGGGCGTGAAGGCCGACCAGTCGGCGTCCTCCAGCAGGGCGCACAGCGCCTTGGCGTCGCCCGCGTCGTCCAGGGCGCCCGGCGGCAGGAACAGCGGCGGGTGCTCCCGGGCGGCGGCGAAGGCGCCGTTGCCGGTCCGCTGGGCCTCCTGACGCTCCAGCAGCCCCAGCAGCGCCTCCTCGTCGAAGTACGGCGTGCGCAGCATCGCGTCGGTCCGGGGTATCGGCCCGCGCGCGCCGAAGGCGAGGAAGATCGCGTCCGTCTCGTCGGTCACCGTCTCCGCCACGCGGGCGCCGAGCGCCGTCAGGCGGCGTGTCACCGCCGGGTCGAAGTCCCCGTACAGCACGACCGTGCGTCCGCTCAGGTCCATGGTCACGGGACTCTACTAGGGGGTTAAAGAGGCGTCCTCCACCAGGCGGCGGCGGACGCCTCGATGTCAGCGGCCGGAGGCGAACGCCCCCCGCTTCGCGCCGCTGATGAACGCCGACCACTCGGCATCGCCGAAGGTCAGCACGGGCCCCGACGGATCCTTGGAGTCCCGCACGGCGCGGCCATCGTGGGCCGCGAAGGCGGCCACCTCGACGCAGTCGCCGTTGGTGCCGCTGTGGCTGCTCTTACGCCATGAGGCGAGCGGCGCGACCTCCACGCAGTTGCCGTTGCCGCCGCTGTAGCTGCTCCTGCGCCACGGCCCTACCCCGTCCCGGGATGCCATCGTCTTCCCTTTCCCGCTATTCCTTCATGTCGCTCGCCACCCGCTGGATGAGCGCGAGCGAGTCGACCGGACTCAGGGCGGCCGCCCTGAGGTGGTCGAACGCCTCACCGTAGCTCTGGCGTTCGCCCGGCCGCTCCATGTACAGCGTGCCCGTCATGTTCTCCACGCTCACCACATCCGGGTCCTTCGGCAGCCCGAAGATAACGAACGCGCCGTTCAGCCCGGCGTGGGCGCCCGCGCTGTGCGGCAGCACCTGGATGACCACGTTCGGGTACTCCGTCAGCATCTCGAGTCGCGCGAGCTGGTCGCGCATGACCTGGGCGCCGCCGATGGCCTGGCGGATGGCGGACTCACCGATGATCGCCCAGACGCGGGGCGGCTGTTCGCGCTCCAGAACGGCCTGCCGCTCGCGGCGGATCTTCACCAGCTCATCGATGCCGGCGGGCGGGATGACCGTCGGGTTGGCCTGGATCACCGCCCGCGTGTACGCCTCCGTCTGGAAGAGGCCCGGGATCAGGATCGGCTGGAAGTTCTTGATCTCCGTGGCCTCCGTCTCCAGCGAGATGAAGTCCGTGTAGCTGCGCGGCAGCGAGTCCTGGTACGCCTTCCACCAGCCCGACTTGTGCGCGTCGCGCGCCGCCTCGATGTAATGGTTCACCCGTTCGGAATCGTCCACCCCGTACAGGTGCAGCAGAGCCTTGAGGTCGTTCTTGGAGACCTTCACCTCGCCCTGCTCGATGCGGGTGAGCTTCGGGCGCGAGAAGCCCATCTCCTTCGCGACCACCTCCGAGCTGATCCCCGACCTGTCACGAATGTCGCGCAGCTCAGCCCCGAGCCTGCGGCTGCGGAACGTGCTCGGCATGCATCCCTCCCTGAATGCGTCTTCGGCCCGCCCCCGTCCAGGCAGACCCGGCCACCAAACCACACACATGCACGAGTGCAGATTTGGCACTTGTCATGGTGTCACGGCGAGGTCTAGCGTGTCCACGGGATCGCCTACTTCGGGTGGCGGCGCGTCAACTGAGCGTGGATGGTGGTGGGATGAGGCGGGTCTATCGGTACTGGGCGACGGAGGGGGCCCCGCGTCGCGCGAGAAAGGCCGTGCGCAACGCGGTGCTCGCGTGGGAGTGCGGTGACGACGTGGCGGAGGTGGCCGAGTTGCTGACCTCGGAGATCGCCACCAACGCCGTGGTCCACGCGCCCGCGAGCAGCGAGTTCATCGTCGAGATCGGCGTCGCGGGCGGGCATCTCACCGTCGGCGTCACCGACTTCGGCGGCGGCCGTCCGCAGGCCACGCGCGCCGGGACCGAGGACGAGCACGGGCGGGGGCTCGCCATGGTCCGGGACCTGTCGGAGTCCTGGGGCATCGAGGCGGTCGGCGGCCAGGCCAAGCGCGTCTTCTTTCAGCTCAGCGTCAAGCCGGTACCGGAACGTGTGCGCGAACGGGAGGCGTTGGGGGCAGGCGTTGACGCACCGCGCGAGGCTGGCGGCGGCGAAGGGACTCCGCGTTCCGCGCCGACCTTCGGGTTCCGTCTCCGTCCTCCTCGCCTTCGTCTTCGCCTCACCTGGTGACAGACTGAGCTCCACGACGTACCAAGGCGGCGACGGAACGGGGGAGTTCACGGTGGACGCTGCGATCATCGTGCTGGCGGTCGTGGTGGTACTGGTGGTGGTACTGGTGGTCGTGGCGCTGGTCAAGGCGATCCACGTGGTCCAGCAGGGGAACGCCGCCATCGTGGAGCGGTTCGGCCGCCACATCCGCACGCTCGACCCCGGTCTCAGCGTCATCGTTCCGTTCATCGACCGGGTCCGCTACCGCATCAACCTCCGCGAGCAGATCGTGCCGTTCCCGCCCCAGCCGGTGATCACCCAGGACAACCTCGTGGTGCACATCGACACGGTCGTCCACTACCGGGTGACCGACGCCTGGGCCGCCACGTACAAGGTCACCAACTACATCGCGGGCATGGAGCAGCTCACGGTCACCACGCTGCGGAGCATCGTCGGTCGCATGGACCTGGAGCAGACCCTCGCCTCCCGCGAGGAGATCAACGCCGCGCTGCGCGGCGTGCTGGACGAGGCGACCGGCGAGTGGGGCATTCGCGTCAACCGCGTCCAGCTCAAGGCGATCGAGCCGCCGACCTCCATCCAGGACGCGCTGGAGAAGCAGATACGCGCCGACCACGACAAGCGCGCCGCCATCCTCCAGGCGGAGGGCGAGAAGCGTGCCGCGCTGCTGAGGGCCGAGACGGAGCGCGAGGTGGCGGCCCTGCTGAGGCAGGAGGCGGACACGAAGGTCGTCAAGGCTCCCGAGCCCGGGGCGCACACGCCGCCGTTGCCCGCGCCCGCGTGGGAGCAGCCGCTGCCGCTGCGCGAGGAGGACCCGGCGCGCCTCGGGCGTTACGTGCTGCGGGCCCGGCTGGGGCAGGGCGGCATGGGGACGGTGTATCTGGGTCACACGCCGGGAGGTCGGCTGGTGGCGGTCAAGGTGCTGCGGCGTGGGTTCGCCGATGACCCGGGCTTCCGGCAGCGGTTCGCGCGAGAGGTCCAGACGGCGCGGCGGGTCGGCGGGTTCTACACCGCGCAGGTCGTCGACGCCGACCCGGAGGCCGAGAGGCCGTGGCTGGTGAGCGAGTTCATCCCGGGGCCGACGCTGCGCGAGGTGCTGCGGCAGCACGGGGCGCTGCCCGCACGGTCGTTGTACGCGCTCGCGGCGGGCGTTGCCGAGGGGCTGGCGGGGATTCACGCCTGCGGGATCATTCACCGGGATCTGAAGCCGGGCAACATCATCGTCGCGGAGGCGGGTCCGCGCATCATCGACTTCGGCATCGCGCGGGCTCTCGACAGCACGGCCCTGACCAGCACGCATCAGGTGGTCGGTACGCAGGGTTTCCTCGCGCCGGAGCAGCTGAGGGGAGAGAAGGCCGGCTTCGCCGCGGACGTCTACGCCTTCGGCGCGGTGCTCTGCCACGCCGCGGGCGCCGGGGACGAGCCGCTGGCGTCCGCCCTCGCGATGCTGCCGTCGTCCCTCCAGGGCATCGTCGCGCGCTGCCGCGACGACGACCCGGCCGGCCGTCCCACGGCGTCCGGCATCGTGGACGGGCTCTCCGGCCATGTGGATCTCGCGTCGGAGGGCTGGCTGCCGCCCGCCCTGCGCACCGTGGTCGGTCTGCACGCGCGGACGACCATGACCTCCTGACCGGTGTGCGGCAGGCACGGCCACCGTGCCGGCACTTCTGGATGTCGAGGTCGCAGCAGGCCTGAGCGGCCGTCGCCGCTCAGGCCTTCTTGCCCATGCCGCCGTGGGCGTCCACCGGCGTGCCCACCCGCGTGCCGATCTCCGTGGGGTCGGGGCGCCAGGTGCTCAGCTCGACGATGCCGGGGGGCACGAGCTCCAGGCCCTCGAAGTAGCCGGCGATCATCTCCGGGGAGCGGGAGATATACGGGATGCCGCCCTGCTGGTTGTAGAAGTTGTTGGCGCGGACGTAGATCTCGGAGTCGATCCCGTCGTAGAGCGTGAGGAAGCTGCCGGGGGCCAGACCCTCCAGCAAGGCGCCGACGATGGCGCGGGCCTCGTCGTACTCCTCGATGTGGCCGAGGACGCCGATGAGCATCAGGCCGACGGGCTGGTCGAGGTCGAGCGTGTTCGCGGCCTCGTCGAGGATCTTGTCGGGGGTGCGCAGGTCGGCGTTGACGTACGCCGTGGCGCCCTCGTCGGTGGAGGTGAGGAGCGCGCGGGCGTGGGCGAGGACGAGGGGGTCGTGGTCGACGTAGACGATGCGGGCGTCGGGGGCGACGCGCTGGGCGATCTCGTGGGTGTTGTCGACGGTCGGCAGGCCGGAGCCGACATCCAGGAACTGGCGTACGCCCTCCTCCCCCCCCAGGTACCGGATGGAGCGGCCGAGCCAGGCGCGGGAGACGCGGGCGACGTCCACGATGCCGGGGAAGATCTCGGTGTAGGCGTCGGCGGCGGCGCGGTCCACGGCGTAGTGGTCCTTGCCGCCGAGCCAGTAGTTCCACACGCGGGCCGAGCGGGGGACGGAGATGTCGATCCCGGGTGGGGGTGGTGCGTCGTCTGCCATTGCCATGGGGAAACATTCTCACGTGACGGGCCGTTAAGAAAACCGGCGTTCACGCCACGCGTCCCCACGGCCGTGTCCGGTCGCGGGGGCGCGTGGAGGGGAACGTGAAGGCGAACGTGAAGGGAATCAGCGCTCGGCGAGGGGGGCCACCGTCAGCTGGTCGATGACCGGGGCGTATTTCGAGCGCTGTTGGTACTGGTTGTAGGTCTCGCCGTCGAAGTTGGGGAGCTCCTCGGAGGTGAAGGTGAGGGTGTTGGAGCCTTCCTGAAGGGTGAGGGGGATGGTCAGTTCGGCGAAATTGTTGAAGTGGAGGGTGGGCGGGAAGAGGACGCGGACCGGGTCGCCGCCGTTGACCGAGATGTCGGCGTGGCGGGCGACGGGGTCGGGGTTGTAGTGGGTGGCGGGGGCTTCCTCGGCGTTGGAGTAGCGGATGGTGACGGCGTGCTGGCCCGCGCGTTCGGCGTTGACGGTGAGGGTGAGGGCGTTGGCCGGGCCGTCGCCGATGTCGGTGACGGAGGCGCCGCCGGTGGCGAAGGCGTACGCGTCGGTGGCGGTCGCCGCGCCGGTGAGCTCGCCGTCCTCGGCCTGGTAGGCGGCGGGCGGCGGGCCGTCGGTGGGCGTGGAGGTCAGCAGGCGGTCCACGGCGAGGGCGCCGGAGGCGCCGGTGAGGGTGATCTTGTTGATGCCCTGGGAGAGGAAGAGGGGGATGTCGGTGGTGCCGGGCCGGTCGCCGCCGGCGGTGACGCCCTCGACGAGCGTGTTGTTGAGGGCGAGGGAGGCGGTGCCGCCGCCGTCGTGGGCGATGGAGACCGTGGTCCGGCGGGCGGCCGGCGAGTGGACCCAGAAGGTGGCCGCGCCGCCGTTCGCCAGGGTGGCGGTGGTGCGGGGGCCGTAGCCGAGGGTGGCCTCGCCGGTCAGGGTGGCGTGTTCGGCCTCGTGGAGGGCGGGGGCGGTGACGTTCTCGTCGCGGAGGGAGAGGTCGATCTTGTCGACGATGGCGTCGCCCTGGGTGGCGCCGAGTTCGGGGTCCTGGGCGGCGAGGGTGATGGTGTGCCGGCCCTCGGGCAGCTCGACGGTGGTGTCGGCGTGGTCCCAGACGACCCACTTGTAGCCCAGCGGCAGGCGCAGCTCCTGCGGCTGTTCGCCGTCGACGCGGAGGAAGACGTTGGTGGGGCCCTGTTCGGCGACGAGGTCGTAGGTGTTGAGGGAGTTGGCGAAGACGCTCAGGTCGTAGGTGCCGGTGGTGGGGACGGTGACGTCGAAGGAGAGGGCGACGTCGGAGCCGGTGCGCAGGCCGCCGACGTCGTAGCCGCCGGAGGTGGCGAAGCCGCCGACGTCGTCCGGGGAGCCCTCGGGGCCGTTGAGGCTGTAGCCGGTGCCGGTGTGGGCGGCGTCCTCGGCCTCGTAGGTCTGGCGCCATGAGGGGACGGACGGCGGGGCGGGCTCGGCGCCGTTGCCGCCGGGGCTGAGGATGACCTGGTACGCCGACATCTCGTTGAGGGAGCCGAGCGGGAGGGTGACCTGGCCGTCCTCGACGGGGAGTTCGGTGTCGGACAGGCGCAGCGGCGCGGCGGAGTCCCCGAGCTGGCCGCTCCAGGGGATCTCCTGGACGGTGGCGCGGACGGTGTCGCCGAAGACCGCCGGGTCGATGGTGTCGAAGACGACGTCGGTGGCGGTGCTGCCGCCGCCGAGGAGGGCGCGGGCCTGGCGCTTGGACGTGTCCAGGGTGGCGACGCCCTGGAGGGTGTACTGCTCGCCCGGGTGGGGCGGGGTGACCTGGACGGTGTGGCCGGTCATCTGGCCGTAGGCGTTGAACAGCCACCACTGGCCGTTGACCCGGTTGGCCTGGCTGACGGAGTCGTTGAGGTTGCCGTCGATGTTCCAGTACGCGAGGTCGGCGTCGATCTTGGACTCCTCGATGGCGGAGATCCACTGCACGACCTGGCCGGGGACGGAGAGGTGGTAGTTGTGGCCGTACTCGTTGACGTTGATGGGCAGCGGGCCGATGCCGAGTTCCTCCTCCCACTGCCGGTACCTGTCGACGTTGGTGCGGATGGTGGCCGGGGTGGACAGCTCGTGCCAGGTGATGACGTCGGGCAGCACGTCGTTGTCGCGGGCGAAGGCGAGGAAGTCGCGCACCTCGTCGTAGAGCACGCTGGTGTTGGGGCCGGCGATGCGGGCGTCGGGGTCGATGTCCTTGATGAGGTGGTAGACCTCCTCCCAGGCGGCGAAGTAGTGCTGCGGGTCGTCGCGCCAGGAGACGCCGTTGTAGGACCACTCGCCGGTGCCGAACATGTTGCCCTCGGGCTCGTTGAACGGCACCCACACGATGTGGTCGGCGTACTCCCCCATGCTCTGCGCCTGCTCGACCTGGGTGCGGATCTTCTCCCTGAAGTCGTTCAGCCGGGCCTCGCCCGTGTCGCCGGGCCACTGGTAGGGGAAGCCCCGGTAGATGTCGGTCATGTAGACGTAGACGTCCTCGCCGCCCGCATCCACGAAGGGGCGGAGGATTTCCAGCGCGTCCGCGCCGGGGTGCTGAACGCCGTCCTGGGCCTTGGTCGAGACGGTGCGCACGTGCATGCCCTCCAGGGCGGCGGCGCTGGGGACGCCGTCCCCGTAGACGCCGTAGAGGGTGCCGCTGGCGCCGCCGTGGAACGGGCCGGTGTCGGTGCCGAGGTCGATCGTGATGGTCTCGCCCTGCGCCGGGGAGCCCGGCTGGGCGCTGGTGCCGGTGGTGAGGAAGGTCGCCATGAGGGTGGTCGCTATCGCTCCTGCTGCGAGCAGCTTGAGACGCTTTGGTCTGAATGATCTGTCTCGCACCATTGTGGGGGCTCCTGGCGTCATGGCTGGTGAGAACTGATGGAAACGCCGGATCCTTCGACGGTGAAGACGGGAATGCTGTCGAGCGGCGCCTCTGCCGTGACGGTCCGGCCGCCCTCGTGGAGCAGGCCGGTCCTGGCGTCCGTCCAGGCGCGGCCGTCCGGGAGCGGCGGGAGATACACCTCGCGGCTCGTCACGCCGGGCGCGGTGACGGGCGCGACGAGGATGTCCGGGCCGAAGAGGAACTGGTCGTCGATTCCCCAGGCGGCCTCGTCCTCGGGGAAGTCGACGAACAGCGGCCGCATCGGCGGCAGCCCGGTCCGGGCGGCCCGGCGCATCTGCTCGTGGATATACGGGCGGAGCCGCTCGCGGAGCCGGAGCTGGGCGGCGATGATGCCGTAGGCCCGCTCGCCGTAGGACCAGACCTCGTTGGGGCCGCCGGTCTGGGCGTATCCGGTCGGCGTGCGCGGCTCGCGGTCGCCGTGCAGCCGGAACAGCGGGCAGAAGACGCCGTACTGGAACCAGCGGACCATCAGCTCCTGGTACGCCGGGTCGCGGGCGTCGCCGCCGTGGAATCCGCCGATGTCCGTGGTCCACCACGGGATGCCGGAGACGGCGACGTTCAGGCCCGCGCGGAGCTGGCGGGCGAGGGAGTCCCAGGTGGCGGGGATGTCGCCGGACCAGACGGCGGCGCCGTAGCGCTGCGAGCCGGCCCAGGCCGAGCGGCACAGCAGCACGGTCGGCTCCTCCCCGGCGGCGGCCATGCCCTCGGCGAAGAGCCGGGCGTTCTCGCGCGGGTAGACGCTCGCCACTTCCGAGCCGGGCCCGGCGTAGAGGGTGAGGTTGGCGGGGTGGGCCGGGTTCAGCTCGGGCTCGCAGGCGTCCAGCCAGAAGACGCGGATCCCGAGATCGAGGTAGTTGCGGGTGACCAGGCCCCAGACGTGGAGGCGGGTGGCGGGGTTGGTGGGGTCGTAGAACGCCACCGGCATCGGCGCGGCCATGCCCTTGTCCTGGATGGTCTGGTGGAACTCCACGCCCTGGTCGGAGCCGACGAGCAGCCCTTGGTCGCGGAAGTCGGCGTAGTTCTCCGACAGCGGCGAGATCGTGGGCCAGATGGACACCATCAGCTCGACGCCCATCTCGCGCAGCTCCTGGACCATGGCGCGCGGGTCGGGCCACTCGGCGGGGTCGAAGCGGTAGTCGCCCATGGCCGACCAGTGGAAGTAGTCGGCGACGATGACCGATAGCGGCAGGCCGCGGCGCTTGTGCTCGCGGGCGACGGCCAGCAGCTCGTCCTGGTCGCGGTAGCGCAGCTTGGACTGCCAGAAGCCGCTGGCCCAGGAGGGGAGCTCGGGCGGGTGGCCGGTGGCGTCGGCGTAGCGGCCGAGGATGCCGGCGGGGGTGGGGGCGGCCGTGATCCAGTAGTCGATCTCGCGGGCCTGGGCGGCCTGCCAGCGGGTGGCGTTCTCGGCGAACTCGACGCGGCCGACGGCCGGGACGTTCCACAGCAGGCCGTAGCCGCGGGAGGAGAGGACGAAGGGGATGGAGACCTCGGCGTTGCGCTGGAGGAGGTCCAGGGACAGGCCCTTGAGGTCCAGGCGGCCGTGGGTGCGCTGGCCGAGGCCGAAGAGCCGCTCGCCGGCGTACGCCTCGAACTGCTGGTGGATCTCGTACGCGCCGGAGCGGTTGCCCTGGTACGCGCGGGCGCCGGGCATCCAGAAGTGCTCGCGGGACTCGGCCAGCAGGGTCTCGCCGGTGGAGGTGCGGGAGAAGGTCAGCAGCGGCTCGGGGTAGGCGGCGGAGGTGTCGATGTCGACGTCGACGGTGATCTCGCCGTTGACGAGGGTGGCGTGGGTCGCGCCGACGGTGACCGGGGCGGCGGTGACGGCGGGCGGGGTGTCGGCCAGGGCGCCGTGGCTCTCGGCGGGGATGCGGTACTGGGCGGCGCGGACGCGGACGCTGTCGGTGCCCCACGGCTCGATGCGCAGGACCTCGTGGCGGTGACGGACCTCAAGCGCGCCGCCGGGGGTGCGGAAGGTGACCACGTGTGGTGTCTCTCTCCTCTGATGCTGTGTCAGTTCTTGACGGCGCCGGCCGTGACGCCGGCGGCGACGTAGCGCTGGGCGATGACCAGCAGGATGGCGGCGGGGATCGAGGCGACGACGGCGGTGGCCATGATCGCGTTCCACTCCTGGTTGTTGTTGCCGATGTAGCGGTAGATGCCGAGGGTGATGGGCTGCTGCTCGCCGCCGCCGTCGAGGGTGCTGGCGAAGATGAAGTCCGACCACGCCCACAGGAAGGCGAAGAGCGAGACGGTGACGGTGGCGTTGCGGCTGACGGGAAGCACCACGGAGCGGAAGACGCGCCACGGCCCGGCGCCGTCGATGCGGGCGGCGGCGATCAGCTCCTCGGGGATGCCGGCCATGAACGCGGCGTAGATCAGCACCCCGAACGGCACCGCGATGGTGGAGTCGGCGATCACCAGGCCCCACCAGGTGTTGAGCATGTCGAGGTTGAGGAAGATGGCGTAGAAGCCCATCGCCATGATGATCCCGGGGATCATCTGGGCGACGAGGAGGACGAAGGAGAGCAGGCCGCCGCCGCGGGGACGGAGCCGCGCCAGGGCGTACGCGGCGGGCGCGGCGATGACGAGGGTGAGGGCGACGGTGCCCAGGCCGATGAGGAGGCTGGTGCGCAGGTAGGGCAGCTGGTCGCGGAGCACCGCGTCGTAGCCCTCGAAGGTGGGGTCGAGCGGCAGGAGGTGCGGCGTCTCCCGGCGCATGTCCTCGGGGCGGGTGAGGGAGACGTTGACCATCCAGTAGACGGGGAAGAGCATCACGGCGGTCAGGGCGAGGCCGGCGGCCGTCTTCCACCGGGTGGTCTTCCGCTTCTTCCGCTTCATCTGCTTCATCTGCTTCATGACCACACCTCCTGCCGGCGCTGTGTGCGGATATACAGCAGCCCGAAGGCCAGGGCGAGAAGGATCAGGACGTTGGCGACGGCGGCGGCCGGGCCGAAGTGGGGCACGAGGGAGCCGAAGCCCTCGTCGTACGCCCAGGTGGCCAGGGTGGTGGAGGAGTCGCCGGGGCCGCCCCGGGTCATGATCCAGATGATGTCGAAGACCTTCAGGGTGTAGACGAGGCCGAGGAGGAGGGTGATGGCGGAGACCGGGCGCAGCAGCGGGAAGGTGATGCGCCAGAACCTCTGCCAGGCGGTGGCGCCGTCGAGCGCGGCGGCCTCGTGGAGTTCGGCGGGGATGGTCTGCAGGCCGCTGTAGAGGATCACCAGGTTGAACGGGATGCCGATCCAGATGTTGGCGAGGGTGACGGCGGCCAGCGACCAGTCGGGGGAGGTCAGCCAGTTGATCTGGCCGATGCCGAACGCCTCCAGCGCGGCGTTGACCACGCCGGACTCGCTGTTGAGCATCCACGACCAGGTGGAGGCGGAGACGATCAGCGGCAGCAGCCAGGGGACGAGGAAGAGGGCGCGGAGGGTGGCGGACAGGCGGAAGTGCTGGTGGAAGAAGACCGCCAGTGCCAGGCCGATGGCGTACTGGAAGGCGAGGGAGACGAAGGTGAAGAGGAGGGTGTTGCGCAGGGCCGGGCCGAAGGTGGGGCTGTCGAGGATCTCGGCGTAGTTGTCGAGTCCGACGAAGGGGGCGTTGTTCTGGACGAACGACGCCACCGTGTAGTCCTTCAGGGACAGCTCGACGTTGCGGTAGAGGGGGTAGGCGTAGAACGCCAGGAGGTAGAGGACGAGCGGGGCGAGGAAGCACCAGGCGACGGCCTGGGGCGGCAGGTGGCGCCGCCGCCGGCCCCGCGGCCCGGCGGGCGGGGCGGCGGGTGGCGCGCCGCGCTTGCTGACGGTGGGTGCGCTGGCCATGTCGGTCACTCCGGCTGTTCCGGTCTACTCGCCTGCGGTGTCCGCGGCGGCCGCCTCCTGCGCGGCGCCGAGCGCGCCCCGCGCGTCCTGCGCGCCCGACAGGGCGCTGTTGACCGCGGTCCAGAGCTGTTCGGAGATGACCGGGTAGTCCGTGCCGAGGTCGTCGCTGGTGCGCCCCTTGGCGGAGCCGACGGCCTCGACCCACGGCTCGAGCGCGGCGTCGTCCGTCCGCTGCCGGTCCTGCACGGCGGCGACGGGGGCTATGTAGGAGAGGGTGGTGTCGGTGGCCAGGAGGTTGTCCTCGCGGGTGAGGCAGTTGACGATGCGGGTGGAGACGTCGTAGCGGGCGCTGTCGGTCTGGACGGGGACGGTGAGGAACTCGCCGCCGGTCGGGACGGGGGCGGCGCCGCCGTCGCGGGCGGGGATGGTGATGACGCCGTAGTCGAAGCCGGCGTCCTCGGCGTTGGCCAGCTGCCAGGTGCCGTTCTCGGCGAAGGCGTAGTCGCCGGTGGCGAACTCCTGCCAGCTCGTGGTCTGGGTGTTGTTGATGACCGAGTTGGGCGCGAAGCCGCGGTCGAGCCAGTCCTGCCACAGGGCCACGGCGGCCACGGCGGCGTCGGAGTCGATCTCGCGCAGGTCGGCGCCGGCGCCCCAGAACCACGGCAGGAACTGGAAGGTGCCCTCCTCGGTGCCGATGGCGGAGAAGGTGATGCCCTTGTGGCCGGCGTCCGTGACCTGTTCGAGGGCGGCGGTCAGGGAGTCCCAGTCGGTGACGGAGGCGGGGTCCACGCCCGCGTCGTCGAGCACCTCGGCGTTGTAGTAGAGGGCCAGGGTGTTGGCGCCGATCGGGACGCCGAAGGTGTCGCCGCCCACCTGGCCGGCGGCGAGGATGTTCTGCTCGTAGCCGGAGGTGTCCAGGTCCAGGTCCTCGGTCGTGTTGAGGATGCCGGCCTCGGCGAGGGTGGAGACCACGGGGTTGTCGACGAGCATGACGTCGGGAGAGTTGCCCTGCTGGCCGGCCAGCAGCGCGCGGTTGGCGAGGTCGGAGGTGTCGTAGGCGGTGCGCTCGACGGTGACGCCGGCGCGTTCGCCGCAGTCGCTGACCAGGCGGGCCCACTCGGAGCCCTCGTCGAACTGCGGGTAGGGGTCCCAGAAGGTGTACGTGCCGCTGTCCGCGTCGCCGCCGGAGCCGGAGCCGCCGCAGGCGGTCGCTCCCACGGCGACCAGGGCGGTCATCGCGATGGCCGCCGCGGTGCTTGTCGTTCTCGTCCCTGCCATGGCCGTGTTCCTCTCTGAACGCCGGTATGAATGCAGTGCTGGCCGTCGAACTGTCGAACCGGTTCGACAAGTGGGCGCGTGCCGTCCAGCGTGACTCTGGTGGTGTCTCTTGTTGTGTCGTGCCTTGCCCTACGCCGGGCCGGTGCTGCCCCGGTCGGTCAGGCGTGGCGGGATGAGGTTCACCCCGGGCGGGCCGAGGCGTTCGCCCTCCGCCCGGCCCCCGGCCATCCGCCGCACCAGCAGGTCCACGGCGAGCCGTCCGAGTTCGTCGGGCGAGGTCTCCACAGCGGTGTAGGGCAGTGCGAACGTCCGGCCGAAGTCGTGCGAGTAGAGGCTGACGACGGACAGGTCGTGCGGCACGCGCACGCCGTGCTCGTGCAGCACCATGGGCAACGCCGCGACCGAGCCGTCGTTGTGCACGACCATTGCCGTCGCCCCGGGGTGGGCGTCGAGGATCGCGTGCAGGCTGTGCGCGATCCCCGGCTGCCGCGCCTCGCCGTAGTGCGCGTGGACCGTCATGCCCAGCGTCCGCGCGTGCCCCACCACGGCGTCGCGGAAGCGCCAGCTGTAGGGCGCGCCGCGGGAGAAGACGTCCTCGGGCGGCGTGACGAGGATGGTCTCGCGGTGCCCGAGCGCATGGAGGTGGTTCACGAGGGTGCGGGCCGCCGCGGCGAAGTCCAGGTCGAAGACGTCCACGCCCTCGGTGTCGGAGGGCAGGCCGATGAGCACGCCCGGCTCCCGGGCCCCGCGCAGCGCCGCCACCCGCGGGTCGTCGTGGGTCACGTCGAGGAGCACCAGGCCGTCGACCTTGCCCGCGCCGGTGATCCTGCGCAGCGCGGCGGCGCCGTCGGCGTCGGTGACCATGAGGATGTCGTAGCCGAGCTCGCGGGCGGTGTCGGAGACCGGCAGCACGTACTGGAGCATCGCCGGGGCGAACTCGTCCTCGTGGAAGCGGAGCATGAGGCCGACGACCTTGGTCCGGGAGGTGGCCAGCGCCTGGGCCCCGGCGTGCGGGGTGAAGCCGAGGTTCCGGATGGCGTCGTCGATGCGCCGCCGCGTCTCGTCGGAGATCGCGCGCTTGCCGGAGAGGGCGTAGGAGACCGTGGAACGGGAGACGCCGGCGGCCCGTGCCACGTCGCCGATGGTCACCATGCCGCCTCCGCCTCCACCTCACCGCGCCGCCCGGACCGCTCGTCGAACCGGTTCGATTGGGGAGGGACGCTAGCACCGGGGCCCGGCCCGCCTCAAGACGCTGGGGGAAACGTCCTGAGACCGGCCGGGCCCGGGGCTCTCAGCAGCGGGTCAGCAGCAGGTGTCGTGCGCATGCTCCTCGCGGTGCCACCAGTACCGTTCGCGGGCCGGACCTCGCGGCACGGGCTCGGCCCACGTGGTCGTGGTCGTGGCGGCGGCGGCCCGCGCCTCCGGTGACGACCCCCCGGCCACCAGCTCGTCCACCGTGTGCACGACTCCGCCGCACACCACCTGGCGTACCGCGGCGGCGGCGTTGATGTCGCTCAGCGGGTCGCCCTCCACCAGCACCAGGTCGGCGAGCCTGCCCGGCTCCACCGTGCCCAGGTGGCCGCTCATGCCGACCGCCCGCGCGCCCGTCACCGTGGCGGCGCGCAGCGTCAGGTACGGGCTGGCGCCGTACCGCACCATCATCTGGAGGTTCAGGTGGTAGTAGATGGCCTGCGGCACCAGCGGGCTGTCGGTGCCGGCCCCCACCCGCGCCCCGGCCTGCAGCAGCGCGCGCATCGTCGCGCCCTGCCGGGCGGCGAACGCCAGCGCGTCGGTCGGCTCGGTCGCCTGCGCGTCGGCCACGGCCGTGCTGAACTGCTGGTACTCCGCCGCGCTCATCAGCGAGGTCAGCCGCGGGTCGTCGACCGCCCACTGAGCGTGCCGGTACAGCGCGGGGCCGGTGCTGGACAGGCCGGCGCCGGACAGGGCGAGCGTCGGCGTGAAGACCATGCCGGAGGCGGCGAGCGGCTCGGTCACGTCCTGGTAGGTGTGGCCGAGGTGGGTCTCCTTCTGGCGGCGGCCGTAGCGGCTGGTGCCGCCGATGTGTTCCACGCCGTCGGCGCCGAAGCCGAGCGGGCCGAAGAGATAGTGGGAGGTGACGGGCAGTCCGGCGCGGTGGGCCGCCTGAACGCCCGCGCGCTGGAGGGCGTACGGCAGCCGCACGTAGGTCTTGAGCAGGTCGTGGCCGAGCGCCGCCGCCTTGGCCACCTCGCGCTCCACCTCCTCCTCGCTCGTCGTGGGGCGTCCGACGCCGTAGTAGGTGCGGGTGCCTTCGAGCGCGTCGCCGCCGACGAAGAGGCGGGGGCCCGTGCGGCGTCCGGAGTCGATGGCCTCCTTGGCCTCGACCGACGCGTAGTGCGCGCCGCCGGGCGAGCGCAGCGTGGTCACGCCGAACGCCAGCCACAGCCGCATGGTCTCGGCCCGCTGCCAGGGGGCGTGTTCGTGGAGGGCGATCATGCCGGGCATCGCCGTCAGGTCGCGGGCGTCGACGGTGCGGTCGCCGGCGACGGCGCCGCGCGCCACGACCTGCTCGATCCGGTTGCCCTCGATGACGATGTCCACGTCCTGCCGCAGGGACTCGCCGGTGCCGTCCCACAGCGCCCCCACCTGCACGACGGTGCGGCCGGTGGGCCGGGCCTGGCGCCAGGTCAGCCCGGTCCGGACCGTAGTGGCGCGGCCGGTGCGCGCGTCGGCGAGGCGCAGCCGGCCGTCGGAGAGGTAGAGCAGGGAGCGGGAGTCGGCGCTCCAGCTCGGGGAGTCGGCGGTCTCGGCGTTCAGCTGACGGGCGGGGCCGGTCGGCCGCCCGGCGGCGTCGAGGGCGCTGAGGTGCAGGGTGCCGCCGACGACGTACGCGGTGTGCCGGCCGTCGGGAGAGTGGACGGGGCCGGCGTCGATGCGGTTGGCGAGGGACCTTCCCGGCGCCGGCTCGTCGTAGTGGGTCTCGCCGCTGGCGAGGTCGATGGTCAGGACGCGGTTGACGCCCTCCCGGTAGCGGGGCGTGGCGGGCACCAGGGCGGCGCAGGACAGCTTGGTGCCGTCGGCGGAGAAGGTGGTCCTTCCGATCCCGCTGGACACCAGGTTCACTTCGCGCACGGCGCCGGAGGCGACGTCGACGGTGTACACGTACGCGGACCAGAAGCTGAAGGCGACGGTCGTGCCGTCGGGGCTGAAGACCGGTGCGGACACCTGGCCCTGAAGGTCAGTCAGGCGCCGGTCCTCGCCGCTGTCGAGGTCGTGGATCCACAGGTCGGAGGCGCCGCCGCCGCGGTCGCTGACGTACACCAGGCTGGTCCCGTCGGGGTGCCAGGCGGGGTCGCCGTTGACGTTCCCGTCGGAGACAACGGCCCTGGGCGTGGAGCCGATGCGGCCGACCCAGATGTCGCCGAGCGCGGCGAAGGCGATCCGGCGGCCGTCGGGCGACAGCGACGGGCTGAGGATGCCCTTGACCGGGCGCGGCGCGGTGGAGTCGAAGTCCCGCGCGGCCGGCCGCTCGGGGACGCGCGGCACGGTGATGTGGGCGGTGAAGGGGACGTCCGCGACGGCGGCGGCGCCGGGGGTGGCGCCGGGGTTGGCGCCGGGGTTGGCGCCGGAGGTGGCCGTCAGTGTGCGCCGCCGGATCTTCCCGTCGGCCGTGTAGAGCACCTCGTCGCCGGCGGCCCAGCGCGCGGCGAAGGGGAAGACCTCCTCGCCGTCGTCGGAGATGGTCTCCCCGTCCACGACGAGGTTGGCGGCCGAGGAGGTGAGGTGGACGTACGCCAGCCTCGCGCCGTCGGGTGAGAGCGACGGGCCCGCGACGCGGCCCTCGGTGACGGTGACGAGCGTGGTGCGGGTGCCGTCGGCGTCGGCCCTCACGATGCTCTGCGGGGCGTCGCCCTGGCCGCTGGTGAAGACGATGGCGTCGCCGTCGGGGTGCCAGAAGGGCTGCGCCTCCTGGGTGGTGGCCTCGGCGGTGGCGTCCGTGCCGGGAGCCCAGATCCCGCTCTCGCCGGTGTCGAGGTCGAGCACGTGGATGGCGTAGCGCCCGTCCGTCTCGGCCGCGTAGGCGATCCGCCTGCCGTCCGGGGAGAAGCGGGGCTCGCGGTGGTCGGCGCTGCCCTCGGTGAGCTGCCGGGCTCCTGTGCCATCGGCGTTCGCGAGCCAGAGGTGGAAGTTGCCGTCGGCGTAGGACTGGTAGACCACGTGGCGGCCGTCGGGTGAGAAGTCGGGCTCGGACGCCTCCTGGTCGATGCCGGTCAGGCGGCTGGCTTCGCCGCCCCGGGCGGGGAGGGTCCACAGCAGGTTGAGGAGGTCGAGAACGATGGTCCGGCCGTCCGGGGAGAGGGCGGCGGAGGCGTTGGTGGCCTCGCTGACGGTGATGCTCCGGGTGTCGCCTTCGGTGGCCTCGGTGGCGTCCGAGGCATCGGAGGCGAGGCCGGCTAACGAGCCGCCCACCCACAGGGCTCCGGCACCGGCCGCCGCCTGACCGCTGCGGCGGATGAGTGTTCTCCGTGAAAGCTCCATCGCCATGTCCCCTTTGATCAAACGTGATCGAAGCTTTGGTTTCGGCCGAATCTACGGCCCGATCCGGCGCACGAGAATTCCGGGGAGGGCGGCGTTAGGCGGCCTTAAGGACGGCCTGGAGAGGACGGTCTGGAGACGACGGTGTCGAGAGGGGCGAAGCGGCGGCGCGGCGCGGGGCGTTCTACGATCGTCGGCATGTCGGTCGAACCACAGCCCGATCCGCCGCTCGCGCCCGACGAGTTGGCCGGCACGGGCGGCGAGCGCGAGGTGCTGGAGGCGTTTCTCGACTTCTACCGGGGGGTGCTCGTCCGCAAGGCGTCGGGGCTGTCCGAGGCGGACGCCCGGCGGCGGCTGGTGCCGTCGATGACGACGCTGGCGGGGCTGGTGAAGCACGCGACGGGCGTGGAGCGCGGCTGGTTCCAGCGGCGGTGGGCGGGGCGTTCGGACGCCGAGATCGGTGGGCACGTCGGGGGCCGGGAGGACAGCTGGGAGCTGGGCGAGGACGAGACGGTGCCGGCGCTGGTGGCGGAGTACGAGCGCGCGTGCGAGGAGTCGCGCCGCATCGCGGCCGGTTCCGCCCTCGACGAGTCCGTGCCGCACCCGCGGCTTGGCCGGGTCTCGCTGCGCTGGATCTACGTCCACATGATCGAGGAGACGGCGCGGCACGCGGGGCACGCCGACATCCTGCGCGAGCAGATCGACGGGGCGACCGGGGTGGACGGGTAGTCACCGGCGTCTGACCTGGCGGCTGACCATTCGGTTGACCAGTTGGTTGACCAGTCGGTTGCCCTGTCAACCCAGGGTCGCTTGTGGGTTACGCCTCGGCGGCTTACGTTGGGAGGGCGAGCTACCGAGGGGAGTTGACCGGTGACCGAGGATGGCGTCGTCGTCGCGGACGGATCGGGCGGATCAGGCGGGGAGGCGCCCGTCGAGATCGACACCTCGGTGCCGCACTCGGCCCGCATCTACAACTACTGGCTGGGCGGGCGCGACAACTACGCCGTCGACCGGGAGGCGGGCGACGCGTACGTGGCGGCGTTCCCCGGCATCATCGACGCGGCCCGCGCCTCCCGGGTGTTCCTGACGCGGGCCGTGCGCTTCCTGGCGGGCGAGGCGGGCATCCGGCAGTTCCTCGACATCGGCACCGGCCTGCCGACCGTCGACAACACCCACGAGGTGGCGCAGCGCGTCGCCCCCGACGCCCACGTCGTGTACGTGGACAACGATCCGCTGGTGCTCACGCACGCCCGCGCGCTGCTGACCTCCACCCCCGAGGGCGCCACGCACTACATCGACGCCGACGTGCGCGAGCCGGAGCGCGTTCTCGCCCAGGTCGGCGAGCGGCTGGACTTCGGCCGGCCCGTGGCGTTGATGCTGATGGGCATCATGGGGCACGTCTCCGACGACGACGAGGCGCTGTCGATCGCGGGGCGGCTGCTGGCGCCGCTGCCCTCCGGGAGCTACCTGGCGCTCTACGACGGGACCCGCGACTTCAGCCCGGCGTTCGAGGAGGCCCAGCAGGGATACGACGACACCGGCGCCATCCCCTACAAGCTGCGGCCGGGCGCACAGATCAGACGCTTCTTCGACGGGCTCGAGCTGGTCGAGCCCGGGTTCGTCATGTGCAGCCGCTGGCGGCCCGAGGCGGCGGCGTTCGGCGAGCCCGCCGACGTGGACGTGCTCTGCGCGGTGGGCCGCAAGCCCTGACCGCGCGTCACAGCCAGCCGCTCGCGCCACCCGAAGCACCCCGAAGCACCCCGCACCACCCGCACCACCCGCACACACAGGCAGGCAGTTGAGACATGGGAGCCATCGAGGCGACGAGCCGTACTTCCGCCGGGACCACCGAACGCCGGCGGACCGACACCGGAGCGAGCGCAGGGGCGGGCGCGGGTGCGGGGCCCGCGGTGCCCAGGCTCATACTGGGGGCGCGGCTGCGGGAGCTGCGGGAGGCGTGCGGCATGAGCCGGGCGGAGGCGGCCTGGGCGATCCGGGCCTCGGAGTCGAAGATGAGCCGCCTGGAGCGCGGCCGCACGGGGTGCAAGGCGCGCGACGTGGCGGACCTGCTGACGGGGTACGGCGTCACCGACGAGGCGGAGCGGGCCACGCTGCTGGCCCTCGCGGAGCAGGCCAACGTGCCGGTGTGGTGGCAGGCGTACGCCGACGTGGTGCCGTCGTGGTTCGAGACGTATCTGGGGGTGGAGCAGGCGGCGAGGGTGATCCGGGGGTACGAGGTGCAGTTCGTGCCGGGCCTGCTCCAGACCGCCGACTACGCGCGTGCCGTCATACGCCTCGGCCGGATCCGCGAGGGGTTCGCGGCCCCGGGGTGGGAACGCCGGGTGGCGCGGCGCACGGAGCTGCGGCTGGCGCGGCAGCGGATCCTGCACAGGGAGCGTCCGGCCCGGCTGTGGGCGGTGATCGACGAGGCGGCGCTGCGGCGGCCGGTCGGCGGCCTGGCCACGCTGCGCCGGCAACTCGCGCACCTCGTGGCGATGAGCGAGCTGCCGCACGTGACGATCCAGGTGATGCCGTTTCACGCCGGCGGGCACGCGGCGGCGGGCGGGCCCGTCAGCATCGTGCGGCTGCCGGGCGGCGCCTTCCCGGACGTGGTGTTCCTGGAGCAGCTGACCAACGCCGTGTATCCGACGCGGCCGGCGGAGGTCGAGCGGTACCTGCACCTGATGAACCAGCTGGCGGTGCAGGCGGAAGAGCCGGGCCCGAGCAGGGAGTTGCTGCACCGGATGATGCGGGAGACGTAGCCCGGCTGGCGGGGGGCGGGGGGCGAGAGGAGCGGGAGGCGTGAGGCGGGCGAGCGCTGTCAGCCCTGCCGGAGGACGGCGAGGTAGCGGCGGGCGCTGGCGGCCAGGCTGGGCCAGTGGCGTTCGCTGACGGCGGTGGGGTCGATGAGGCCGACGCCGACGCCGACGCCCGCGCAGCCGGCGCGCAGGCACTGGCGGCCGAGGGCGGCGGTGACGCCGCCCGTGGCCAGCAGCGGGATGTCGGGGAGGGGCTGGCGGAGCTGGCGTATGTAGGAGGCGCCGACGGGCCCGATGGGGAAGATCTTGACGAGGTCCGCCCCGGCGGCGCGCGCCCGGACCGCCTCGGTGGGGGTGAACGCCCCGGGCACGGAGGTGAGTCCGGCGTCCTTGGTCGCGGCGACCACGTCCGGGTCGAGGTGGGGGGAGAGCAGGAAGGTGGCGCCCGCGGCGGCGGCGTTCTTCACGTCGGCCACGGCACGGACCGTGCCCGCGCCCACGTGGACGGAGTCGGCGAAGCGGTCGGCGAGCGCGGCGATGGCGTCGAGGGCGTTCGGGGTGTCGAGCGTGACCTCGAAGGCGGTCAGGCCCTCCCCCAGCAGCGCCTCGGTGGCCTCGCACACCGCGTCGGGTGTGAGGCCCCGGTAGATGATCAGGACGTCCGGCAACGGCATGGCGCATCCTCCCGATCTCTGGAATCTTACGCATTATGCATTGTCCGCACGCTCGGATGGGAGGGCAGGAATGGCCGCAGGGATGGCCAACGTGAGGAGCGGCGAGGCCTTCGCCGTGGTGGAGCCGGCCACCGGCAAGGAGATGGCGCGCGTCGCCGCCGGAACCGAGCGGGACGCGGCGACGGCCGTCGAGGCGGCGGCCGGGGCCATGGCGTCCTGGCGCGGGCTGCCGGTCCCCCGGCGTTCGGCCCGGCTGCGCGCGATCGCCGCCCGGCTGCGGTCCGAGGAGGGCCGGGGCCTGGCCGAGACCGTGGCCCGCGAGACGGGCAAGTGCCACCGCGAGGCGCTGGCCGAACTCGCCCTCTCCGCCGACTACTTCGACTACTACGCCGACCTGGCGCACGCCACGCTCGCCGACCGGGCGCTGGCGGTGCGCGAGGGCATACGCCACCTGGTGCGCGGCGAACCGGTGGGCGTGGCCGCCGTGGTGACGCCGTGGAACTTCCCGGTCTCCATCCCGGCGCGGAAGATCGCGCCCGCGCTGGCGGCCGGGTGCGGCGTCGTCTTCAAGCCCTCGGAGCTGTCGCTGCTGTCCAGCCGGGCGTTCGCCGAGCTGTGCCGGTCCGAGCTGCCCGAGGGGCTGCTGGCCACGGTCGCCGGGGACGGGCCGGTCGTGGTGGGGGCGTGGCTGGCCGACCGGCGGGTGCGGCTGCTGCACTTCACCGGCTCGACCGCGGCCGGACGGGCCCTCGCGCGAGAGGCGGGCGCGGCGCTGACGCCGGTGGTGATGGAACTGGGCGGGCGGGCGCCGTTCCTGGTGCTGCCGGACGCGGACGTCGACCACGCCGCCGACACGCTGATGGTGGCGAAGTTCCGCAACAACGGCGCCTCGTGCATCGCCGCGAACAACGTGTGGGTCCACGAGACGGTGCGCGAGGCGTTCCTGGCACGGCTGCGGAAGCGGGTCTCGGCGCTGGTCGTGGGCGACCCGCTGGACGAGGGCAGCGCGCTGGGGCCCGTGCGGACGCGCGAGGAGGCGGTGCGCCTGGAGGCGGCCGTGGGCGCGCTGGCGGACGCGGGGGCGCAGGTGCACCGGGGGGAGGCGCCGGGCGGGCCGGGGGCGTGGGTGCCGCCGACGCTGGTGATCGACCCGCCGGCGGCGGCGCCGGAGTGGCGGCGGGAGATCTTCGGGCCGGTGGCGATGGTGCGTTCCTTCGCCGACGTCGCGGAGCCGCTGGCGGACGCGGACGGGACGGCGCATGGGCTGGCGGCGTATGTGTGCACCGGGGACGCGACGTCGGGGGCGGATCTGCTGGCGCGGATGGACGTGGGGATCGCGGGGGTCAACATCGCGACGCCGGCCACGCCCGAGGTGCCCTTCGGGGGGCGGGGCGACAGCGGGATCGGCTACGAGGGGGGCGCCGTGGGGCTCGCGCCGTTCCTGGCGCACCAGTCGGTGGCCGTGGTGCCGGGTCGTCGGGCGTCGGAGTCAGGCGCGTGAGAGCACCTGGAGGACGCTGGACTTGACCGACTCGACGTGCTCGCGCACGGCGGTCTCGGCCCGGTCGGGGTCGCCGTCGCGCACCGCGTCGATGACGGCCTGGTGCTGGGCGTGGGAGAGCGCGGGGCGGCCGGGGAGGTGGACGGCGCAGCGGACGCGGACGGCCTGGATGCGGCGGTGGGTGCGCTCGGCGAGGGCGGCGAGCTCCGGGTTGCCGGACAGCTCGTTGAGGGCGCGGTGCAGCCGCACGTCGATCTGGTTGAACGCCACCTGGGTCGGCTCGTGGAGCACGTGGCTCGCCTCAGTCATCAGCGCCCGCAGCGGGGCCAGGTCCGCCTCCCGGGGCCCCGCCTCGGCGGCGCGGCGGACGGCGCCGGTCTCCAGGATGGCGCGGATCTCGTACAGCTGGGCCACGGTGGCGGGGTCGAGGTCGACGACGACGGCGCCGCGCCGGGGGTGAAGGTCGATCAGCCCCTCGAAGTCGAGGCGGCGCAGGGCCTCGCGGAGGGGGGTGGTGGAGACGCCGAAGTGCTTGGCGAGCGGGATCTCGCGCAGCCGGGTGCCCGGGTCGAGCCCGCCGCTGAGGATGGCGGTGCCCAGGGCCTCGTGGATGCGGTCGACGAGGCTGCCGGCGGGGGCCAGCGGCGGGAGGGAGTCGAGCTCGAGCATGGCAGCGGATTCTACATTATGTATCTACAGGGCGTGTTGTGACGCGGGCTCGATGCTCTACGAGGCGGACGATTACGGCAGCGGCTTCTTCGACGCGGGCGACTTCAGCACCCGGGCGCTGACCGAGGAGGAGATGGTGGACGACCTGTCGGTGCTGCTGACCGCCATGAACGGCTGAACCGCCGGCCCGCTACGCCGGGTTGAGGTGGGCGAAGGGGTCGGCGTAGAAGCGGTCGAGGACGCAGGTGGCGGCGGAGACGACGGGGGCGCTGTCGCCGAGGGTGCTGGGCCGGATCATGGCCTCGACGTCGACGTCGCGGCCGGCCCAGCGCAGCGCCTCGGCGCGGATCTCGGCGAGGTGGGCGGGGGCCAGCAGCGGGGTGCCGAAGAGGATGACCTGGTCGGGCGTGAGGAGGTCGATGACGATGGCGACGGCCTCGCCGAGTGCGCGGGCGCGGTCGCGCAGGAGGTAGTCGGCGACGGCGTCCCCGGCGTCGGCCAGGGCGACGAGGTCGTGGACGGTCTGGCCCTCCGCCAGCAGCCCCTCGCGGACGGCGCGGTAGAGCACGGCGCGGTCGCCGGCGACGGACATGAGGCAGCCGTTGCGCCCGCACTCGCAGGGCATCTGGGCGGGGCGTGAGAGCGGCAGGTGGGCTATCTGGCCGGCGCCGTCGCCCTGGCCGTGGTGGAGGCTGCGGCCGATGACGATGCCGGCGCCGATGGCGTTGCCGACGAAGAGCAGCACGAAGTCGCGCAGCTCGCGGTCGGCGCCGAACCACATCTCGGCCCGGCACAGGGCGCGTTGGGTGGACTCGACGAGGAGCAGGCCGGGGAAGCGGTCGGCGGCCAGGGCGGGGATGTCGGCGTCGACCCAGCCCAGCACGTCGTGTTCGCGGATGGTGCCGGTGGTGGAGTCGACCCGGCCGCCGGTCGCGAAGCCGGTGCCGATGATGCGGGCCGAGGTGCCCTTGACCAGCCGGGCCACGTGGTCGCCGGCCTCGCCGACGACGACGGCGGGGTCGAGCTGGCCGTCGTGCGGGATGCGCACGGTCTCCCCCACCAGGCGGCCGCGCAGGTCGACCAGGCCGATGGTGGTGCGGCGCAGGCCGACGTGGATGCCGACGGCGTGGAAGCGGCCGGCGGCCAGGTCGAGCGGCACGCGCGGGCGCCCGGCCTCGTGGGAGGGCACGGAGGGCAGTTCCTCCAGGACCCCGGCGCGGGTGAGGTCGGCGGTGATCCGGGTCGTCGCCCCGGAGCTCAGCGCCAGGCGGCGCGCGAGGTCGATCCGGGGCGTCGGTCCGCTCTCCAGCAACACGCGCAGCAGCGCGGCCACGTTGTGACGCCGCACGTCCGGAGTCGTCGCCGCGCGTGCAGGCGAGACTGCGCTCCTGTTCCGCATGCCACCCGTCCTTTCTCGGCCATCCGTCTGGCTGCGGGGTGTTGCGTGATGTTGCTTTGTGTTGCCTCGGGTAGCGAGACATTTCTGCTGAGTGAAATTAATCAGACTCCGACGGCCGACGTCAACCACACCTCAACAGGGGCGGAGCCGGACCACGGCACGGGTCGGCCGCACACCCGTGGCCGGTCGGAGGCATTAACTTCACTGTGAAGGTAATAATCAGATTATCTCCCCTCTGAAGCTAATCCATCCACTGGGAGGAGAGCAGAGACGATGCGGACCCATCCACGGACGAGGGCGGCGGCCGTCGTGGCCGTCGTGGTCGCCGTGCTGGGAGGCGGAGCCACGCCCTCGGCGGGCTCGGAAGCGGCGTTAGACGCCGCGCCGGGCCCGGCGACGAGCCAGGCGCCCCTCCCCGAACTCGGCCACTGGCGCAACCACCACCCCGGCGACAACACCGAACCCGAGGGCTGGCTGGCGCGCATGGAGGCGGCCGAGGAGACCTACGGCAACTTCGCCGGTCACTGGCGCAACTACCACGCGCCGGAGGACCCGCCCCCGATGACCGACCAGGAGATCGCCGCGGCGGAGAGCGGCCAGCCCCTGCACATCTCCTGGAAACCCCGCCCCGCGGGCGAGGACTGGGCGTACACCGCCTCGGGGGCGTACGACGACACCATCGACCAGGTCATGACCGACCTGAAGAACCACTGCGGCCCCGACTGCTGGCTGTCCATCGAGATCGAGCCGGAGAACAAGGTGGTCAACACCGCCGGTTCGGGCTTCACGACCGCCGACTTCCGGGGCCTGTGGCAGCGGGTGGCCGACTCGCGCGAGCGCGTCGGCGCCGACAACGTCAAGCTCGTCTGGGTGCTCCAGGGATACGAGCAGTGGCGGTCGCTGTATGCCGAGCTGTGGCCCGGCAACGACGTGGTCGACATCGTCGGCCACGATCCGTACATCCGAAAGGACGAGGCGCCAGAACGCCTGGCCGAGAAGATGCTCAGCCGCACCCAGTGGCTGGTGGACAACTCCACGACCCAGCAGAACTTCGCCTCCAAGCCGATCCTCATCGCGGAGTACGGGTGCGACCTCAACACCACGGGCGGCACGGACGCGCGCGGCACCGACGAGCACCGGGCGGCGTGTATCGAGGGTGTGCGGGGCGTGATGGACGAGCTGGCAGCGCTCGGCGTGATCGAGATGGAGTTCTTCGACGCGCGCTCGGACTGGCTGAACGATCCGCCCTCGCCCGACGGCCAGGCGTACCAGGACCTCAAGCTGATGTCCGAGGGCCAGTCGAATTGAGCGGGGGCAGCCCGAACTCGGCGATGAAGCGGTCGGCTTCGGCGACGTGCGCATCGCCCGGGTCGGCGGGCACGCTGGGGCCCGGCGCGCGGCAGTGAGGGCTCGCGATGAGCCCGCGGCGCCATGCGATGGCCTTGGCCATGGCGAGCGTCCAGCCGTGCCGGGGCCACCAGCGCTCCAGGTGGCGGGCGAGGCGGCGGTGCAGCGCGAGAGCGGCGCCGCGCCGCTGCCCCCCGTCGCCCCACTGGCTCCACAACGCCGTGTAGAGGTCGGTGAATCCGCCGCCGGGCTGCACGCCGACGGCCCCGGCGTCCAGCGCCTCGGGCAGGTCGATCCCGGCGTTGCCGACGAGGGCGGGCAGGCCGAGCTCGCGCAGACGGCGTATATACGCCCCGGGCCGGCGGCACTCCACTTTGACGGCGGCGAGGTTGGCACGTTCGCGGGCGAGCGCGGCCAGTTCCTCGGGTGTGAGCTCGGTGCCGGTCTCGCGCGGCACGTACTGGACGATGACCGGCAGCGGCGCGGCGGCCTCCAGCACGGCCGCGAGGTGGTCGAGCACGGCCGCGCGCGGGGGATCGCCCAGGTGCGGCGGGAGGATGTTCAGCGCGCCGGCCCCCAGCTCGGCGTAGTCGCGGGCCCGTTCGGCGGCGACGCGCGTGGCGTGGTCGGAGACGGCACCGATGACGAGGCGGCCGGGCGGCGCCGCCCGCACCAGGTCGGCGAGCTGGGCCCGGCGTTCCGCCTCGCTGAGGGAGCGATACTCCGACGCGAAGCCGGGATACATCACGGATGCGACGCCCAGCCCCCAGGCGTGCTCGGCGACGCGGGCGAAGGAGCGCCGGTCCAGCGCGCCGTCCGGCGCGAACGGGGTGGGCAGCACCGGGCTGACGCCCCGGAGGGCCATGACGTCGGCGGTCACGGCAGCGCGGCGAGCAGGCCGCCGTCCACCGGCAGGCACACGCCGGTGATCGCGGCGGCGTCGGGCGACAGCAGGAAGCACGCGGCGGCGGCCACGTCCTCGGCGGTCGGCGAGCGGCGCAGCGGGTACCGCGCCTCGATCCGCGCCAGGCGCGCAGGGTCCTGCCAGACGCCCGCGTTGCGCGGCACGGCGACGAACGCGGGCGCGAGCGCGTTGCACCGGATGGCGTCGGGTCCCCACTCGACGGCCATGGCGCGCGTCAGCGCGACCAGGCCCGCCTTGGCGCTGGCATAGGGGCCGTTGTCCTCGATGGCGCCGAACGCCTGCACGCTGGCGACGTGCACGATGGCCGCGGGCCTGCCCGCTGCCCGCTCGCGAAGCGCGGCACCCCACTGCCAGCTCGCGGTCAGCAACACGTCGAGCGTCCGCGCGAACCCGTCGCGCGTGACCTCGCGCAGCGAGGCCCGCTCCTCGGTGAACGCACAGGTCACCAGCGAGGTGACGGGCGTCGGCGCGGCGTTGAATGCGGCGGCGAGGGTGTCCTCGTCGGTGATATCGCCTGTGACGGCGGTGACGGCGGTGACGCGGGCGGAGGAGCCGGCGGCGGGCTCGGCGGCGTCGGCGAACCGGCCGCCGGGCGCGCCGGGGACCGCGTGACGTGCCGCGTCGGCGGCGGCGTAGGCCCTGACGCCGAGGCCGCGGGCACCCACGGCGGCGTCGGCTTCGGCGTCGGCGTCGGCTTCGGGCGGCGGCGCCGCGTCCACCGCGACGACGTGTATGCCCCGGCCGACGAGCCGGGCGACCACGGCCCGCCCGATGCCGCCACGCGCCCCCGTGACGATGGCCGTGTGCGGGACGTCGGCGTCGCCCGGGGCGGGCTCGCCGGCGGCACGAGCGGCGGCGTCACCGGCCACGCCCCGGGCGGCGGAGCCGCCGCCCGTCGCGGCCGCCCGCGACCGGCCGTTCGCCGACGGGCGAGGTGAGCCACCAGGGCGCACCGCATCCCCGGCCTGCCCGGCAACGCCCCGCGCACCCGCCGCGATGGCGGTGCGGGAGGCGGCAGAGCCGCCGCGGTCGGCCCTCTCCGGCGCCGTCGGAGGTCCCGCCTGCGCGGCGTCGGCCGACGCCCGCGAGCCGCCGGAAGTCCACGGCAGGTCCCCGGCGCCCGGCGGCCTGCTCGCGGCCGCCGCCACGGGACCGGCGGCGGCGCTCCGCTCCCCCACGGCGCTCATCGCCCCTCCTCGCCGTCCTCCGGCAGGCAGCGCAGCCCCGGGGCAAGGCGTACGCCGAGACCCGGGCCCGTCGGGACCGTCAGGTGGGCGGCGCTGACGTGCTCCGGCGGGTCGACGACCGGCGGGCGGTCGACGTCCTCGCCGTACATCCACTCCAGGAGCGTGAACTCCGGGTGGAGGCCCGCGAGATGGGCGCACACCGCCGTGCTGATGGGGCCGCAGGGGTTGTGGTAGGTCACGTCCACGCCCCGCACCCGCTCCGCGAGGCGGGCGAGCCGCGTGGGGCCCGCCGTGTACTTGGGGTCCAGGAGCAGCACCCGCAGCAGGCCCGTGGACAGGGCCGCGTCGATCTGCTCGGGGGTGTGCAGCGTCTCGCCCCCCGCGAGCGGCGCCTTGGTGCGGGCGGCCAGCCAGCGCACGGCCTCCGGGTCGGTGACGTCCACCGCGTCCTCCAGCCAGGCGATGCCCAGCTCGTCCAGGCGCGGCAGCGCCGCCGCCAGCTCGTCGCGGTCGAGCTTGTGGTGGACGTCGATCATCAACGCCGGCCCGCCGCCGATGGCCTCGCGGATGGCGGCGGCGATCGCGATGCCCGTCTCGACGATCGTGCGGCCGGGCAGCGGCGGGCCGTCGAAGGGCGCCACCTTCACCCGCTCGTGGCCGTCGGCGACGGCCGCCGCCGCCTTCGCCGCGAAGGCCTCGGGGCGGCGCCGCCCCCCGCTGCGGTTGATGTTGGCGTAGACCGGCACCCGCTCGCGCGGCTCGGCGCCCAGCCACCGCCACAGCGGCACGCCCTCGGCACGCGCCGCGATGTCGGCGAGCGCCATGTCGAGGCCGCCGATGACGGTGCGCTGCATGAACCGCTCCTTGGGATCGGCGAGTTCCGCGCACTCCCGGCGCAGCCGGGCGCACAGCTCCTCCCGGTCCGCCAGCGCGTCGCTGCCGCGAACGCGTTCCGCGAGCCGCTTGACGGCGTACGGCACCCGGCCCGGCTGGCCGCTGTCGGAGCACTCTCCGATGCCCGTCGTGCCGTTCTCGGTCTCGGTCTCCAGGAACATCCAGGTGGAGCGGGGGGTGGCCACGAAACGGCGGAGTCGGACGTCGGTGATGCGCCAGCTCATGCGGTACCTCCGGATCCGGATGGGGAAGGCGCGGGCCGCGCGGCGGCCAGGACGCCGACCGGGTCGTCGTAGAAGCGCTCCAGCACGGCGGTCGCGGCGGACAGCACGCGGGCGTGCCGGTTGAGCGCGCTGGGCACGATCACCCGCTCCACGTCCATGCGCACCTGCGAACGCCGCGCCGCCTCGCCGCGGATCTCCGCCAGGTGGCCGGGCACGGCCAGCGGGCTGCCGGAGACGAAGACGCGGCTGGGTGCGAGGAGTTCGAAGAGCATGGCGACGGCCTCGCCGACGGCGCGGGCGCGGTCGCGCAGCAGGTAGTCCGCGGCCCGGTCGCCCTCGCGGGCCCGCCGGTGGAGTCTGGTGAGGGTGCGGGTGGCGGGGAAGCCCTCGCGGGTGGCGCGGTCGCAGACCGCCTGGTCGCCGGCGACCGAGGTCAGGCAGGCGGGGCGCCCGCAGGCGCAGGTGCCGAGCGCGGAGCGGGACAGCGGCAGGTGCGCGACGTCGGCCAGGCGCGGCGAGGGCTGGGAGGGCGGCGCGTCCCCGGGGGCGCGGCGCCGGCCCGGTCCGAGGACGACGCCGGCGCCGATGACGTTGCCGATGAAGAGGTGGACGAAGTCGGTCTCGCCGCGCGCGGCGCCGAAGCGCATCTCCGCGCGGGCGAGGGCGCGGTGGGTGCTGTCGGCGAGCAGCGGCTCGGGGAGCCGCCCGTCGGCGAGCGCGGCCACGTCGACGTCGCGCCAGCCGAGGGTGTCGATGCGGTGGAAGCGCGTGGTGCCGTCGGCGATCTCTCCGCCCGCGCACAGGCCGGTGCCGATGACGCGGACCGGGTGACCGCCCGTCAGGCGCGCGGCGCCGCGCGCCGCCTCGCGGAGCACCTCGCCGGGGCGGCAGTCGCTGGTGTGGGGCACTTCGAGCGGGTCGCCGATGACGGCGCCGCTCAGGCCGACCAGGCCGATGGTGGTCTGCAGCAGGCCGATGTGGACGCCGAGGGCGGCGTATCCGTCGGCGCGCAGCTGGACGGGGACGCGGCGCCGCCCGACGTCGGAGGAGGGCTGGCTGGGCAGCTCCTGGAGCACGCCGGCGGCGGAGAGCTCGGCGGCGATACGGGTCACGGTGCCGGGGCTGACGGAGAGCATGGCGGCCAGCTCGCCGCGGGGTTTGGGGCCGAAGGAGGCCAACGCACGCACGAAGGCCGCCGTGTTGCGGCGCCGCACGTCATGTGACCTCACGGAAGAACTCCCAGCCAGTCCCCACAGCCGGATAAGCCTGTGCAGATAAGTTGTGTATAGAAAATAATATCAGGCCGCCCGTGCGTCAACGCCGGTGCCGCCGCGGCCACGCCAGGTCCCGCCCGGCCACGCCGTGACGGACCGCCTGTGGTTCAACGCCTTGACGACGCCCTGTCACCTCATTATCTTCATGGCTGAATTAACTCCGAGTCAATCCGCAGCCGACAGCCGGACCCCCCACCCACCTACGCACCAACCCAGCCGACACAGCCGGACCGAACCGCTAGGAGGCGGTGCGCGGCATGGCCGTTGACCTCGTTGACCTCGCACTCGACGCCCGCACCCGCATCGCGGAGGGTCCGGTGTGGGACGCGAGAGGCCCGAGTGGCGTGTTGCGCTGGGTGGACGTACGCCTGGGGGAAGTCCACGCGTTCGACCCGTCGACGGGGCGGGACACGCACGTGGAGATGGGCGGGCGGGTCGGCGCGGTGCTGCTGCGGGCCGGCGGCGGACTCGTGGTGGCGACCGAGGCCAGCCTGGTCGCGTGCGACGAGGACGGCGGGGCCCGCGAACCGGTCGCGACCGTGGCGGTCGCTCGGGACGGCGGGCGTCTGAACGACGGCGGCTGCGACGCGACCGGCCGCCTCTGGGCCGGGAGTTGCGGAGGGACTCCCGGCTCGGGGGCGCTCTACCGGCTCGATCCCGACCGCGGCGTGCACCGGATGCTCACGGGCGTCACCACCTCCAACGGCCTCGACTGGAGCCCCGACGGCCGCACCCTGTACTACAACGACAGCCCCACCGGCGGCATCGACGCCTTCGACCACGACCCGGCCACCGGCGCCATCACCCGACGGCGCCGCCTGGCCGACGTCGACCGCGGCCGCCCCGACGGACTGACCGTCGACGCCGACGGCTGCGTGTGGACCGCCCTGTGGGAGGGCTGGGCCATACGCCGCTACACGCCCGAGGGCCGCCTGGACCGCACCGTGGAGATCCCCGTCAAGCGCGTCACCAGCCTCGCCTTCGGCGGCCCCGGCCTGGACACCCTCTTCGTCACCACCGCCAGCGCCCGCCCCGAGGACGGCGACCCGCGTGAACAGCCATACGCCGGCGGCATCTTCGCCGTCGGAACCCGCGCCACCGGCACCACCGGCCGCCCGCCCGGGGAGTGGGCCGGATGAGCCCGCGGCGCCAGACCGGCATCCTCGTGACCGGCGCCGCCGGGGTGCTCGGCAGCGCCCTCGTCGCCTCGCTCGCCGCCGACGGCCTGCCCGTCGTCGCCGCCGACCGCTCCCGCCCGCCCGACGGCCTGCCGACAGGCGTGCGCTGGCGCCGTACCGAGCTGGCCGACCCGCACGCCGTGGCCGCGCTGTTCGCCGCCGAACGCATCGGTCAGGTCGTGCACCTGGCCGCCATCCGCGACCCCCGCCGCCACCGGCCCGAGGTCGTCTTCAGCCACAACACCAGCGTCACCTTCGGCGTTCTGGGCGCCGCCGCGGCCCACGGCGTACGCCGCGCCGTGCTCGCCTCCAGCGGCTCGGCGTACGGCATCTTCTGGGCCCCGGAGGAGGTCTCCCCCGGCTACGCGCCGCTGGATGAGGACCACCCGCTGCGCCCCGCCGACCCCTACGGGCTGAGCAAGCAGGCCGACGAGGCCACCGCCGCCATGATGCACCGCGCCCACGGCCTGTCCGTCGCCGTGCTGCGCATGCCGGCCGTCGTCTCCGGCGAGCGGATGCGGCGCCGCGTCGCCGGCGTGGCGGCCGACCCGGCCAGCGCCAAGCGGGCGCTGTGGACCTACCTCCACCTCGACGACGCCGTCTCCGCCTGCCGCGCGGCGCTCACCGCGCCCGGCCTCGGCTGCGAGGTCATCGGCGTGGCGGCGGCCGACACGCTCAGCGAGCTGCCCACCGAGGAGTTGCTGCGCACCCACCACCCGGCCACCGAGCTGCGCCGCCCCATCCCGGGCAACGCCGCCGTGTGGGCCCTGGACCGGGCCGAGCGGCTGCTCGGCTGGCGGCCCCGCCGCAGCTGGCGCGACGAGCACACGCCGCGGGGCGCCCGCGACGCGCACGAGAACCCGCACCACCACTCGCACCACGACCCGCACCACGACACGGAGATCACCAGCCATGCCTGACATACTTCGCACGGCCAGCCGGAGGAACGTTTTGCGCTGGGGCGCGGCCGGCACGGCGGCGCTGTTCGGCGCGAGCGCGTGCGAGTCCGCCGTCGACCAGGAGAACGAAGGCGGCGGGGGCGGCCCGGGCGGCGAGCTCGTCGTGGCCCAGGCGTCCGACCTGATCGCCCAGAACGGCATGAACCAGTCCGCGCAGAACGCCACCTGGCGGATGCAGGTCTTCGACACCCTGATACGCCTGGACCGCACCACCCGCGAGGTCCAGCCGCGCCTTGCCACCGAGTGGACCGACAGCGAGGGCGGCAGGGTCACCACCCTCACCCTGCGGGACGGCGTGACCTGGCACTCGGGCCGCGCCTTCGAGGCCGAGGACGTGAAGTTCACGCTGGAGTTCCTGCGCGAGGCGCAGCCGCCGTTCGCCTTCGCCTGGCTGGTCAACATGCTCGACAGCATCGACGTGACCGACCGCCGCACCGTGCGGCTGGCGCTCACCGAGCCGGTCAACAACCTCTTCGACATGCTGTCGCTGATGGTCGTGTTCGACCGGGAGACCACCTCGGACGCGCTGTCGCTGGCCAACGGCATCATCGGCACCGGCCCCTTCACCTTCGGCGAGTACCAGCAGGGCGTCAGCCTGCGTCTGAATCGCTACGAGGACTACTGGGACGCCGGCCGGCCGCGCCTGGACAGCATCCTGGTGCGGATCATGACCCGGCCCGAGGCCCGGATGTCGGCCCTCCGCTCGGGCCAGCTTCACCTCGCCACCGGCCTCACCCCGCAGGACCTCCGCCAGATCGAGGGCGACGACCGCTTCACCGCCACGCCGTACGAGAACTACAGCGGCGGCATCTACCTCGGGGCCAACGTCAACGTCGAGCTGCTGTCGGACAAGAGCGTCCGCCAGGCGATCCACTACGCCATCGACCGTGAGCGCATCAAGCAGGACGTCTACCTCGGCCAGGCCAACGCCACCGCCAGCCCGTGGTCCGCCACCAGCCCCGCCTACAACGAGGAACTCGGCAACCGCTACGCCCGCGACCTGGACCGGGCCAAGCAGATGCTCCGCGACGCGGGTGCCGACGGCGCCGAGGTGAAGCTCCAGACGGCGGGGGCAACCAGCCAGGTCGCCGAGATCGTCGAGTTCAACCTCCGCGAGGCGGGTCTGCGCCCCAGCATCCAGGTGCTCACCGCCGCGCAGATCGACGAGTACAACCGCGACTACACCTACGAGGGCCTGTACATCGCGCAGCACGGCTACAGCGCCCTCACCCCCACCAACCTCATCTTCTCCGCCGCGCCCTACCGGGTCACCGACAACCTCTTCAACTTCTCCTCACCCGAGTACGAGACGCTCGCCGAGGACGCGCTGCGAGCGGAGAGCGAGCAGGAGCAGCGCACGGCGTACGACGCGCTGACGGAGTTCCTGCTGGAAGAGGCGTTCTGCTGCGACCTGGTGCAGGGCACCAACACCACGGTCACCCTCGGCGTCAAGCAGTGGGACTACTCCGTGTGGGACGAACTGCTCCTCGCCGACGCGACGCTGGAGTAAGAGGAGTACACATGGCCGGCATCACGGCGTTCCTGCTGCGCCGCCTCCCCGCGGCCCTGGTCACCATCGTGCTCGCCTCGGTCGTCGTCTTCCTGATGACGACCCTGCTGCCCGGCAGCCCGGCAGGCACGATCCTCGGCGAGCAGGCCGACCCGGCGGCGGTGGCCGAGCTGGAGGAGCGCATGGGGCTGAACGACCCGCTCGCCGTGCAGTACTGGAACTGGGCCAGCGGCCTGGCCACCGGCGACCTCGGCGAGTCCTACATCTCCGGCGCCCCGATCTCCGACACCTTCGGCAACACCATCGGCCCCACCCTCGAACTCACCCTCGGCAGCCTGCTGGTCACCATCCTCACCGGCCTGGCTCTCGGCATCGCGGGCGCCACCGCGCGCCGCCGCACCTCCCTGGCGCTCACCCGCGTCGTCAACGCCGTGATCTTCGGGATGCCCGAGTACGTCGTCGGCATCCTCCTCATCCTCCTCCTCGCCATCACCTATCGCGTGCTGCCCGCCGGCGGACGCGAGCCGCTGCTCGCCGACCCCGAGATCGGCATCCAGTACCTCCTCATGCCCGCCATCGCGCTCGGCCTGCACTCGGGCGCGGTGGTGGGGCGCTTCCTGGAGACCGAGCTACGCCGCCAGCTCGACGAGGAGTACGTGCAGACGGCGCTGGCCAAGGGCGTGTCGGCACGGCGCGCGCTGTGGCGCCACGCGCTGCCCGCCGCGCTGCCGCCCGTCGTCACCGTGCTGGGCGTGCGCATCGGCCACCTGCTGGGCGGCGCCGTCGTCATCGAGGCGATCTTCGCCTGGCCCGGCCTGGGCCAGGTGCTCGCCAACGCCGTCGACGACCAGGACTACCTCATCGTCCAGGACCTCGTGGTCTACTTCGTCGTCGTCTTCATCGCCGTGCAGGTGATCACCGACCTGATCCACGTGGCGCTCGACCCGCGCGTCCGCCTGGAGGGAGCGCCGACATGACCGACACGAGCGTGTGGAAGGAGCGGCAGGAGCCGGACGACGAGCCGGGCGGCGAGACGAGCGGCGAGGCGAGCGGCGAGGCGTCGGGCAAGGAGAAGAGGAGCACCCGCCGCTGGACGCGCGCGCTGCGCACCCCCGCGGGGGCCATCGGCCTGGTCATCGTCTCCCTGATCATCGCCGCCGGCCTGCTCGCCCCCCTCATCGCCCCCGACGACCCGCTCTACCAGGAGTCCGGCGCCTCCCTCCAGGGCCCCTCCGCCGACCACTGGTTCGGCACCGACGAGCTCGGCCGCGACGTGTTCTCCCGCCTGCTGTACGGCATCCGGCTGGACGTGATCATCATCGTGCTGGCCGTGCCGCTGAGCAAGGCCATCGGCGTCGCGCTCGGCCTGCTGGCCACCACCCACCCGGCCGCCGACACCCTCATCCAGCGCCTCCTGGACGTGAAGATGGCGTTTCCCACGGTGATCCTGGGCGCCGCGCTCGCCGCGTTCCTCGGCGCCGGCTTCTCCACCGTCCTCATCGTCATCGTCATCAACGGCATCCCGGTCACCGCCCGCCTCACCCGCACCGCCGTCCTCACCGAACGGGAACGGGAGTACGTCCTGGGCGCCCGGGCCGTCGGCGCCTCGCGCTCCGCCATCCTCTTCCGCCACATCCTGCCCAACGCCCTCGACGCGCTCGTCGTCAACTTCGTGATGGCGGCGGCCGGAGCCGTCTTCCTGGAGGGCGGCATGAGCATCCTCGGCTTCGGCATCCAGCCCCCCGACCCGTCGCTCGGCAGCATGATCGAGAAGGCGCTGCCATTCCTCGCGCAGCAGCAGACGTACGTGCTGGCGCCGATCGCCGTGCTCACCGGCCTCGTCATCGGCCTCAACCTGCTGGCCGACGCACTCAACACGGCCCTGCGCCGGGGCTGAAAGGAAAGAGGAGCCGTGACCGACTCGCAGCTCGACGTACTGCTGGACGTACGGGACCTGGCCGTCGAGTTCCCCACCCGCGAGGGCCTGGTACGCGCCGTGCGCGGCGTCGACTTCTCCGTCCGCCCCGGCGAAACCCTCGCCATCGTCGGCGAGTCCGGCTCCGGCAAGTCCGTCACCGCCCGCTCCCTGGCCCGCCTGGTCCGCTCCCCCGGCCGCATCACCTCCGGCTCCATCCGCTACCGGAACCGCGAGGTCCTTCAGCTGTCCGAGCGCGAGCTGCGCGCCTACCGGGGCGGCGAACTCGGCATGGTCTTCCAGGACCCGCTCTCCTCCCTCAACCCGCTGATGACGATCGGCGACCAGATCGCCGAGGCCGTCCGCGCCCACGGCGGCCACAGCGCCCGTTCCGCACGCCGCCGCGCCGCCGAACTCCTCGATCTCGTCGAGGTCCCGGACCCCGCCCGCCGCCTGGGCGACTACCCGCACCAGTTCTCCGGCGGCATGCGCCAGCGCGTCATGATCGCCATCGCGCTGGCCGGGGACCCGTCCCTCATCGTCGCCGACGAGCCGACGACCGCCCTGGACGTCACCGTCCAGGCGCAGATCCTCGACGTCTTCGCCCGCCTCAACGAGGAGCTGGGCACCGCCGTCCTCGTCATCACCCACAATCTGGGACTCGTATCCCGCCTCTGCGAGCGGGCGTTGGTCATGTACGCGGGCCGCATCGTCGAACAGGCGCCCGTCGCCGAGCTCCACGCCAACCCCCACCACCCGTACACCTGGAGCCTGCTGCGCTCCGTGCCCCGCATCGCCCCGAAGGGCAACGGCGCCCAGCCCCTCCACACCATCGAGGGCCGCCCCCCGGACCTGCGCCACCCCCTGCCCGGCTGCGCCTTCGCGCCCCGCTGCCCGTTCGCCGAGGACCGCTGCCGCACCGAGCCGCACCCGCCGCCGACCCGCCACTCGGCCGGCCACCTCGCCTCCTGCTGGATCACCGCCGACGGCGACCCCCTCCCCTCCCGCACCGGTGACGACTCCCTCGCCCATGCCCACCACCACCCGGTCGATCTCTCCAAGCCCGGCGAGAAAGAGGACATCCCGGATACCCCGGACATCCTCCGCCTCACCGCCCTCCACAAGAGCTACCCCGTCGGCCGCCACGGCCTGCTGGCCCGCAAGGGCCCGGCCCTCCACGCCCTGCGCGGCGTCAACCTGCGCCTCGCCCCCGGAGAAACGCTGGGCCTCGTCGGCGAGTCCGGCTGCGGCAAGTCGACGCTCACCCGCGTCATCCTGGGCCTCGAACCACCCGACAGCGGCACCATCCACATCAAGGGCGTGGGGGCGGACCCGCGACGCCTGCGCCGCACCGCCCAGCTCGTCTTCCAGGACCCCTACGCCTCCCTCAACCCGCGCCACACCATCGGCCAGGTCATCGCCGAGCCGCTGCGCATCCACCGCCTCGCCCGGCCCGCGGAGATACCGGGCCGGGTCGCCGAACTCCTCGATCTCGTCGGCCTGGACGCCGCCATGGCCAGCCGCCTCCCCCGCGACTTCTCCGGCGGCCAGCGCCAACGCATCGCGCTCGCCCGCGCGTTGGCTGTCCGGCCCTCCCTCCTCGTCCTCGACGAGCCGGTCTCCGCGCTCGACGTGTCCCTTCAGGCCCAGATCGTCAACCTCCTGCGCGACCTCCAGTCCCGGCTCGGCATCTCCTACCTCTTCGTCGCTCACGACATCGCGGTCGTTCGCCACATGAGCGACCGCATCGCCGTGATGTACCTCGGCGAGGTCGTGGAGGAGGGACCGGCCGACGACCTGTGCACGCGACCGCTCCACCCCTACACGGCCGCGCTGCTCTCCGCCGTGCCCGAGCCCGACCCCGTGGCCGAGCACAAGCGGCAGCGCACCCCCGTGCGCGGCGAGGTCCCCAGCCCTCTGTCCCCTCCCTCCGGCTGCCCCTTCCACACCCGCTGCCCGCTGGCACGCGACCGCTGCCGCACCGAGCCGCCGCCGCTGCGCGAGCTGGCCCCGGGCCGGGTGTCGGCCTGCCACTACGCCGAAGAACTCGGCTAGGCCCGTCACGATGAAGATCACCGCCATCCGCCCCCTCCCCGTCCAGGGCCACCGCCCCCACCTGCTCCTCCTCGTCGAGACCGACGAGGGCATCACGGGCCTGGGCGAGGCCGGCATCGTCAGCCGCGCCGCCGCCATCTACGCCGCGCTCGACCACTACGCCCCGCTCCTCATCGGCCAAGACCCCTTCCGCACCGAGCACCTCTGGCAGCTCCTCTTCCGCGGCGGATTCTTCCCGGCGGGCCGGGAACTCTGTTCCACCATCGCCGCCATCGACATCGCCCTGTGGGACATCAAGGGCAAGGCCCTCGGCGTACCGGTCCACACCCTCCTCGGCGGCCGGGTCCGCGACACCGTGCCCTGCTACACCCACGTGCCACCCGATAGGGACGTGGCCGCCACCTGCCGCGAACTGCGCGACGCGGGCTGGCGTACCCTCCGCCTCGCCCTCCCCGCCGCCACGCCCTTCTCCCCCACCGAGGCGGTCCGCTCGGCCGTCACCACCTTCGCCGCCGCCCGCGAAGCCGTCGGCGACGACACCGACCTGATCATCGACGTCCACACCCGCCTCGACCCCCCGGACGCCGTCCGCCTGTGCCGCGAACTCGAACCCCTCCGCCCCCTCTTCGTCGAGGACCCCCTCCGCTCCGAGAACCTCACGTCCTACCGCAACCTGCGCCACCACACCGCCGTCCCCCTCGCGGCCGGGGAACAGCTCAGCTCCAAGTGGGAATTCCGCCCCCTCATCGAGGAAGAGCTCATCGACCACGCCCGCGTCGACGTCTGCATCGCGGGCGGCCTCACCGAGTCCCGCAAGATCGCCGCCTGGTGCGAGACCCACCACATCCGCCTCGCCCTCCACAACCCCCTCGGCCCGGTCTCCACCGCCGCCGCCCTTCACCTCGCCCTCGCCTCCCCCACCCCCGTCCTCCAGGAACAGCCGCGCCGCCCCGACACCCTCCTCCCCGGCATCGTCACCGGCCAGCCCACCTGGTCCGACGGCAGCCTCCTCCCCACCACCGCCCCCGGCCTGGGCCTGACGATCGACCTCGACGCCGCCCACGCCGCCCGCCCGGAGCGGTGGCCCGAGCCGCCGCGCCTCACGCGCCCGGACGGCTCGTTCACGAATTGGTGAACGCTCGCCCGCCTCACATTGACTTCGGAATGTGTTCCGAAGTAGCGTGGATCACATGAGCGCTCCCACGGTGTCCTTCTCCGAGCTGTCCAAGAACTCACGGCGGGTAGCCGAGACGCTGGACCGGGTCAAGCGCGTCCACGTGGTGCGCCGCGATGGAGAGGACCTCTACCTGACGACCGCGCGGCACGACGAGCAGCGGGACGAAACCGCCGACGTCACCGCGCGGCTCCTGGCAGCGCTCATCGCGAGCGAGGACGGAGAGAGAGCAGTACTGCACGCCTTGCCATCCGTCTTCCCGTGGGTCCGGCACCTGTCAACAGACAAGGTCCGCCAGTTCGTGAACGACCTCATCGACGCGACGCGTGACGCCGTCGAACTCGACGTACACAGCGGCCTGCACGCCGCCATCGCAAGCTGGCGGGCGACCGCCCGCATCCGGGCCGACCCCGAACTGACCGCTCAGCTCACCCGTCCGCTGCCCGACGAGGACCACGGCGAGGTGACCGCTCCGTGACACCCCAGCGAGGCGACGATGTGCCACCGCCGCCGATCGCCGGGGAGTGGCGGCTGCCCTTCGCCACCAACGAGGCCGCCAAGGGATGGGGCGAGTTGTGCGCCTCCGCTCCCGGCAACGCCCACCAGCCCACCGCCCCTTCACCGGAGCACGGTCCCCCGATCACTGCCAGTGTCACGGTGACCGGTGCCGTCGCCGACATCATCCGTGATCTCGCCGCCGTCGAAGGGCGTACACCCGAAGCCCTGGCGTTGGAGTGGGCTGCGGGCACGTTGGTGATTCCGCCCGAGCCATGTGATGTGGAGGCGTTGGCGTTTGACGACGACGGCCCCTCCGACCTGTCATCAAGGGACGAGGAGTACCTCAGGGATGGACTCAGCTCTTGAGTCTCTCCATCGCCGTCGCCGACACCGCCCGTGATGCTCGCGACGTTCCTGCACATGGACGACCGTCACCACATGGTGTGGCGGCCTTCCAGGCAGCCCAGATCAAGGTTGTCTCGCCGCTCGTCCTCGCAGAACTGGACTATCTGCTGATGACACGGGCAGGGAAAACGGGCAGCCGTTGACGCGGTCGCGAGCGTCCGCACAGGCGGAAACTCCGTTTCACTCCAGCCAGCCGATCGTGGTCAGCACGGACCGGGCCAAGTCAGGCAGCGACACGTCATCAGTGGCGAAGACCAGATCTTCAATGCCGCTGTCGTCGAACCAGGCGGCGAGGTACTCGGCGCGTTTGATCAACGCGTTCTGCGAGGATCCGGACTCGCGTGCCCGCAGGCGGGCTCGGAGGGTGTGGGTTCGGGCCGTCAGCCGGCAGATCACGAACTGCGGGTCGGGCAGGACCTCACGCAGCCGGTCAAGGTAGTCGAGCGACTCCACCACGCGCGCGAGTACGAGCCGCTGAGCGCCGTTCTTGGCAACGAAATTCCGCCACACGTCGCGTAGATTGGCCAGCGCCACCTCCTCGTTGAAATTGTCTCCCTCGGGGAACGGGTAGGAAACGCACAGCCAGTCCAGGTCCACGACAGCATGCGGGATCTCCCGGGCGGCCAGTTGGTCGAAGATTTCCCCGGCCAGAGCGGTCTTCCCGACGCCAGGCGGCCCCGTGAGGACAAGCACGGGAAGCATTGTCGTCACCGGCTCTCCTAAGGGTCTCGACAGAGTCGCTCATCATAGACGCGCTGGGCTCTGGACGACGACGGAGCGCGTTCTCACAGACAAGGCGAAGCCCGCCACGGATCGGAGTGCGACGGGGCTCGGCGACGCTCAGACGGGGAAGTACCCGTCCTTGAGTGCGGAGACGAACGACGACCAACAGCCCGTCTCGAAGACGAGGGCCGGGCGCTGCCGATCCTTGGTGTCGCGAACCGCCTGCCGCCCCGTGGTGAGCTTGCCCCGCTCGACGCAGTTGTTGTTGCTACCGCTGTAGGTGCTCCTGTGCCAGAGGGCGTCGGCCATTTCCGCAGCGGCAGTCCCTCCAGCGTTGTTCGCGGCTGTCATGCCAGTTGCCCTCGATCAGGTCGGCAAGGTGTCCTCGGCCAGGGCAGCGAGAAATGCGCTCCAAGCCGCGCGCGAGGCGCGGGCGGCGGGGTGGGCGGTGTGCTTGGAGTCGCGCACGGCGATGCCGAGCGTTCCCGGGAGGGTGGCGAACTCGACGCACTGACCGTTGCTGGCGGTGTAGGAACTCTTGCGCCATATGACTCCGGTGAGATCCACCGGCCGTGACTCATCCCGCTTGCTCATCTCGCCCCAGCTCTTTCTCGACGCGCTCGATCAGCTCAACGCCATCTTCCTCCGGCAGCGCGGCGCGCGACAAGTTCCGGAACAGCCGGGTGAGTCGGCGCAGGGCCAAGGGCTCGTCTCGCAGCACGCCGGTGGCCTCGGCCGACTCGGTGAACGCCACGTCCGGGTCGCCGTCCCCTTCCGTGCTGAAGAGGGCGAACGCTCCCGTGCTGGCTCCGCGTTCGCCCGCCTCGTAGGGGATGACCCGCAGCGTGACGTTGTCCAGCTCGGCCAGCTCCCTGAGGTGGCGGAGCTGTCCCCGCATCGTCGCGGCCCCGCCGACGCGCAGCCGCAGCGCGGCCTCGGTGATCAGGGCTTCCACGGCCAGCGGCGTCTCCTCCCGCAGGCGTTCCTGGCGGCGCAGCCGGACCTCGACAAGGGTGTCCACCTGATCGGGTCCGAGCGCGACGATGCCTCGTTCGATCACCGCACGGGCGTAGTCGGCGGACTGGAGCAGGCCAGGGATCAGCAGCGTCTGGTACTCGCCGCACTTGGCGGCCTCGGCCTCGTAGGCCATGTATTCGGCGTAGTTGGCGGACACCACGTCGGCGTACTCCTGCCACCAGGGCGGGATGCGCTGCTTGCCCCGGATCATCAGCTCGGTCAACTCCGCCCGCTTCTCCTCGTCCACCTCATACAGCTCCATCAGAGCCTCGAAGTCCTTCCGGGTGACGCCGCGCTTCGCCAGTTCGAGCCTGCTGACCTTGGACAGGTGGCAGTTGAGGTGTGTCCCGACCTCCTCCACGGTGAGCCCCGCCCGGTCGCGCAGTATCCGCAGCTCCGCGCCGAGTTTCCGACGGGCCTTCAGGGGGCTGCTGTTGCTGACCAGGGCCATTGATGCTCCTTCATCTCCCAAGTGGCGTCGCCGTCATGAGCGTATGACGAGGCAATCATCCTCGCGGGGCGCCGCTTTGGCAAATCGCCAATCGCTCGCTTGACGTCGCTCGCGGCCAGCCTTCATCATGACGGACATTGCCGAGCGTGGTTCTCCGGATGCGCAGCGCTCGCGGCGTTGCGGCCGTGCCCGGCACGGGAGGTGGAAGCGGTGAGTGAGCAGACGTCCCCGACGGAGCGACAGGCGGACGCCGACGACGAGCAACCCGGCGACGGAGACCTCGCGCAGCGCCACGCGGACCTGAACGAGCTGATCCTCCAGCACCTCGCGCTCCTGGAGGTCCTGCGAAGGAGGTCCACTAAATGACGCGCGGCCGACTCCGTTTCGCCGGGTTGCGGCGGCCCGCGCGCCCGGCCGACATGCCGCCGCCTTCGCACGGCGGCTGGTGCGAGGTGACGGTCGCCGACCTGGACCGTTCCCGTGAGTGGCTGCTGGCCGGGTATGACGCGCCCAGCCCCCGCCTTGCACGGCTGTGGCTGCGGTGGCAGAGCATGCGGCTGGCCGACCTGATAGACCCCGACCCCGGCGCGCCGTGGGTGACCGGTGCCGCGCTCCGCGCGGCCGACGTGCCCGGGGATCCCGCCGCCGCGCTGCGGCGATGGCCCAGCGACGTACACGAGTACGCGCGGCTCCAGCAGGCGGCGTCCGAAGGATCGCTCTACGTCTTCACCGTGACCGACGATGGCCTGCGCTATGCGCTTTCCCACCGTCCACTGCTCACCAGGCCCTCAGCAACTCCTCTGGTCCCCACCAGGCCGCGAGACCTTCCCGGGCCGACTCGCTCGCCGGGCACCGGCTGACCGCGACCAGCGCCGCCTCCTCCGCCCCCGGCACGTACCGGGCCTGCTCGGCCAGTCCGGCCAGGTCGCGCCCGTCGAAGGGGGCGTCGTCCCGCCACTTCACCGATCCCACGAACCGCGGCCGCCCCGACCGCGCGCAGAACTCCTGCACCAGCCGCGTCTTCCCCACCCGCCGCCGCCCCTTGAGCACGAGCGCCTGCCCGGGAGCGCCGCCTGTCCCGGCGACGACCTTGCCGAGCCATGTGTTCAGGATCCGCAACTCATGCTCGCGTCCGGTGAACGCCACAGACACGGCACCTCGCAAAGTCAGATCGGATCGAAGTAAGAATCCGTCTGACCTCATGGACCCGGGTGATCGGCCGCCGCCGCACCACGAGCGTGACCAGCCGCTCGTAACGCTCTCCCGACCTCCTGCCAAGTACAGATGTAAGGCAGCAGCGGACACGAGACAGGGAGAGCATCACGTGACGAAACCCACCCGGAGCCGCCGGGGACCGGCCGCGGGGGTCCGGGATCCGCAGCTCTTCGAGGAGTTCTACCGGCGCCATGTGGACGGGGTGACGCGGTTCGTCGCGCGCCGCGTGGACGATCCGCACACCGTCGCCGACCTCACGGCCGAGGTGTTCCTCGCGGTGATCGACTCCCGCCACACCTACCGGGCACGGCGCGGCAGCGAGACCGCCTGGCTGTACGGCATCGCACGCAACGTCGCCTCCGCCGAGCGCCGCCGCGCCGCCCGCGAGTCCGTGCTCAACAGCCGGATAGCCGGACGGCGCCTGCTGGAGTCCGACGACATAGCGCGGCTGGAGGAGAAGCTCACCGCCGAGAACGAGGGCCGTCGGCTCCTCGCGTCCCTGGCCCGCCTCCCCGAGGGGGAGCGCGCCGTGATCGAGCTCATTGCCGTCGATCAGCTCAGCGTGGCGGAGGCGGCGTCGGCGCTCGGCATCAGCAAGGTCGCCGCGCGCGTCCGCCTGCACCGCGCCCGCAAGGCGCTCGGCGCGGCCGGTGCCACCGGCGCCACCGGGGCCGAGGCGTCCGACCCCAACGCCACCCACCACCTGACCTACTCCGGGAGCAAGGCATGACCACGACATTCGAAGACCGGCTGCTCACCGAGCTCAAGCAGGAGGCCGCGCTCGCCGCCGCCGAGGACCGGCAGCACGCCCCCGAACGCCGCCGGCTGCTCACCCCCGCCCGCGCCGGCGTCGGCCTGGTCACCGCGGCCGCGGCGGCGGGCGCCTTCATCGTGCTGCCGGGCGGCGGGGCGTCCCCGGCGTACGCGGTGGAGCGGACCGGCAACGGCGGCATCGACGTCACCATCTCCGACTGGCCGCGCGGCGAGGAGGAGGTGCGGGACTTCGCGGCCCTGATGGAGGAGAACGGGGTGGCGACCATCTACAACCCGCCCGCGGGCTACATGTGCCAGCCGCTGCCGGAGGGTGAGCAGCCGCCCCCGCCGGATCTGCCGACGCCGCCCGGGGTCGGGGACGGGGACGGGGAGGACACCATGTCCCACATCAGCCCGGCGGGCAGCGCCACCGTCATCGGCCCCGCGGTGGCGGAGCTGTCCGTCCCCGGCGGCGGCTCGGAGCCTGAGGCAGAGGGCGGCGAGTCGGTCGTCCAGGAGGGCGGCCTTGAGAACCCGGAGGATTACGTCTACCACCTGCACGAGGGCGACACCGTGATCCTCCAGGAGGTCGAGACCGCCGCGGCGATCACCTTCGTCGAGGGTGGCTGCGTCCCGGTGCGCTGAGCCCGCCGGTACCGCCGGGCCGGAGGAGCCACCGCCGGCCCGGCGTAGCCTGCTGCCATGCACGTCGCCCGCTCCGTCGCCCTGTTCGTCCTCGCCGCGCTGCTGGAGATCGGCGGCGCCTGGCTGGTCTGGCAGGGCATCCGCGAGCACCGGGGGTGGGTGTGGGTCGGCGCCGGGGCCGTCGCGCTCGGGCTGTACGGGGTGGTGGCCACGTTCCAGAGCGACGAGAACTTCGGTCGCATCCTCGCGGCGTACGGCGGCATCTTCGTCGCCGGGTCGATCGCCTGGGGCAGGGTCGCCGACGGCTACCGGCCCGACCGTTTCGACGTGCTCGGCGCGCTGGTCTGCCTCGCTGGGATGGCGCTGATCATGTACGCGCCGCGCGGTCAGTGAGCCGTGAGCACGACGGTTTACTGTCAGGGCCGTTCGGGGCGATCCACGGATTAACGCCCCGCCACCCGTGTTTCGGGGAGGTGAGATGTGCGGGTCGGTTGTGTTGATGACATCAACATCTAGCGAGGTAGCGCCTAGGTTGCTGCGCATGGAGAGACGCGACGATGCCGCTGAGGCACGGGACAGGCTGGTGGCGGGCGTGGGCCGGCGAGGCTTTCTGCTGGCGGCCGGGGCGGTTGGCGGGGTGGGCGCAGTGGGGGCGACAGGGACCGCGGCGAACGCGGCGGCCGGGTCGGCCGCGTACCCCAGGGAGATCCTCCAGCCGGGCGCCGGGCCGATCCACGGGGAGCACTACCTGCCCTCCCTGCCGGAGCAGGTGCGGTGGGGGTACGTCCCGGCGCGGGACAGCGAGCCGGTGCTGCGGATCCGCTCCGGGGAGACGGTGACCGTGGACAGCGTCTCGCACGAGGGGATCCTGGAGGACCAGGGCCGCGACCCCGTGGCGTACTTCGGCGAGCTCGGCGTGGCGCGGCGGGAGGTGCTGGACGACGCCGTCGCCATCGCGCGCGAGTACGCCCGCGTGGAGCGGGACTTCGACGTCGACGGGCCGCACGTCATCACCGGGCCGATCGGCGTCGAGGGGGCGGAGCCGGGTGACGTGCTGAAGGTGGAGCCGCTGTCGCTGCTGCCGCGCGTGCCCTACGGCGTGGTCTCCAGCCGCCACGGCAAGGGCGCGCTGGCCCGGCGGCCGGACGGCTCGGCGCCGGACGGGATCACGATCGGCGAGGTCATGCCGCCGGTGGCGACGGACGGGCGGCCGGGCGGCGACCCGGAGGCGTACGGGAACGTGTCGGTCTTCACGCGGGTGCGGCGCGGCCGGGGCGGGGAGCTGAGCGGCGTGCTGCCGGTGGGGGCGAGCGGCGAGGCGGCGTTCCCGCTGGGGCCGCACATGGGGACGATGGGCGTGGCGTACGCCGCCGGGGGCGGGGCGCTCAACGCCCCCGAGCTGAACTCGATTCCGCCAACGCTCGGCGGCGGGAACATCGACATCAGGCTGCTGCGGGAGGGCTCGGCGCTGTACCTGCCGGTGTTCGCGGAGGGGGCGCTGTTCTACGCGGGAGACCCGCACTACGCGATGGCGGACGGGGAGGTGGCGCTGACGGCGGTGGAGGGCTCGCTGCGGGCGACGTTCCGGCTGACGGTGTGCAAGCCGGGGTCGGGGGACGCGCCGTCGGTGGCGTTCCGCTATCCGTTCGGGGAGACGGAGGCCGCGTGGCTGCCGGTGGGGCTTTCGGACCCGGACGGCAGCCTGAACGGGCAGGTCAGCGACCTGGACAGCGCGATGCGGCGGGCCGTGGTGAACGCGCTGGACTTCCTCCAGGAGGACCTGGGGATGGACCGCGCGGTGGCGTACGCCTATCTGTCGGCGGCGGCGGACTTCCACATCTCGCAGGTGGTGGACCGGACGGTCGGGGTGCACGGGGTGATCGCGAAGGCGCACTTCCACGGCTGACGCCACGGCGCCTCGGCCAACGCCGTTCACCCGAACGCATGTTTCATGTTGATGACGTTTTGATAACGGCCGGGGGCGGGAATCTCCATACTGACGGGTCGTCGGACGTCGGATGTCCGGGTGCCGGGTGGGTGCCGGGTGTCAGGTGGGAGGCTCCTATGTCGAGGTCGCGCTGGGTGTGGGGCGTTGTGCTCGTCGTTCCGCTTGCGTTACTGCCCTCGCCGGTCAGCGCCGCGGCGGCGGCCCAGATCGAGGAGCAGGTCATCTTCCGTGAGGCGACGGAGGGTTACGCCTGCTTCCGCATCCCGGCCCTGGCCGAGGCCGCGGACGGCACGCTGCTGGCCTTCGCCGAGGGCCGGCGGGACAACTGCGGGGACGCGGGCGACATCGACATCGTGCTGAAGCGGTCCTTCGACGGCGGGGCGAGCTGGGGGCCGTTACAGGTGGTCGCGGCGGGCGGCGGCGACACGCGGGGGAACCCGGCGCCGGTCGTGCACACCGACACCGGCCGCGTCCTGCTGGCCAGCACGTTCAACGAGGGCCGCGACGACGACGCCAACTGCGTACGCCCCTGCGACCGCAGGCCCTTCCTCCAGGTCAGCGACGACGGCGGGGAGAGCTGGTCGGACCCGGCCCCTCTGACCGACGAGTTGCGCCCCCCGGAGTGGAACTCCTGGTACGCCACCGGGCCGGCGCACGGCATCGAGCTGACGCGGGGCGAGCACGCCGGGCGGCTCGTCCTCAGCGTCAACGGCAGCAGCTTCGAGGGCGGCGCGGCGTCGGCGCACCACGCGGGGCTGGCGTACAGCGACGACGGCGGCGAGAGCTGGCGGCTGGGCGCCGTCGACTCCTGGCCGGTCGCGGAGGACGGCACCGTCCGGCAGGCGTCGCAGGAGGCGGCCCTGGTGGAGCGGGAGGACGGCTCGATCTACGTCAACGCCCGGGAGAACGAGGGCACCGACCTCGGCCACCGCGCCGTCGCCACCAGCAGCGACGGCGGCGAGAGCTTCGACGCGCCCTTCACCGCCATACCCGACCTGTACACGCCGACCGTGCAGGGCTCGCTGCTGCGGCTGCGCGGCGAGGCCGAGGACGGGTACGGCAGGCTGCTGTTCGCCGCCCCCGCCGATCCGGACCGGCGCCGCACCATGGTCGTCCGCTCCTCCTGGGACGACGGCGCGACCTGGGAGGGCGTGGATCGCGGGATGCTGGTGACGACCGACTGGGCCGGGTACTCCGACATGATCGGCCTCGGCGACGGCGCGGTGGGCCTGCTGTACGAGGCGGGCGCCGAGGACGCGCGGGAGGAGATACGCTTCGCGCGCTTCACCGAGGACGACCTCGGCCCCCGGCGCGGCCCCGACCCGACCACGCCCGACGCGGCTCCCGGCGCGGCGCCCGCACTGGCGCTGGGCGGGGCGGCGGCCACGGCCGACGGCGCGTTCGGCGGCGCGGTGGCCTTCGACGGGACCGACGACGCGGTGCGGCTGCCCCACCGCGACAGCCTGCCGCTGGGCGACGGGGACTTCACCGTCAGCCTGTGGTTCCGGTACGCGGCCACCACGGGCACCCGGCCGTTCCTGTGGATGGGGGGTGTGGGCGGCGCCGCGCCGCAGGTGTGGGTGCGGGGCGAGCCGGAGAACGACCGGCTGCGGGCGTTGATCACCGCGAGACAGGGCGGCGACCCGGCGGCCAGCGGCTCGGTGACCACGGCCGTGCCGTACAACGACGGCGCCTGGCACCACCTGTCGGTGACGCGGGCCGACGGGCGGCTGACGCTCACCGTGGACGGCGAGGAGACGGCGTCGGCGGCGGACGTGCCGGGCAGCGTCAGCCGGAACTCGGTCTTCGGCGTGCACGTCGGGCAGGGCGTGGACAGCCGCACGCACCTGGCGGGATCGCTGGACGAGGTCCTCGTCTACGACCGGGCGCTGTCGGACGCGGAGCTGACGGCGCTGCGGGAGCGGAACGCGCCCCCCGCGGACGCCGCCGTGCTCGCGCTGCCGCTGGACGAGGTGACCGCGCCTCAGTGGTGAGTCCGTGCCGTCAGTCCTCAGTCCTCAGTCCTCGGTCCTCAGTCCTCGGTCCTCAGTCCTGAAGGCCCAGGCGGCGCAGCGTCTTGGTGATGACGCCGAGGACGCCGTCCCGCTGGTCGTTGAGGAAGAAGTGGCCGCCGGGGAAGACGTGGGTGGCGAAGGCGCCCTCGGTGTGGTCCTCCCAGGCCCGCACGTCCTCCGGCGTCGTCCGGGGGTCGGCGTCCCCCATCAGCGCGACGAGAGGGCTGGCCAGCGGCGGGCCGGGCCGGTGGCGGTAGGTCTCGATGGCGGTGTAGTCGCCGCGCACCGCGGGCAGCACCATCGCGACGATCTCCGGGTCGTCCAGGAGGCGGGTGTCGCTGCCGCCGAGCTTCCGCAGCTCCGCCAGCACGCCGGCGTCGTCCCGGAGGTGAACCGTCTCCTCGCGGTGGCGGGAGGGCGCGCGGCGGCCGGAGACGAACAGCACCGCCGGCGCCGGTGCGCCGCGTGCGGCCAGGCGGCGGGCCGTCTCGTACGCGAGGACCGCCCCCATGCTGTGCCCGAAGAGCGCGAAGGGCCGGCCGGTCTCGGGGAGCACGGCGCGGCACACCGCGTCGGCCAGCCGCCCGATGTCGGATATCGGCTCCTCGCCCAGCCTGTCCTGGCGGCCCGGGTACTGCACCGCCAGGACCTCCACCTCCGGCGACAGCGCCGCCGAGAACGGGTGGTAGAAGCTGGCGGACCCGCCGGCGTGCGGCAGGCACACCAGCCGGACCCTGCTCCGCGGCGCCGGGTGGAACCGCCTGATCCAGTCCTCGCCGTCCCCGGCCGCGTCCGTCACGTCTGTCGCGTCAGCTCTCACGCCTGCCATGGTGTCAGCCTTTCACCGCGCCACCGGTGCCCCCGGGCCCCCGGGCCCCCGGGCCCACGGCTCAGCCGACGGTGCGTTCGATGTGCTCCTCGATGTCGGCCCACGCCTCGTCAGGGCTCTTGCTCTGCGACTCGATCTGCTGCAGGCCCTGCGCGAAGAGGTCCTTGATGGTGCCGTCCTTCGGCCCGAGCACCTGCTCCTCGGGGATCTCGAGCGCGGCCTGGCCGAAGATCTCCCCGATCGGCGCGTCGTTGAAGTACTCGGAGGTCGCCCCGGTCACCTCCGGCGAGGTGACCGCGGTCTGGGACGAGGGGAACAGGCCGAGTTCCTGGAAGAGATACGCCTGCTGCTCGGGCTCGGTCAGCCAGGCCACCAGCTCCATCGCCTCCTCCTTCACCGGGCTGTCCTCGATCACGCCGAGGAACGAGCCGCCCCAGTTGGCGCCCTGCGGCGCGCGGGCCACGTCCCACTGCCCGGCGTTGGCCTCCCCGGCCTTCTCGCTGATGTGGGCGAGCATCCAGGCGGGGCAGACCGTGGTGGCGAAGGCGCTGTTGGCCAGGCCCGGGTCCCAGCCTGGCCAGAACTGCCGCAGCTCCGCGGTCATCCCGGCGGTGGCGGCATCGGAGGCGAGGTCCCACGCCTCCGCGACGACCGGGTTGTCGGCGTAGATCAGCTCTCCCTCGGAGTCGTAGAACTGCTCGGGATGCCCGTAGATCACGGCGTTGAACAGGCCCGAGGAGCTGTCCATGAACGCGATCTCGTCGTCGGGGTGGTTGGCCATGAACCGGTCACCCACCTCGACGTACTGGGCCCAGTCGCCCTCCCACAGCCGGGAGACCTCCTCGCGGTCGGTGGGCAGCCCGGCCCGGTCGAACATGTCCTTGCGGTAGCAGACCGCCATCGGCCCGATGTCGGTGCCCAGACCCAGCACCTCGCCGTCCGGGGTGGTGATCTGGTTCAGCTTCCAGGGCAGGAAGTGGCTGGTGCCCGCCAGGCCGGAGAAGTCGGCGAACATCTCCGACTGGGTGCCCACGATCTCCGCCGCGCGGCCGATCTCGATGCCCTGGATGTCCTTCAGGCCGCTGCCCGACGCCAAGTTCCGCTCGAGCCCGGCGTAGTAGGTCTGCTCGTCCCCGGCGACCTCGGCCACGATGCGCACGTCGGGGTGCTCGGCCATGTAGCGGTCGAGCAGGCCGGTCTCCTTGAAACCCATGAGGCCGAACAGGCCCATGGTGATCGTGACGGTTCCGTCGTCCGACCGCCCGCCGCCGGTGACCGTGTCGCTGCTGCCCTCGCCGCAGCCGGCGAGCAACCCGACGGAGGCGGCCAGCGCCGTGACAACGGCGGCTGATCTGGCGCGCCTCGCGCGAGTTGCGCGGCGTATGGGGGCTGTGACCATGGCGTTCTCCTCGCGACCGCGTTGACGCTGAGAGTGTGCGCAGTGGAACGGTCAGGGAGCCGATTCCACAGGGCTGTGGCAGACTCTCGTCGCGCGTTGGCGGTGTCAAGATCGCCTAACGGGCGGGGAACGGCGAGGAGTTGGGCCGAAGCCATCGGCCGGCCGGGCGCGTCACATCGCGCTGCCCACCTCGCTCGTCATCGATATCGGCGAGTCGGCGTAGGCGGCGTGTTCCGTCGTCACGGAGGCGCCGTACGCGCCGTGGCGTTCGCGCCAGGCGTCCAGCAGGCGGGCGGCCGAGCCGCCGATCGGGCCGACGGCGTCGGCGAGGACGTCCGGGTCGGGCAGCTCGGCGGAGTCCACGGCGGCCACGGCCTCGGCCGGGTCGTCGATGGTGGAGGAGCAGACGTCCAGCAGGTAGCCGGGGACGGTCAGTTCGGGGTCGGTGCAGCCGACGAGCGGGGTGCCGACGGCGGCGACGAGCGGGAAGACGGTGCCGGGGATGCCGATCGCGGCCTCGGCGCGGGCGGAGGCCTCCACCGACGGCACGTCGCTGATCTCGTACCGCTCCCACAGGCTGCGGTCCTCGCGCGGGTGCAGGCCGACGAGGATCCGCCTGCCCGCGGCGGCGAGCCGCTCGGCGCCGGCGAGCAGCAGCTCGGTGCCCGGCGCGGCGTCGCCGGTCTCGTCGGGGTGGGTGACGCTGGTGAGCACGAGCACCAGGCCCGGTTCGGGGCGGCGCGGCGGCAGGTTGTCGGTCTGCGGGGAGCCGACGGCGCGGATGGGCCGCCGGGTGCCGAAGTAACGCCCGAAGGCGCGGCCCTCGGCGGGCGAGGAGGCGGTGAACAGCCGTGCGCGCGGGCGCAGTTCGCGTGCCCGCGGGGCCTCGGCGGGCTGCTGGTAGGCGAGGGCGGAGGCCATCAGCGGCTGCCGCCGGAACCGCGCGGCGCAGTCGGCGGGCCAGTCCCCCGCCCCGGTGACGACGAGCAGGTCGGCGGGCGGCGCGTCGTCCGGGGTGGCGACGGGCACCTGCTCGTCCGGGGCGATCCGCGTGTAGTCGGGCACGAGCTGGGTGAGGTGCCAGCCGCGCCGGGCGGCCTCGGCGAGCAGGGGCCTGACGTGGTAGGTCCCCCAGGGTTCGTTGGTGGCGATCAGCACGCGCAACGCCCCGGCCGGCCGGGCCTCGGCGGCGCGCCCCACGAGCAGCGCCCCGGCGGCACCGGCGAGCACTCCGCCCAGCATGCGGCGGCGCGACGGCACGAATGACGTCCTATCGGTCGTTTCGATCACGCCAGCCACGCTAGGCGCGGCGCTTTGCGGGCGCGTGAACGCCCCCGAAACCCTCCACACCGGGGGTTTCGCCCCCGGACTCCGCACCCGTGGTGAGCAGGGAATTCCCGATAATTCCTCATCCGCGCGTGGCGTTCGCCACGGCATCGCGGGCGAAGGTCGTGGCCGCGTTGAGGGAGCCGCCCGCGCCGAGGACGCCCGCGTTGGCGTTGAGGCCGTCGATGATCAGCGAGAGGCGGTCGGCCAGCGCGTCGGGGTCGGGGGCGTTCGTGCGGCGCGCGAGCTCGCGCAGCGAGGTCAGGCGGCGGGTGTAGTGGGCGACGATCGCGCGGTTGACCGGGTGGCCTTCCTCGGGGAACTCCGCGTGGACGTTCGTCAGCGTGCAGCCCTTGAAGCCCTCGGCGGAGGCCCGCTCCGCGACGCCGTCGACGATGGCGACGAGCTGCGCGGCCGGGTCGTCCGGCGCGGCCTCGGCGGCCTCGGCGAGGATGGCGTCCCAGTCGCAGCCGAAGCGTTCGAGATACGCCAGGACCAGCTCGTCCTTGCTGCCGAACTCCCGGTACAGCAGGTTCTTGCCGCAGCCGCGCGCGTCGATGATCTGCTGGAGCCCGACGGCACGCACGCCGTGCTCGTCGAACAGGCGCGAGGCGACCTCCAGGATGCGATCACGCGCGGCCGGGTCCGGCCTTCTCGCCACGGGGCACCGCCTCCCTCGCTCGTTCTCGCCTCCGGCCGGCAGAACAACGGTAACCGCCACGACCGTTTGACAGCGGCGCCCCCGTGTGACCATGATTCGGACCGAACGGTCCGGGACCGAACGGTCCGTTATTGTCTCAGGGGAGTGACCAGCCATGGACCTGCAGCTCAACGGGAAGACCGCCGTCGTCACCGGCGGCAGCAAGGGCATCGGTCTGGCCGTCGTACGGCTGCTTCAGGAGGAGGGCGTCAGCGTCGTCGCCGCCTCGCGCCGCACCACGCCGGAGCTAGAGGAGACCAAGGCCACGCACGTCGCCGTGGACCTCACCACGGCCGAGGGCGCCAGCCACCTGATCGAGCGGGCGACCGCCGAACTCGGCGGCATCGACCTGCTCGTCAACAACGTCGGCGTCGGCGACGCCGACGACTTCCTCCGGGGCACCGCCAGCCTCACCGACCTGCCCGACGACGCCTGGCGGCACACCTTCGACCTGCACTTCTACAGCGCGCTGTGGGTCACCCGCGCCGCCCTGCCCAGCCTCGTCGAACGCCGGGGCACCGTGGTCAACGTCTCCTCGATCGCCGCCCGGCTCATGAGCTCCGGGGCCGCGGACTACTCCGTCTCCAAGGCGGCCCTCAACGCCCTCACCAAGATCATCGCCGAGCAGTACGGCGAGCAGGGCGTGCGCGCCAACAGCGTCTCGCCGGGCCCGGTCAGCACCGGCGTGTGGACCGACCCGGACGGCGTCCTCGCGCGGATGGCGAAGGCGCAGGGAGCCAGCCACGAGGACTTCGTAAAGCAGACCCTCCAGGGCCTCGACTCCAGCACCGGCAGGATCAGCACGCCGGAGGAGGTGGCGCGGCTGATCGTCTTCGCCGCCTCGCCGAACAACATCACCGGCGCGGAGCTGATCGTCGACGGCGGCATCATCAAGGAGTTGTGAGGCGGGAAGCGCACGAACCAGCGGCGGGGCGGGGCGGCCGGGAGACCAGGCCGCCCCGCTGCGCGCCGGCACTCCGCGCGGACGTCCGCGCGGGGACACCCACGGCCTGCCCTGGGAAGGAAACCGGCATACGGTGACCCCGCCCCTCGAGCTTCGGGATCCCAGCCGGACGCACCACGTCGGTTCGCGCGCAAGACGCCCGCCACGGCGGGTAGTTGCGGGCGCCCGGGGCCGCGGGTTTGGATAGAGGGGCCATGTCCGACACACCGAAGATCAACTCCGGCAAGCCCCACCCGGCCCGCGTCTACGACTACTGGCTGGGCGGCAAGAACCACTACCTCGCCGACGCGGAAGCCGGCGACGCCATCGCCAGGATCTGGCCGAGCGTCCACCAGGGCGCCCAGCACAACCGGGCGTTCATGCACCGCGCCACCCGGTACCTCGTCGCCGAGGCGGGGGTCCGCCAGTTCCTCGACATCGGCACCGGCATCCCCACCGAGCCCAACCTCCACCAGGTCGCGCAGGACGTCGACCCCCGCTGCCGCGTCGTCTATGTCGACAACGACCCCATCGTCCTCGTCTACGCCTCCGCCCTGCTGCGCAGCACGCCCGAGGGCCGCCTGTCCTACGTGCAGGTCGACGCCACCGACCCCGAGGCCATCCTCGCCGCGCCCGAGCTGGCCGACACGCTCGACCTGACGCGGCCCGTGGCGCTGTCGCTGATCGCGCTCCTCCACCTGATCTCCGACGAGCGCGGCGCGGGCGACATGGTGCGGCGCCTGGTGGACGCCCTGCCCTCCGGCAGCTACCTGATGCTCACCCACGCCACCGCCGACCTCAATCCGCAGCTCATGGCCCGCGTCGCCGCGGCGTACGAGCAGCGCGGGGCCGCCAGCGGCGGGCAGCTCCGCACCCGTGAGGAGATCCTGCGCTTCTTCGACGGGCTTGAGCTGGTCGACCCCGGCCTGGTCGTCACCTCCCGCTGGCGGCCGGATGACTCCCAGCGGCTGCCGGAGATCACCGACCCGGAGATGTCCGCGTACGCCGGGGTCGCCCGCAAGCCGTAGAGGCGCCGTCAGAAGTCGTAGTCGTCGATGTTCCCGGCGTCGAAGACGGTCGGCGGGCCGAGCACGATCTCGCCCGCGGCGCCGATGGTGTACTCGCCGAGCTCCCCGGCGGTGAAGGTCTGCCCCTCGACGCCCGTGATCTGGCCGGAGGCGAACGCCGCGCCCGCGTACGCCGCCAGGTAGCCGAGCTGGGCGGGGTCCCAGAGGGCGAACGCCTCGACCGTGCCGTCGTGGACGAACTCCCGCATCTGGTTGGGCGTGCCCAGGCCCGTCAGCGCCACCTCGCCCTTGTACTCGGACCCGGACAGGTAGCGGGCGGCGGCGGCCACGCCGACCGTCGTCGGCGAGACGATGCCCGCCAGGTCCGGGTACGAGCGCAGCAGGCCCTGCGTCTCCTGGAACGACTTCTGGTCCTCGTCGTTGCCGTAGACGACGTCGACCAGCTCGATGCCGTCGTACTCGGGCTTCTCCAGCTCCTCCCGCATCAGGTCGATCCAGGCGTTCTGGTTCGTGGCGTTGGGGGTGGCGGAGAGGATCGCGATCTTGCCCTCGCCGCCGATCTGTTCGGAGATCAGCTCGATCTGGTTCTCGGCGATGCTCTGCGCCGTGGCCTGGTTGATGAAGAGGTCGCGGCAGCCCGGGTCGGTGTCGGAGTCGAAGGTGACGACGGCCACGCCCGCGTTGCGGGCGTTGTTGAGGGCGCCGCACACGGCGTTGGGGTCGTTGGCGGAGGTGACGATGACGTCGGTCTGCTGCCCGGTGAGCGTGTTGATGTAGCTGACCTGCGAGGAGGCGCTGGCCTCCGTGGGGCCGACCTCCTTGTACTCGCCGTCGAACTCGTTGACCGCGTCCTCGCCGCCCGCGTCGGCGACGGTGAAGTAGGGGTTGTTGACCTGCTTGGGCAGGAACGCGACGGACAGCCCCTCATCGATCGGGGCGTCCGGGTTGGCCTCGCCGGTGGGCTCGGCCGCCGGGCCGCCCTCGCCGTCCTCGTTGTCGTCCCGGGTCGTGCCGCCGCAGGCGGCGGTGGCCAGGACGGACAGCAGGGCGGCGGCGAGGACGCCCCCGCGAACGATGCCAGGACCTTTCATGGCGTGAACTCCTTCTTCCGGTCCGGCCGGGGCCGGGTGCGGGTCCGGGCGCGGCGCCCCCGCCGCTGGCGGAGGCGGGCGCGGGTCATGGTGACGGCGTTGGGCACCACCACGGAGGCGACCAGCAGCGAGCCGGTCACGATGTCGACGGTCTGGGCCTGCACGTCGGCGAGTTGCAGCGCGTTGCGCAGCGACGCCAGCAGCAGAACGCCGGCGAGCACGCCGGGCAGCGTGCCGCGCCCGCCGAAGATGGAGACGCCGCCGAGCAGCACGGCCGCCACCACCGCGAGCTCCAGGCCCTCGCCGTTGTCGGCGCGGGCGCTGGCGTACCGCAGGGTCCAGTACACGCCCGCCAGGCCCGCGATGGTCCCGGAGGCGACGAAGAGCCAGAACTTGCTGCGCGCCACCGCGATGCCGGAGAACGCCGCCGCCTCGTCGCCCGCGCCGATGGCGTACAGCGAGCGCCCGAACGGCGTGCGGTGCAGCAGGATCCCGGACGCCAGCGCCAGCACGAGGGTGATGACCATCGCCCAGGGCAGCCAGGTCAGCGCGCCCCCGCCGACCGTGGAGGAGGCGGCGTCGGTCCAGTCGAAGGGGAAGTCGGCGACGGCGTCGTCGCCGAGGACGACGAACGCCAGCCCCCGGTACGCGGCCAGGGTGCCGATGGTCACGGCGAGCGAGGGCAGGCCGAAGGCGGTGACGAACAGGCCGTTGACCGCGCCGAGGACGGCGCCGAGGGCGACGGCCATCGGCACGATCAGCTCCAGCGGCAGCCCTTCGAGCCAGAGCTGGCCCATGACCGCGCTGCACAGGCCGAGGGTGCTGGCCACGGACAGGTCGATCTCGCCGGTGACGATGATGAGCGTCATGGGCAGCGCGATGAGGGCGATGGCGACGGCGTCCAGCAGCAGGAAGCGCACGTTCTCGCTGGTGGCGAAGCCGTCCACGCGGGCGGAGGAGACGAGCGCCACGAGCGCGAGGGCCAGCAGCACCGCCACGTCCCAGCGCAGCACGGCGGCGGCGAACCGCACGCGCTGCGGGGCGAGCGTCTCGGGGTGGGCGTAGAGGGTGTCATGTGCCACGCGGCTGCCTCCTCCTGAGGCGGACGGCGACCCGGGCCGCGAGGGCGCGGTCCAGGCCGATGGCGGCGAGGATCAGGCCGCCGACCACGGCCTGCTGCCAGAACGGGTTGACCCGCAGCACGGCGAGCGAGCTGTCGATGGTGGTCAGCAGCAACGCCCCCAGCGCGGCGCCGTACACGGTGCCGCTGCCGCCGAAGATCGCGACGCCGCCGACGACGGCGGCGGCCACGACCTGGAGTTCCATGCCCGAGCCGACGGTCGCGTCGACGGTGCCGAAGCGGGCGGCGTACAGCACCCCGGCCAGGCCGGCGAGGGAGCCGCTGATGACGAAGGCGACGAAGACGCGCCGCCCGACCGGGATGCCGGACAGGCGGGCGGCGGCGGGCTCGGAGCCGATGGCGTACAGCTCGCGCCCGCTGCGGTGGGAGTGGAGGTAGTACCCGACGACGAGCAGCACGGCGGCGGCGATGACGGCCAGCCACGGCAGCCAGTCGATGCCGAGGACGCGGGCGGTGCCGAGCCGCAGGAAGTCGCCGGGCATGTCGGCGGCGTTGATCTGCTCGCCGGAGGCCCAGGAGTGGTCGATGCCGCGGAAGATGTAGAGCGTGCCGAGGGTGATGACGAGCGCGGGCACGCGGGCGGCGGCGATGAGCGCGCCGTTGACGACGCCGCAGGCCGCGCCGAGCGCCATCCCCGCCAGCAGGGCGAGGGGGAGGGCGGTGTCGGGCGCCTCGACGAACAGCTTGCCGGTGGCGAACGCGGCCAGGCCGAGGACGGATCCGACGGACAGGTCGATGTTGCGGGTGACGATGACGACGGTCTGGCCCACGGCGAGCACGACGAGGATGGCGGCGGCGAGCAGCACGTCGCGGATGCTCTGCGCGGACAGAAAGCGCGAGTTGGAGGCGGCGGTGCCCGCCACGAGGAGCGCGAGGGCCAGCAGGATGCCGAGCTCGCGGACGCGCCAGAGGCGGGAGAACGCCGTCGCCCGCGCGGCGCGCGGCTCACCGTGGCCCCCCGCGCCGTGGCCCTCCTGCCCCGGCGCGGCGCGCCGGGAGGCCCCGGCCATCGGCCCGACGCCGCCGGCTGCCGCCGCGACCCCGGGGCGGCGCGGCCGGGCCTCGGCGCGGGACGCACTGCGCGCGGCGCCGGATGCCCTGCGGGCGGGCCGTCCTCGCGGCTCGCGCCCGGAGGGCGTGGCGGGCGCGCCAGCCGCACTGTCGGGCGGTGGCGTCTCCGAGGGCCCCTCCCCCGTGCTGTCGCGGTCGGCCGCGCGGGCGGAGCCCGTTCGCGCGGACACGCCGAGACCGGGCGCCGTGCCGCCGGGCGAAGGCCCGTCCGAGGGCCGCACCGCCACCCCGTCGGCCGACGCCTCGTCATGCGGCCCGGCCGCGCCGTCCCGGCCAGGTGGGAGCGGGCCGTCCGCGCCGACAGGGCGCTGCGCCGCCTCCGGCGCGCGGCCGGGTCGGGCCGTGCGCTCGGGGCCCGAGCCGTCCCTGGCCGAGGCGGCCGCCCCGTCCTCCGCGCTCCCCCTCTTTTCCCCCGACCCGCCGCCTTCGGCGGCCCGGGCGGAGCCCGGGTCGCCCTGCGGGCGGGCATGTCGTGCGGCCTCGTCGGGGGCAGCCGCCGCGTCGGTGGAGTCCGGCGGCGGCGTTCGGCGGTGTGGTGTGGGGTCCGTCATGGGCGGGTCACCTCTCCTGGCCCGTGGCGGCGAGCATGACCGTTTCCTCGGTGGCCTGCCGCCGGGGCAGCTCCGCCGCGATGCGGCCCTCGTGCATCACGAGCACGCGGTCGGCCATGCCCAGCACCTCGGGGAGTTCGGAGGAGACCATCAGGACCGCGATCCCCTCGGCCGCGAGGTCGGACATGATGCGGTGCACCTCGGCCTTCGTGCCGACGTCGATGCCGCGCGTGGGCTCGTCCACGATCAGCACGCGCGGCGAGGTGGCCAGCCACTTGGCGAGGACGATCTTCTGCTGATTGCCGCCGGAGAGCGTGCCCACGGCGTCGCTGAGGCGTCCGTAGCGCACGCGCAGGCGCCCGGCCCACGCCTGGGCGGCGTCGCGTTCGCGGCGGCCGGAGAGCAGGCCGAGGCGGGTCAGGGCGCGCAGCCGCGTGAGGGTGGCGTTGCGTTCGACCGACATGTCCATCACCAGGCCCTGCTGGCGGCGGTCCTCCGGCACCAGCGCCAGGCCCGCGGCCATCGCGGCGCGGGGCGAGCCGGGCGGCAGCGGCCGGCCGCCGACGCGTACCTCGCCCGCGTCGTAGCGGTCGATGCCGAAGACCGCGCGCACCACCTCGCTGCGCCCGGCGCCGACGAGGCCGGCGAGCGCGACGATCTCCCCGGCGTGGACGGCGAATCCGACGTCGGCGAAGGAGCCGTGGCGGGTCAGGCCGCGCACCTGGAGGACGGCGTCGCCGCGCGGCTCCGCCGTCTCCTCCGCACGCGGGTAGAGGGCGGCGACGTCGCGGCCCACCATGCGGCGTACCAGCGTCTCCACGTCGAGGCGGTCGGCGGGGTCGGTGGAGACCAGCCGCCCGTCGCGCAGCACCGTGACGCGCTGGCAGAGCGCGAAGACCTCGTCGAAGCGGTGGGAGATGAACAGCACCGCGGCGCCCTGCCCGCGCAGCGCCCGGACGACGGCGAACAGCCGCGTCACCTCCACGCCGGAGAGCGCGGCGGTGGGCTCGTCCATCACCAGCACCCGGGCCTGGACGGACAGGGCCTTGGCGATCTCCACGAGCTGCTGGTCGGCGATGGACAGGCCGCGCGCCGGGCGGCGGGGGTCGATGTCCACGCCGAGGCGCTCGAAGAGGCGGGCCGCCGCCTGGTGCATCGCGGTGCGGTCGATGCGGCGCAGCCGCCCGGTGGGCTGGCGTCCCATGAAGATGTTCTCGGCCACCGACAGGTCGGGGAAGAGGGTCGGCTCCTGGTAGATGACGGCGATGCCGGCATCGCGGGCGTCGGCGGGGCCCGACAGCCAGACGGGGCGGCCGTCGATCTCCAGACGCCCGGCGTCGGGCTGGTGCACGCCGGCCAGCATCTTCACGAGGGTGGACTTGCCGGCGCCGTTCTCGCCGACGAGGGCGTGCACCTCGCCGGCGCGAAGCGCGAGCGTTACGTCGGCCGTCGCGACCACCGGCCCGAAGGCCTTGGTGACCTCGTGCAGGGTGAGGACAGGGGGGACGGTGGCCGCGTCCTCGGCGGCGTCGTCGTCGGACATGGGCGCTCCTCGCTGACAGGGGCGTCTGAGGCGAGTCGTGAAGCGTGGGGGAGCCGATCGGGAAACGCTTCGTGCGTGAAACGATTCAAGGACCCAAAACAATAGGGAACCGGCAGTGATCACGTCAAGAGTCGTGACGTCGGCTCGTCGAGTCCAGGAGGCACCATTACCCAGCGCGCGCCCGGGTACTCGCGGGGCATGGCGCCCATGCCGGAAAACCCGAGTGCGAGCGAGGGCGCGGGCCGCACGCCAGGCCCGGGCCCCGGCCCCGAGGCGTACGACGCCGCGCCCTACGTCCCCGCGGGCGCCGGTCTGCCGGAGCTGCGCAGCGCCGCCGGCGGCTGCCACGGCTGCCCGCTGTTCCGGGAGGCCACGCAGACCGTCTTCGGCTCCGGGGACGCCGACGCCCGGGCGGTGCTGGTGGGCGAGGAGCCGGGCGACCAGGAGGACCGGCGCGGCCAGCCGTTCGTCGGCCCGGCCGGGCGGGTGCTGATGCGCGCGATCGACGAGGCAGGGATCGACCCGCTGGAGACCTACATCACCAACGCCGTCAAGCACTTCAAGTTCCAGCGGCCCGGCGGCGGCAAGCGCCGCATCCACAAGCCGCCGAGCCTGCGGGAGATGAGCGCCTGCAAGCCGTGGCTCGACGCCGAACTGCGGGTGATCGACCCCGAGGTGGTCGTGGCGCTGGGCGCGACGGCGGGCAAGACGCTGCTCGGCCCGTCCTTCCGCGTGACGAAGCAGCGCGGCGTTCCGCAGCCGCCGCCCGGGGGCGAGGGCCCGCTCGTGGTGGCGACGATCCACCCCTCGGCCGTCCTGCGGGCCGACGAGGCGGACCGCGAGGCCGCCTACGCGGGCCTGGTCTCCGACCTGCGCGTCGCCGCGCGGGCGCTGGACTGAACGGCACGGGCCACCGCCCTTCGGACGGACACGGGGACACTGATCCTCTTCGCTGATTCGACGACCGTCGATATTGACAGTCGTCGATTCCGGGGTGGAGGATGGGCCTTGCATCGACATTCGTCGATACAGACCCGAGTGGCCCGAGAGGCCTGAGAGGAACGAGAAAGATGAGCGAGACCGCATCCGGGCTCCGTGAGACCGTGCGCGAGCGGTACGCCGCCGCCGCCAGCGCCGTCGCCTCGGGCGGCAGCGGCGGCGGGGGCGGCTGCTGCGGCGACGGCTGTGGCAGCGGCCCGCAGGCGACGACGGTCGAGATCGACGAGGCCTTCGGCTCCTCCCTGTACGCCGCCGAGGAGCGCGACGCGCTGCCCGCCGAGGCCGTCGCCGCCTCCCTCGGCTGCGGCAACCCCACGGCCGTCGCGGAGCTCCGCGAGGGCGAGCGCGTCCTGGACCTGGGCTCCGGCGGCGGCATCGACGTGCTGCTGTCCGCGCGCAGGGTCGGCCCGACCGGGCGGGCGTACGGCCTGGACATGACCGAGGAGATGCTGGCCCTGGCGCGGACGAACGCCGAGAAGGCGGGCGCGGAGAACGTGGAGTTCCTGAAGGGCACCATCGAGGCCGTCCCGCTGCCCGCCGGCACCATCGACGTCGTGATCTCCAACTGCGTGATCAACCTGTCCGTCGACAAGCCGGCCGTCTTCGCCGAGGTGTTCCGCGTCCTGAGGCCGGGCGGCCGCGTCGGCGTCTCCGACGTCGTCGCCGACGACGCCCTCACGCCGGCGCAGCGCGCGGAGCGCGGCGACTACGTCGGCTGCATCGCGGGCGCGCTGTCCTTCGCCGAGTACCGGCGCGGCCTGGAGGACGCCGGGTTCACCGGCATCGAGATCACGCCCACGCACCAGGTCGCCGACGGCATGCACTCCGCCCTCGTGCGCGCCGCCAAGCCCCACCGGGCCGGTTGAGCCGGTTGAGGGCGGCGCGCGGCGGCCGGAAGGGGCCCGCCCCTACGCCGAGGCGGGCGGCTGGCCGTCGAGCACGGCGAGGTCCGGCGGCACCAGGGTGGCCGAGCGCACCAGCTCCGTGAGGAGGTTGTGGTTGAGGGCGTTGCCGACGGGCTCGCCGGCCTCGCCCCCGATCAGCCCGGGCACTCCGGCCCGGGACAGGCGCAGCCTGACGCCCGCCACCACGTGGGCGGCGTTCCGCTCCGTCCAGTTGGCGTCGGGCTGGAGGGCGTTGAGCTGTTCGGCCACCCGCGGCCAGGCCAGCGGCTGCGGCGACGCCTCGTGCAGCAGGTACCGCTGGCCCAGCACGATCAGCACCAGCCGCTCCACCGGCTTCAGCCGCCACGCCTTCGGCGGCCGGGTGGGGTCGTTGAGACGCGGCCCGGGCGGCTGGGCCGCGGGCCCCGCCACGTACATCTCCAGCACGTGCTCCCGGCGGCCGGAGCCGCGCACGAAGACGGGGGTGTAGCCGAGGGAGAGGGGAACGGGGTCCTTGTTGGCGAAGAGCATCAGCGAGCCCGGCAGCCGGACGGGCAGCCGCCCGGTGTTCCGCAGCCACCAACGCCGCCGGCGGTGCGTCACCACGCCCTGCCGGCGGCTGACCCGCCAGTCGCCCTCCCCGACGCAGACGTGCACGTCCTCGCGGTCGCGGCCGAAGAGCATCTCCCGCCCCTCGCGCGGGCGCAGCGTGAAGCCGCCGCCCATGGCGCGGACGTACAGGGTGCCTGCGGGCGAGGGCGGAACGCCGAAGGCCAGGCTCGCGTGATCCGGCGGCAGCGGATGGCCGCCGGCGGACGTCAGGTCGGGACTCATCTGATGACCTCCAGGTCCCTCGTGGTCTGCTGCCGCCATCGTGCCGAGCCCGCCCGGGACTGGTCCCGGAGGACGAGGGACCGGGCCCGCGCCGCGCGTTGGGCGGGGTAGCTGGGGTCGGTCAGGCGTGCCCGCGAGGCGTTCCGGGAGGCTGTGGCCCGCCGGACAGCCGGGCGGCGAGGCGCGCCTTCACCGCCGGCCACTCGTCGGCGAGGATCGAGAAGTAGACGGTGTCGCGCCACGTGCCGTCGGGGCGGCGGCGGTGGCGGCGCAGCACGCCCTCGCGCTGCGCGCCGAGACGGGCGATGGCCGCCTGCGAGCGGTGGTTGAGGTGGTCGGTCTTCAGCTGCACCCGGCCCATCGCCAGCTCCTCGAAGGCGTGGCTGAGCAGGAGCAGCTTCGCCTCGGTGTTGACGGGTGTCCGCCAGTACGCGCGCCCGTACCAGGTCCAGCCGATCTCCAGGCGTTCGTTGGGCAGGTCCACGTCCATGTACGTGGTCCAGCCGACGGCGCGGTCGCTGCCGAGGTGGATCACCGCGAAGGGCACGTACTGGCCGCGTTCGGCGGCGTTCAGCAGGTCGGCGAGCTTGCCGCCCAGCTCCTGCGGCGTCCGCGGAGCCGGGCCGCCCTGCCACCGCCAGACCTCCTCGTCGCGCCCGCCCGCCGCGAAGAGGTCCGCCAGGTGACTCATGGCGAGCGGCACCAGGCGGACGTGCCGCCCGGTCAGCGTCGTGGGCAGCGGTGGCTTCGCGGGCATGGCGCGGAACATAGCAGGAGCCCTCGGCAGGAGCCCTTTGCAGGGCCCCTTTGCAGAACCCCTTGGCAGGACCCCTACGCCGCCGCCCAGCCGGACCAGTGGGTGACGGTGATCTCGATGACCGGGCCGTCGGGTGGGGTCGTGCGGTACTGGGGGTACTTCGCCACGAGCCGGCTCAGGGGCGTGGCGCGGTCGGGGGTGGCGGTCAGGATGCGGGCGGTGCCGTCCGCCCGTGCCCACCACAGGCGAGTCCAGTCGTCGTCCTCGTAGTGGTCGACGAGCGCGCTGACCGCCGGGTTGGCGGCGACGTTGCGCAGCCGCCGCAGGTTGTGGTGGCGCTTGGGCTTGGCGTCCACGGCAGTGACGACGAGGTCGCCGTGGACGGCGAAGACGGCCGGGACGAGGTGCGGGTGCCCGGACGGGTCGGTGGTGGCGAGGCGGAGCACGCGGGCCTGGGCGAAGCGGTGGCGGGCGGCCGACGCGGAGAGCTGCATGCGCGGCACCGTACCGGCCGGCGACCCGGCCAGAACTGACAGCGCGGGCGTGTTGACCCGTGCCCGGCGTTCGTGGTTGTCGCCTCGCCGCGAGCCGGCCGGGTTCCTGACGCCCCCGGCTCGCGCAGGGCCTGTCCGCGTAGGGTGCGGCCATGGATGCCGACGGTCTCGCCTCGCTGGCCGCCGACGCGCGGGCGCTCGTGCCCACGGACGCGCGGGCGCGCGCGATCCTCGGGCTGGCCGGGCCGCCGGGGGCGGGGAAGTCGACACTGGCGCGGGCGTTGAGCGACGCGCTCGGCGAGCCGGCGGCGTACGTGCCGCTGGACGGCTTCCACCTCTCCAACGCCCAGCTCGACCGGCTGGGCCTGCGGTCCCGCAAGGGCTCGGAGCCGTCGTTCGACGTGTGGGGCTACGAGGCGCTGCTGCGCCGGCTCCGCGAGGAGAACGCCGGGCGCGAGGTGTTCGTGCCCGACTTCGACCGCGTGCTCGACGAGCCGGTCGCCGCCCGCCACCGGGTGCCGCCCGGGGTCCGGCTGATCGTCACCGAGGGCAACTACCTCGCCTGTGACCTCCCCGGGTGGCGCGAGGCGCGTGACCTGATGGCCCAGGTCTGGTACGTGGACGCCCCGGACGCGGTGCGCGACGCCCGCCTCATGGCCCGCCACACGGCCGGCGGATTCCGCACCCCGGCCGCCGCCCGCGCCTGGGTGGACAGCAACGACGCGCCCAACGCCGAGCTGGTCAAGGGCTCGCGCGCCCGCTGCGACCGGGTGGTCAGCGGCGGAGGTTGACCGTCCCCGCCCAGCCCCTCGGAGGAAGGGCCGGGGCCTACGGCTCGTCGGCGTACACCACCGTCACCTCCAGGAGCTCGACCTCCTCGCTCGCGCAGCCCGTCGCGTTCTCGTACGGAAGGAAGATCGACGCCCGCTGGTTCGGGGGATACACGCGCAGACCCCGCGTCGGCTCTGGATCGCAGGTGGCCGTCGGATAGTTCTCCGCGCGCGTGATCCGCAGGTCGGCCGTCGCCGTCGCGCCGGGGGCGAGGTTCACGACCACGGGGTCGCCGCGTTCCGTGCCGCGCGTCGCGGGGGCGCCGACCTGCTCGGTGCCGTCGGACTCGGCGACCAGGGAGACGCCGGGGTAGCCGAGCATCGCGCAGGTCTCCTCGCCGGCGTTGGTGAACTCCAGCGGCACGTACATCGATCCGGCGCCCGAGTCCGTTCTCCCCGCGGTGAGTTCGAGCTGGGAGGTGGCGCAGGTGGGCGTCTCGCCGGGGCCGCCACCGGGGTCCGGGCTCGCCGAGGTGGACGAGGAGGAGGAGGAGGAGGTGGAAGAGGAGGCGTCGGGCGTCCGGGACGGCTCGCCGGAGCGATCGGTCGGGGACGAGGTGTCGGTGGCCACCGGGGGCGCCGTGGTCGTGGCCATGCCCCCGCCGTCGCCGTCGCCGGGGGCGACGAACGCGATGGCCGTCGTGACCCCGGCCAGGCAGGCGGCGACGCCGGTCGCCGCCGCGAAGGCGCGGCGCCGCCGCCGCGCGGCGGCACGGCGGCGCAGCGAGGCGAACGCCCCCGGCGGCGGGTCGAGCCGCGCCTGCGGCGTGCCGAACGCCTCGAGGATCTCTCCGGGTTCGTCACGCGGGTCGCGCGGGTCAGTTGGTGATCTCATGCAGTCCCCTCAACGCGATCCGCAGCCGTTCCCGGGCCTGATGGAGGTCGCTCTTGATCGTGCCGGGGCGCCGGTGCAGCGCGGTGGCTATCTCGTTCACGGGCAGGCCCGCGTAGTAGTAGAGCAGCACCGGCACCCGCAGCCGCTCCGGCAGCGACTCGACGAGGTTGCGCAGGTCGAACCCCTGGTCGGCGGCGGGCGCATGCTCCCGCCCGTCCGTCGCGCCCAGGCGGCGCGTGGCGCGGCGTTCCCGGTCCAGGCCGCGCCAGTGGTCCTTCACCAGGTTGGCGGCGACGCCGAACAGGTAGGCCTCGGGGCGTTCCACGCTCCCCCAGCGGGACCACAGCCGGGTGAACGCCTCGGCGGCGATGTCGTGGGCCGTCGCGTCGCTGTCGACCAGCCCCCGGCACCAGCCCGCCAGCCGGGGGTAGAAGCCCTCGAAGAGCTCCTCCGCCTCCCTGTCCCGCCCGTCGCGGCCCCCGCTCACCCGGTCCCCTCCGATTTACGAGCCTCACGCGCCTCATACCGTTACCACGCTCCTCCATCCTCCCACCGGGTTCTGGCCGACTCCCAGGGTCTGAAGGCCCTCGACGACGCGCTCGTCCTGCGCCTCGATCCAGTCGCACAGCTGACGGAAGGAGACGAAGCGCACGTCCTCGTACGCCGCCATCTCGGTCAGGGCTTCCTCGACGGCGTCCATGTAGATGCCGCCGTTCCACTGCTCGAAGTGGTTGCCGAGGAAGAGGGGGGCGCGGTTGGTGTGGTACGCCCGCTCGAAGCCCGCGAGGAACGCCCCGCACGCCTCGTCGCGCCAGCGCGCGTGCTGCGCGGGGTCGCCGTCGGTGGTGCCGGACTGGTTGGCCAGCATGCTGTAGTCCATGGTGAGGACCTCGAAGTCGTGGCCGGGGAAGGGCACCGACTGGAGCGGGAAGTCCCAGAGGCCCTCGGCGGTGCGGGCCGGCCACTGCTGGAGCCCGCCGGGGGACGAGGCGTCGTAGCGCCAGCCGAGGTCGGCGGCGGTGGGCAGCAGGTTGGCCTGGCCGAGCAGGCAGGGGGTGCGTCCGCCGACCAGCTCGCGGGCGTAGTCGAAGGGCAGCGGCGCGACGTCGGCGGCGGCGAAGCCGGTGTTGGTGCGCCACTGGGTGACGAACGCCGCCGCCTGGTCGATCTCGCTGCGCCAGTCCTCGGGCGTCCAGTGCTCGACCGAGCCGGGGCCGCCGCAGAAGTGGCCGTTGAAGTGGGTGCCGATCTCGTGGCCGGACAGCCACGCGGTCCGCAGGTGGCCGAGGGTCTCGCGTATGTGGGCGTCGGTGAGGTAGCCGATGTCGGAGGCGCCGGGGGCGTTGCGCGGCGGCAGGTACTGGTCCTTCTTCGCCTCGGGGAGGAGGTAGAGGCCGGAGAGGAGGAAGGTCATGGAGGCGTCGAGTTCGTCGGCGAGGGTGAGGAAGCGCTGGAAGAGGCCGTCGCCGAGGGAGGCGGCGCCGTCCCAGGAGGCGACGACGAACTGCGGGGGCGGCTCGCCGCGTTCCAGTCGGCGCGGCTCGGGCTGGTAGGGCTGCGGGCCGGTGTCGGCGGTCGAGCCGTCGCCGATGAGGCGCGGGTGCTCCAGGCTGGGCGGAGGCGGCTCCTCGGCGCCGGGCGAAGGGTCGGCGGAGGGCTCGCCGGGGTCGGCCGGGCCGCCGGGCGGGCGCCAGTTGTCCGCGGCGCGGGAGGTGGAGCAGGCGGAGGCGCCCAGGAGGGTGGCGGCGCCGAGGGTCAGCAGGCTGCGGCGGCTCGGGGCGCTGTGCTGTGGTGCGGGGCTGCTCACGGTGGGCTCGCTCTCTGCCTCTGCTCGGACGGTGCACCCCGTCGACCCCGCGGCGGGCCGGTCGGTTGTCACGGCTCCGCAACAACGCCCGCGGATGCCCGCAGACGCCCGCGAACGCGCATTTCGTTTTCTGTTCCGGGAGGAGTCATCCGTGATCTGGCGTGATCGACCACGATCGGGGCGACTGCGTGGAGGAACCGAGGAGGAGGAGAATCATGGGTGTGTCGAGACGTGAGGTGCTGACGGTGGCTGGTGCGGCCGGCGTTGCCGGTGTGACGGGGCTGGCGGGCGCGGCGAGCGCCGCGAGCGCGGCCGAAGCGAAGGAAGAGGAACAGGAGGGGGCCCTGATCGGCGAGGCGCGCGGCGACCGGCTGCATGTGGTGTCGTTCAACATCCGCTATGACGCCAAGGCCGCGCCGGGGTCCGCCGACTCCTGGACCGACCGGCGGCCGGTGCTCGCGGCGTTCCTCGAAACCGAGAAGCCGACCGTGCTGGGCATCCAGGAGGCCCTCTACCACCAGGTGAAGCAGGTGGCCGCCGACCTGCCGCCGCACTACGACTGGATCGGGCTGGGCCGCGAGGGCGGCGGGCGCGGCGAGTTCATGTCGGTCTACTACGACGCGCGCCGCGTCGAGCCGCTCGACTTCGACCACTTCTGGCTGTCGGACACCCCGAACGTGATCGGTTCGGCGTCGTGGGGCAACACGGTCGTGCGCATGGTGACGTGGGTGCGCTTCCTCGACCGCCGCACCGGGCGGGAGTTCGTGCACCTCAACACCCACTTCGACCACCAGTCGGAGAACGCGCGGCAGCGCAGCGCGGCCCTGGTCCGCGAGCGGGTCGGCGGCTTCGACGCGGCGCTGCCGGTGGTGGTGACGGGCGACTTCAACACGGCGGCGGGGACCTCGGAGTCCTACCGGATCCTGGTGACCGACGGCGGCCTCAAGGACACCTGGGACGCGGCGGCCCAGCGCCTGACCCCGGCGTGGGGCACCTTCCCCAACTACAAGGACCCGGGGGAGGGCGGCACCCGCATCGACTGGGTGCTGGCGAAGCCGGGCGTGGAGGTGCTGAAGGCGGCGATCAACCCCTTCCGGGTGGACGGGCGTTACCCGTCGGACCACATCCCGGTGCAGGTGCTGGTGCGCCTGGTCTAGGACCCGTCGACCCGTCTCGCATGCCAGATCACGGCCTGGCGCGAGGTCGCCGACCCGCGGCCGCTCCGCTCCCGGGAGCGCGCCGCGGCGACGCGTTCGGGCGGGGTCGTTCACCGCCTGAATGGACGCGGCGAGGGCACGTAGCACCGTGGGGGGACCCTCGTCACCCGGTGGACGGAGCCGCAAGTCACATCTGTAGTGTGATGATCTTGAGTGCTGTTCCTCCCTAGCTTCGTCGAAGCGATGACCAGAACAGGGAGGGGATGTGACGTGAGCTGGCGGGAAGCCCGGAGAGTCATCCGGGAGGTCGAGGAAGAGTTCGGTGGAGGACCGAAGCCGAAGCCGAAGGACTCCGCGCGCACCCCGCACTGGGACAACATCCGGTTCGTCGCGGCCTCGCTGATGATCTTCGTGCACATGGCGACCGCGCTGACCCCGCTGGACGGCGTGCGCTGGTTATTCATCGCGACCTGGGGCCTGCGGGTCCCGGCGTTCGCCCTGCTCGCCGGCTACTTCAGCAACGCGTGCCCGCCGACATCGGCGGCCCCTCGAACTCTCCCGCACCCTGGCGTTCCTCCGCTTCTTCCTGCTGGGCTGGCGGCTGCGCGAGGGGCTGTTCGCCCGCGAGCTGCGGGCCGGGGGGAGCCGCGGGGCCGCCGCGGCCGTTCTGCTGGCCGGGGCGGCCGTGCTGCTCAGCTTCGTACGCCTCATGCCGCGCGTGACGTACCTCGGCGCCGGCGGCCTGTACATCTACCTGCTGCACCCGCTGGCCCTGCGGGCGCTGGCGCACGCGGGCTACGGCCTCGACTGGGTGGGCTCCTGGCCCGAGCAGGCGGCGTTGCTGTGCCTCGCCGTGCTGCTCACCGCCGTCCTGGCCTCGCCGCACGTACGCCGCCTGACCCGCCCGGTCATACAGCCGACCCGCCGGGGCGGCCGCACGACGCGGCCGCGGCCCGAACCGATTCCCGTGCCGATGCCCGAATCGACGCGCTGACCTGAAAGGCAGTGAGCACAGCACATGCAGACCCGTAAACGGACCCGTACACGGACGAAGAGCGCGGCCGTCGCCGCCCTCGTGGCCCTGGTGGCCGTCCTGCTCCCGGTGATCGGGGGCGGGGCCACGGCGTCCGCCGCCCCGGGCACCGGGTCCGGTGCCTCCTCGACGCCGGTGCTCGGCCACTGGCGCAACCACCACCCCGGCGACAACGTGGAGGATGACGGCTGGCTGTCGCGCATGGAGGCGGCGGAGGCGGCATACGGCGACTTCGAGGGCCACTGGCGCAACTACCACGCGCCTGAGGACGCCCTCCCGATGACCGACCAGGAGATCGCCGTGGCGGAGCGCGGCCAGCCCCTGCACATCTCCTGGAAGCCGCGCCCCGCGGGCGAGGACTGGGCGTACACCGCCTCGGGGGCGTACGACGACACCATCGACCAGGTCATGACGGACCTGAAGAACCACTGCGGCCCCGACTGCTGGCTGTCGATCGAGATCGAGCCGGAGGCCACGGTGGTCGAGTCCCCGGACTCCGGCTTCACCACCGCCGACTTCCGGGGCCTGTGGCAGCGGGTGGCCGACTCGCGGGAGCGCGTCGGCGCGGACAACGTCGAGCTGGTGTGGGTGCTGGGCGGTTTCGAGGACTGGCGGCCGCTCTACGCCAGCCTGTGGCCCGGCAACGACGTGGTGGACGTCATCGGCCACGACCCGTACGTCCGCAGGGACGAGGCGCCCGAGCGGCTCGCGGAGAAGATGCTCAGCCGCACCCAGTGGCTGGTGGACAACTCCACGGCCCAGCAGGACTACGCCTCCAAGCCCTTCCTGATCGCCGAGTTCGGCTGCGACCTCGGCGGCACGCCCGACGCGCGGGGCACGGATGAGCACCGGGCGGCGTGCATCGAGGGCGTGCAGGGCGTCCTGGACGAGCTGGCGGCGCTCGGCGTGGTCGAGCTGGAGTTCTTCGACGCGCGCACGAACTGGATCAACGACCCGCCCGCGGTGGACGGCCAGGCGTACCAGGCCCTGAAGGCGGCGACCGAGGCCGGCTAGCGCTGGCCCGCCGGCTTCCTGTTTCTGAGCACCTCGGTGAGGGCCGCGATGCTGTGCTCGCCGTGGCCTGCCTCGGCCGCCCGCCTCACCAGGTCGTGCAGGGGGCCGAGCCACGTCGTGTCGACGTTCGTCTCCTTCGTCAGGTCCTCGTCGTGGGCCGTTGCCGCGAGGAAGAGGTTCACGGAGGAGGCGGCATCGGTGTAGTCGCCGCTGTCGATCTCGCGGGCGTAGATCGGCAGCAGCGACTTGATCATGTCGAGCCACTTGCCTGCGAACCGCACCATGGTGTCCGCCGACCGTCCACATGCCTGGACGGCGGCCGCACCCTGGAAGAAGCCGACGAGCGCGGGCAGCAGCATCGCGCCCACGGCCATCTCGTACAGCGCGGCGAGGTCGCTCTCGTCCCCGAGGTGGACGGTGTCACCGCCCAGCACCCGCAGGGTCGGCTCGTGCTCATCGAAGACGGCCCTGTCGCCGCTGTAGTAGAGGAGCGTGTCCGGCGCTCCCACGGCCGACGGCACGTTCTTCACCGCACCGGCGAGGAAGCGGGCGCCGTGGGCGGCGGCCCAGGCGGCGGTCTCGCGGGCGCCTGCCGGGGAGCCGCTGTTCAGGGTGATCAGGGCCCGCCCTCGCAGCGTCCCGGCTGCCCCGGCGGCTGGCTCCAGCGCCTGGCGTGTGTCCTCGAAGGTGGTCAGGCAGGTGACGACCAGTGGGCTCGCCGCGACCGCGTCCTCCACCGCCCCGGCGTGCACCGCGCCCCTGGCCACCAGCGGCGCGGCCTTCCCCGGCGTACGGTTCCACACCGTCGTCGGGTGTCCGGCGTCGATGAACGCCTCGGCCAGCGCCCGGCCCATCGAGCCCAGCCCGATGACGGTCACGGGCGTGCGGTTGTCCCCAGCCATGTTTCGCTCCAGTTCGCGGTCTGCCGGTCGGTGGTCGTGCTCGTGCTCGCTCCATGCTGGGCGTTCGCATACATTCCATCAAGTACCTACAATTTTGTTGGGTACCAACACTCTTGTTAGGAGGAGGGGCGTTGAAGAACAGGAAGAAGCGGACCTACACGTGCGGACTCGACGCCGCCATCGCGGTCATGGGAGGCAAGTGGAAGGGCCTGATCCTGTTCTCGCTCGGCGACGGCCCGCTGCGCTTCGGGGAGTTGCGGCGGTCGGTGCCCGGCATCAGCGAGCGGATGCTGATCCTTCAACTCCGGGAGATGGAGAACAGCGGCCTGGTCCACCGCGAGGTCTACCACCAGGTCCCCCCGAAGGTGGAGTACTCACTGACCGAGTTCGGCCACTCCCTCAACACCGCGCTGGCGCCGCTCGGCGAGTGGGGCGAGGAGCACATGGAGCGCATCGAGGCCATCCCCTGAGCTCGCCGAGACGAGATTTCAAGCCCGCCGGGCAGGCCTGGGCATCCGATGTCGTCAGTGCCGGGTTGGCATCGGGATTTCTCTCAATGGCTCACCACCGTCGATGAACAGTCGGCCGCCGGGTGCCAATGCGGCCGCGATGCGGTCCAGCGCGCGTCGCCCCGCTTCTGGATGGCGGCCGTCGAGTGCGCCGACGCGTACCGCGAAGACGATGTCGAAGGGCGCCTCGCCGGGTTCCAGGGCGAAGTGCTCTGCCGCGACGTGCCGGACGCTCATGCGGCCCGAGGCGATCTCCTGTGCCGAGGCGGCCTTGGCTTGAGAGATCGCCTTGGCGGAACGGTCGATCGCGAGAATAAGCCACAACGACCCCGAGCTGGCGTCCGTCCTCCCGGAGTGGGGCAGGCCGCTGAGCTTCGACGCCGAGAACGGGCCCACGCAGCTCGGCACCGTCTTCGACGTCGTCGAGATCGAACGCTGGGACCGGCCGGTGGTGCACCTCCCCGACCGCGACGCCCTCGCGCTCTACCTCCGGGGCCGGGGGCTGACGGCCGAGCGTGCCGCCGCTGCCGCGCGGCGGCTGGAGACGCCGCTGACCGTCACCAAGCGCGGCATGGTCGGCTGGGCCCGCAAGCGGGAGCGCGGCCCTGTTGTGAGAAGCGGCCCGGCCGGGCAATGATCTGGTGCGCGCACGCGCACGCACGCGCACGCATGCGCACAAAGTCAAACACCGGCTCGGCGTAAAGCCTGTGGCGCGAGTCGGCCGGTGGGGTGGTGGTGCGCACAGGACGCACGGAGAACGAGGAGGACGCATGTCGTTGTCCCGCTTCAGGCGCTTGGGGGTGGGAACCGCCGCCGCCGTGGCCGCCCTCGCCTTCACCGCTCCGGGTCTGGCCCAGGCGGCGCCGCAGCCAGCGCCGCAGCCAGCGCCCGCGTCGGTCGAGACGCGCCAAGGGAGCATCACCTGGACGCTGGTGACGGAGTCCAACCCCACGCCCGAACAGCAGCAGGCGTATGACCTCATCACCCCCGCCATGGACGCCGCCGTCGCCCGCTACAACAACCTCAGCGATCTCAGCAAGACCATCACCGTCTACTACGACCCGGGCGTCCCCACGGCGGACGGCAACATCAACGGGACGATCCGATTCGGCAGCACCGCCTACATGACGGAACGCACGGCACTGCACGAGATCGGACACACCATCGGCATCGGCACCAGCGGCAACTGGGGCTCCCTCGGCTGCCCCAGCACCTTCACCGGCGCCGAGACCACCGCGCTCGTCAAGGAGTACGACGGGCCGGACGCGGTCATCAGCTGCGACGCCGCGCACTTCTGGCCCTACGGACTGAACTACGAGAGCGAGTTCTCGCAGACGAACGCCGACCGGCACGTGGAGATCGTCGAGGCGATGGTCAGCGACGGGCTCTGACACCCTTTCCACGCTTTCGGAGGACGGGGCGACGTGTCGGCGGGCCGAGGTTCGGGGCTGCTGAAGAGACTGGCGGGCGTGATCGACATCTCGACCTGCCGGCGCGTCGCCGCCGCCATGGCACTGGCGTTGGGCTGCCTCGGCGGTGTGGCGGCCGCTCCGGCCCCGGCCGCCGAGTGCGCCGCGTCCGTGCCGTTCGTCTCCGGGACCGAGGGCTACCACGCCTTCCGCATCCCCGCCGTCGTCCGTGCGGAGGGCGGCGTGGTCGTCGCCTTCGCGGAGGGACGGCGGGACTCGCTGGACGACTACGGCGACATCGACGTCGTGGCCCGGCGGTCGCTGGACGGCGGGTGCACCTGGGAGCCCATGACGGTGGTGGCGGACGCTGGGGCGGACACCATCGGGAACCCGGCGCCCGTCGTCGACCCGGCGACCGGCCGGATCACGCTGCTGACGTGCGGCAACCCCGGCGATTCGCAGAGCCCGCGCCGCGTCTACGTCCAGCACAGCGACGACGAGGGGCGCGGCTGGTCGGCGCCGCGCGAGATCACCGCACAGGTGAAGCCGGAAGGCTGGGACTGGTACGCCACCGGGCCCGGCCACGGCCTGGCGCTGCGGCACGGCGCGCACGCCGGGCGGCTGCTGATCCCCGCCAACCACACCTACCTCCAGGACGGAGAAGAGCGCCACGGCGCGCACTCGCTCCTCAGCGACGACGGCGGAAACACCTGGCGCGTCGGCTACGTCGCGCAGCCCGGCGGCGAGGAGCTGGAGCTGAACGAGAACACCTTCGCCGAGCTGCCCGACGGCCGGATCTACAGCAACGTCCGCGACCACCACGGCACCGATCCCGCGACCCGCGCCGACGCCTACCTCGCGCCGGGCGGCGCCGAGCTGCTCGCTCCGTACGAGCCCGAGCCGGGCATCGTCGGGCCGGTGGTGCAGGGCAGCACGCTGCTGGTCGAGGGTGCGGCGCCGCTGCTGGTGTACTCCGGGCCCGCCTCGTCGAGCGGGCGGTCCTCGATGACGCTGCGCGTCAGCGAGGACGAGGGGGTGAGCTGGCGGGAGGGGCCCCGGCTCTCGGACGACCCGGCCGCCTACTCCGACCTGGCGCAGCTCGATGAGAGCGCACTCGGCCTGCTGTACGAGACGGGCCCGGAGTCGGCGTACGACACCATCACCTTCGCCAGGGTCCCGACCGACGAGCTGTGAACGCGCATAGTCTGTGGGGCGTGACCGCCACGCCATCGCCCACGCTGCTGATTCTCAACGGGCCGAACCTCAACCTGCTGGGGCGCCGCCAGCCCGAGGTCTACGGCACCGACACCCTCGCCGACGTCGAGAAGCTGTGCGCCGAGACCGCCGCGCGGCACGGCGCGGCCATCGACCTGCGGCAGAGCAACCACGAGGGCCAGCTCGTCGACTGGGTGCAGGAGGCCCGCGAGCACCACGCCGGGATCGTCATCAACCCGGCCGCCTACACGCACACCTCCGTGGCGCTGCTGGACGCGCTCGCGACGTGCGAGGCGTTGCCCATCGTCGAGGTGCACATCTCCAACGTCCACCGGCGTGAGGCGTTCCGGCACCACTCGTACGTCTCGGCGGTCGCCGACGCGGTCATCGCGGGCTGCGGCATCCAGGGGTACGCCTTCGCCGTCGAGCGCGTCTGCGCGCTGCTGGCTGCCCGCTGACGTGCCTCCCGGCGGGTTACGAGGTTCGATGGAAGGAGAAGCGGACCCGAGGCGAACGTAGGGAGGAGGGTGAGAGCCGTGACGATCTCCTACGCCGACCGGCGGGCGGCCGGGCAGCGGCTCGCCCAGGATCTGCTGGGGCTGCGCGGACAGGACGTGGTGGTGATCGGGCTGTCGCGGGGAGGCGTGCCGGTCGCGACCCAGGTCGCGCGGGCGCTGGACGCGCCGCTCGACGTGGGCCTCGTGCGCAAGCTGGGCGTGCCCTACCACCCGGAGCTGGCCATGGGCGCGATCAGCGAGGACGGCGCCCGCGTCATCAACGACGAGGTGGTGCGCTCCTCCAGGATCACGGAGAGTGAGATCGCCGAGGTGGAGGAGGCGGAGCGGGCCGAGATGGCGCGCCGCGCCGAGGCGTACCGGGGGCGGCGCGGTCGCGTGGAGGTGCGGGGGCGGACGGCGGTGATCGTGGACGACGGCATCGCCACGGCGGCGACGGCGCGGGCGGCGTGCCGATCCGCGCGGGCGCGGGGCGCGGCCCGGATCGTGCTGGCCGTGCCGGTGGCGCCGCGCGACTGGGCGCGGCGCGTGGGGGACGACGCCGACGAGCTGGTGTGCCCGGAGACGCCACGGGACTTCATGGCGGTGGGGCAGTTCTACGAGGACTTCGCGCCGACGACGGACGCGGAGGTGGTGGCCTGCCTGGACCGGGCCAGGGGCGGGGAGGTCGGCATCCCGGCCGAGGGCGGCGCGGTGATGCTGAGCGGGGAGCTGACCGTGCCCGCCGAGGCGACGGGCCTGGTGATCTTCGCGCACGGCAGCGGCAGCAGCCGTCACAGCCCGCGCAACCGCTTCGTCGCCGACGCGCTGAACGCCGCCAACCTGGGGACGCTGCTGTTCGACCTGCTGACGGCCGACGAGGAGCGCGACCGGGGGAACGTCTTCAACGTGCAGCTCCTGGCGCGGCGGCTCGGCGAGGCGACGCGCTGGGCGGCCGGGAGGGTCACCGACCTGCCGCTGGGCTTCTTCGGCGCGAGCACGGGCGCGGCGGCGGCGCTGTGGGCGGCGGCCGAGCCGGGGGTGGCGGTGTCCGCGGTGGTCTCGCGGGGCGGGCGGCCGGACCTGGCCGGGGAGCGGCTGGCGCAGGTGACGGCGCCGACGCTGCTCATTGTCGGGGGGCGGGATGAGCTGGTGATCGACCTCAACCGGGGAGCGCAGGCCGTCTTGGGTGGGCCGAGCCGGCTGGAGGTCGTGCCGGGCGCGACGCACCTGTTCGAGGAGCCGGGGGCGCTGTCGGAGGTGGCGCAGCTGGCGAGGGACTGGTTCCTGACGCATCTGGCGGCCGCGCCTGCGGCGCGGTGACAGCCCCGGTGACAGCCCCGGGGGCGAAGCCCCTGGGGTGAGCCGCCGCCATCGTCAGCGGCGCTTGCGCAGGAAGCGGCGCAGGCGGGTGAGGGGCCAGGTGTTGATGACCTCGTCCGGGGTGAGCCAGCCGCGCTGGGCCGTGCCCACGCCGTAGCGGAGGTGGGCCAGGTGCGTGGGTGCGTGCGCGTCGCTGTCGATCGAGAAGCGCACGCCGAAGTCGCGGGCGCGCAGGATGTGCTCGTCGTTCAGGTCGAGCCGGTCGGGGTGGGAGTTGACCTCCAGCGCGGTGCCGGTGCGGGCGCACGCGGCGTACACCTCGTCGTAGTCGGCGTCGACGCTCTGCCGCCTCCCGATCTTCCGCGTCGTGGGGTGCCCGATGATGTTGACGTGCGGGTTCTCGCAGGCGCGGATCAGGCGGCGGGTCTGGGCGGCGCGGTCGAGGCCGAAGTGGGAGTGGATGGAGGCCACGCACACGTCGAAGCCGTCGAGGAAGTCGGCGGGCCAGTCGACGTTCCCGTCCGGGTCGATGTTCAGCTCGACGCCGTGCAGCAGCCTCATCCGCCTGCGCTTGCCGTCGAGGGCGCGGACCTGCTCGCGCTGGGCGAGGATCTTCTCCTCGGTCATGCGCTGCATGTACAGGTTCGGGGCGTGGTCGGTGACCGCGTAGTAGGCGTAGCCGCGCCTCGCCGCCGTGTCCACCATCTCCTCCAGCGGGGCGAGCCCGTCGGTGAGGTCGGTGTGGGTGTGCAGGTCGCCGCGCACGTCCTCCTCCGTGACGAGCCGGGGCAGCTCGCCGCGCTGAGCGGCCGCGACCTCGCCCCGGTCCTCGCGCAGCGTCGGCGGGATCCACGGCAGGCCGAGCCGGTCGTAGATGTCCTCCTCGCTGTGGGCGGCGAGCCGCTTGCCGCTCTCGGCGTCGAACAGGCCGTATTCGGACAGCTTCAGCCCGGCCCGCACCGCGATGGTGCGGGTGCGGATGTTGTGGGCCTGTGAGCCGGTGAAGTACTGCAGGCCCGCGCCCCAGGCGTCCAGCGGCAGCACCCGCAGGTCGAGCTGGAGGCCCTTGGTGCTCCGGATCGAGGTCTTCTTCGCGCCGTGGACGACGGTCTCCGCCGTCTGCGGGAGCCTGGTGAAGGCGTCCATCACGGGGCCGGAGTCCTCGGCCGCGACCAGCAGGTCGATGTCGCCGATGGTCTCGCGCATCCGGCGCGTGGATCCGGCGTAGGCGCAGCGCTCGATGCCGGTGGCCTCGGCGAGGGCGGCCACCACCTCCTCCGCCATCTCGGTCGCGGCGCTGAGCAGGATGCGGTCCCCGGCCTGCTGCATCAGCTCGACGCCGTGGCGGATGTTCTCCTCGGTCTTCGGGCCGAAGCCCTTCAGGTCGCGCAGCCGTCCGGCGTCCACGGCGGACAGGAGCTGGTCGACGGAGGCCACGCCGAGCCGCTCGTAGAGCGTCATCGCCTTGCGGGGGCCGAGGGTGGGGATGGTCAGCAGCTCGCGCACGCCGGCCGGGATCGCGGCGCGCGTCTCCTCGATGGCGGGGACCTGGCCGGTGTGCAGGTACTCGGTGACCTTCTCGGCGATGGACTTGCCGACGCCCGGGATCTCCCGCAGCTGCTTGGCGTCGAGCTGGGAGACGTCCGGGCCGTAGCCGCCGATGGCGCGGGCCGCCTTCTCGTAGGCGCGCGCCTTGAACGCGTCTCCGCCGGTGATCTCGATGAGGTCGGCATACTCGTTGAGCAGCGCCTCGACCTCCTCGTTGGCCTTGGCCATACCGCCAGTCTAGGAAGCGGGCAGGGCCCCCGCATGGGGAGGAATCGGGCGGGCGGCCCAGGGTACTCGGCGGCGTGTGAAGGCGACGTTCACGCTGGGGCGCATCGCCGGGGTGCGGATCGGCGTCCACTGGAGCGTGCTGGTGATCTTCGGTCTGATCGCCTTCGGCCTGGCGGCCGGGCGGCTGCCCGAGGCGCACCCGGACCGCGCGTGGGTGGCGTACGCCCTGGCCGGGCTGATCACGGCGGTGGTCTTCTTCGCCTCGCTGCTCGCGCACGAGCTGGCGCACGCGGTGGTCGCCCGCCGCAACGGGGTGCCGGTCGACGACATCGTGCTGTGGCTGCTGGGCGGCGCGACGCGGATGCGGGCCGAGGCGCCGAACCCGGGCGCGGAGCTGCGGATCTCCGGCGTCGGGCCGCTGGTGAGCCTCGCGCTGGGCGCGGCGTTCACGCTGCTGACACTGGTGCTGGTCGCGACGGCGGGCAGCGACCTGGTGGCGGAGTCGGTGGCGTGGCTGGCGGCGATCAACATCCTGCTGGCGGTGTTCAACGCCATCCCGGCGGCGCCGCTGGACGGCGGGCGGCTGCTGCGGGCGTACCTGTGGTGGCGGACCGGGGACCGGCTGCGGGCCACGGCCGGGGCCTCGAAGGCCGGACGGGTCTTCGGGTGGGTGCTGGTGGGGCTCGGGCTGTGGGGGTTTGTGTGGGCGGCGTCGTTCGGGGCGCTGTGGCTGTCGCTGATCGGATGGTTCCTGGTGGTCGCGGCGACGGAGGAGGAACGGCAGGCGCGGCTGCGTGAGCTGCTGAGCGGGGTGCCGGTGCGGGAGACGATGACGCCGGACCCGGTGACGGTGCCGTCCGGGCTGACGGTGGACCGCTTCCTCTCCGACCCGGACTACACCGACCGGTTCCGGCACTCGGCGTTCCCGGTGACCGGGGAGGGCGAGAAGGCGCTGGGACTGGTGACGCGGCAGCGGGCGGAGCGGGTGGCGGCGCCGGCGCACCGGCGTACGACGCTCGGGGAGATCATGCTGCCGCTGGCCGAGGCGCGGACGGCCAGGCCCGGGGACGCGCTGGCGGAGCTGCTGCCGAGGCTGGAGCCGGGGGCGGATCAGCGGGTGCTGGTGGTGGAGGGCGAGCGGCTGGTGGGGATCGTCTCGCCCTCGGACGTCAGCCGCACGGTGCGGTGGCTGTCGGCCCACAGGGGGGAGCAGGGGGAGCAGGGGGACGGCGGCCGGGGTGGGGGGACCGGGCCGACGGCGCCATAGCGTGGATGGGTGGAGTGGCGGCGCCGGCCCGGTGGCCTTCGGGGTGGCGGAGGGTCCTGCCGGAGGCCGCGGGCTGGGCCGGCCGCCACCGCCCGCGCCGACGAGCTGGTGGCGGACGCCGGGGACCGCGCGGGACGAACGGGCCGGGAACGTGGACGTCGCGCCGCCGCGCGCGGCGCCCGGGGCTCGGGGCTCGGGGCTCGGGCTCGCTCAGGTGTCGACCAGCGTGACGTCGAGGCGGGCCAGGTGCTCCGGATCCACCACGACGTCGATCACGGCGATCCGGTCGCGCACGAACGCGAAGGTCAGGACCCGCTCGACCCCCTCGCCCTCGCCGAGGACCGCCAGGCCCACGGCGCCGCCGATCAGGGCGGGGAGCCCGCCCCCGCCCTGACGTGCGAAGCCCATCGCGCCCGCGGCGACCGCCGCCGCGCCCGTGGTCACCCCGCCGCCGGCGAGTGCCACCACGTCCGGGTCGAGGACCGCGACCAGCGCGGCGAAGTCGCCGTCGCGGGCGGCGGCGAGGAAGGCGTCGACGACCTCCCGCTGGCGGCGCCGGCTCCCCTCCGGGGGCTGGGCGCCCTGGACCCGCCGCCGGGCGCGGCTGGCGAGTTGCCGGGCCGTGGCCGGCGTACGGCCCACGATCGAGGCGATCTCCTCGTAGGGCACGGCGAAGAGGTCGTGCAGGACGAAGGCGAGGCGTTCGGCGGGGGTGAGGGTGTCCAGGACGACGAGCAGGGCGAGGCCGACGGAGTCGGCGAGCAGCGCGAGCTGTTCGGGATCACCGCTCGCGCCGCCCGCGCCGCCTACGCCGCTCGTCTCCGCCGCCGGGGCCCCCGCGTCCAGGGGCTCCTCGGCGCGCGACCTGCGGGAGCGCAGCATGTCCAGGCACACCCGGCCGACCACCGTCGTCAGCCAGCCGCCGAGGTTCGCCACGCCGCTGGTGTCGGAGCGGCTGAGCCGCAGCCACGCCTCCTGCACGGCGTCGTCGGCCTCGGCGTGCGAGCCGAGTATGCGGTACGCCACGGCCCGCAGATGCCCGCGATGGGCCTCGAACCGCTCGGCGAGGAACTCGGCGCTCCGGTGTTCGTTCTCGCTCATCCGTCACAGCTCCCGGTCTCGATCCGTCACAGGCGTGACGAATCACGAGCCGTCGATGTGACATCAGCGAGCACTGGCCACGGGGCAGGTGGGGTGGACATGCCATGACCGGATCCATCCAGGTCGCCTGGCCGCAGTGCTGGGCCGACCCTGCGCGTCCTCGCCGGCAACAGGCCCGACGCCCCCGCTGCCACCGGGGGTTGGTGGTGGATGCAACCGCTTTGTTCCTGACAATGACATTCGCGAATGCTCTCACTCTGCGAACGCCCCATTGTTGCCGCGCACGCCGTGACCTACCCTGTGGCGCGGTAAACACAAGGAGGCGTGGGGGGAAACAATCAGGGAAGCAGTAGTAGCGCATGGGAATTGTGAACACCGGGATCAGGCGCCGGGCACGGCTGCTCGGCCAGGCACTGCGCCCTCCGAGACCAGCCGCCCTCGTCGGTCAGCAGCCTCAGCGCCAGCAAGCCACGAACACACAGCAGGCAAAACCAGCCAAGCCGACCAAGGCCACCAAGTCGGCCAAGCCCGCCAAGCCCGAAGCAGAGCCGGCGGAGCCGGCACAGCAGGACCGGCGGCCGGAGAAGAAGACCACGGTCGTGACCTACACCGTGCCCACCGCCACCCGCCTCGTCGAGTCCCCGGCGTTCGTGCTCGCCCCGGTCCGCTCCGGCTCCACCCTGCTGCGGATGCTGCTCAACAGCCACTCGCGGATACGCGCCCCGCACGAGCTGCACCTGCGCGCCATCGACGTGAACCTCACCCCGGGCTTCTCCGACCGCTCCATGCGCGAGATCGACCTCGACCAGGCGGAGCTCGAACACGTGCTGTGGGACCGCGTGCTCAGCCTGGAGCTGGAGCGAAGCGGCAAGGAGGTCATCGTCGACAAGACCCCCGGCAACGTGTGGACCTGGGAGCGCCTGCAGTACGCCTGGCCCAAGGCCCGCTTCATCGTCCTGCTGCGCCACCCCGCGGGCATCGTCGCCTCGCTCGCCAACCGCCGCTCCAACACCGCGAGCTGGCGGCAGCTGGAGTCGAACGTCCTCAAGTACCTCCAGCCGCTGGAGGAGGCCCGGCAGACGCTCGGCGGCCTCACCGTGCGGTATGAGGAGCTGACGGCGGACCCCGAACGGGTCACCCGGGACATCTGCGCCTACCTGGGCCAGGAGTGGGAGCCGGAGATGCTCGACTACGGCGAGCACGACCACGGCCCCTTCGTGCCCAACCTCGGCGACCGCAGCTCCAAGATCAGGTCGGGGCAGATAGTGCCTCCCGGTCCGCCCGAGGGGGCGGACCGGCTCTCGCCCCGGCTGCGGGCGTTCGCGGAGGCGTGGGGGTACGAAGAGAGTGACGAAGTGGGTGACGAAGTAGGTGACGAAGTAGGTGACATAGAGGGTGACTGAGGCGGCTACGACCGCGGCGCCGGGGGGACGATGACGGCATGGCGTCCCCCACAGAATCCGAGGCGAGCACCCCCGCCGACGCGAGCACCCGGCCCAACATCCTTCTCATCACCAGCGATCAGCAGCACTGGAACACCCTCGGCACCCTCAACCCGGAGATCCGCACCCCCCACCTCGACCGGCTGGCCGGGGAGGGGACGCTCTTCACCCGGGCCTACTGCCCCAACCCGACCTGCACCCCCACCCGCGCCTCGATCATCACCGGCACCTACCCGAGCCAGCACGGCGCCTGGACGCTCGGCACCCGGCTCTCGGAGGACCGGCCGACGCTGGGGCAGCACCTGGGCGAGGCCGGGTACCGCACCGCGCTGATAGGCAAGGCGCACTTCCAGCCGCTGCGCGGCACCGAGGAGTACCCCTCGCTGGAGGCGTACCCGGTCCTCCAGGACCTGGCGTTCTGGCGCGACTTCCACGGCCCCTACTACGGCTTCGACCACGTCGAGCTGGCGCGCAACCACACCAGCGAGGCGCACGTCGGCCAGCACTACGCGCTGTGGATGGAGGAGAAGGGGTGCGAGGACTGGCGGCGGTACTTCAGCCCGCCGACCGGGACCCTGGGCGAGGACGTCAGGCACAGCTGGCCCATCCCGGAGGAGCTGCACTACAACGCCTGGATCGCCGAGCGCACCGGCGCGCTGCTGGAGGAGTGCGAGCGGCGCGGGCAGCCCTTCTTCTGCTGGGCCAGCTTCTTCGACCCCCACCCCCCGTATCTCGCGCCGCCGCCGTGGGACACGATGTACGACCCCGGCGAGCTCACCGTGCCGGAGGGCACCCCCGGAGAACACGACCGGAATCCGCCGCACTTCGGCCTCACGCAGCAGCCGGAGCCGGACTTCTCCGCCTGGCGGGAGGGCGGGCGCGGCGTCCACGGCTTCCACTCCCACCTGCTGCCCGAGGCGGAGCGGCGGCGCCTGGTGGCCACCTACTACGGGATGGTCAGCCTGCTCGACAAGTACGTCGGCGCCATCCTGGACCGGCTGCGGGCGCTGGGTCTTGAGCGGGACACGATCGTGGTGTTCTCCACCGACCACGGCCACTTCTTCGGGCAGCACGGGCTCCAGGCCAAGGGGCCCTTCCACTACGAGGACCTGCTGCGGGTGCCGTTCATCGTCCGGTACCCGGGGCGGGTCCCGGCGGGGCGCCGCAGCGAGGCGTTGCAGTCGCTGGTCGACCTGGCGCCCAGCTTCCTCGACCTCGCCGGTCTGCCGGTCCCGCGCGCCATGACCGGGATCAGCCAGCGACCGGTGTGGACCGGCGAGGCCGAGGCGGCGCGCGAGCACGTCATCTGCGAGTTCCACCACCAGCCGACCACGGTCAACCTGCGTACCTACGTCGACCGCCGCTACAAGCTGACGGTCTATCAGGGCCACGAGTACGGGGAGCTGTTCGACCTGGAGGCAGACCCGGGCGAGAGGCGCAACCTGTGGGACGACCCGGACGCGGCGGCGCTCAAGTCCGAGCTGCTGCTGCGGTACGCCTGGGCCGAGCTGGCCAAGGAGCCGGTCCCGATGCCGCGCGTCGCGGGGGCGTGAGCGCCTGAAGGCCTGGACGCGACGAGGGCCGCCCGGGCGGGAGGGGGAAGGCCCGGGCGGCCCGTGCCGCGACGTCTGCCAGGGTGCTGGGTTACTGGTAGATCGTCGCCTCCTGGGAGGTCCTCGCGATGCCGTTGGCGCCGTTGAAGAAGCGCTCGCCCCACTCGGTGAGCTGGTCGGGGTTGAAGCCGGTCACCATGTCCAGGTAGGCGACCTCGCTGCTGTTGCCGCTCCAGGACCAGCCGATGTAGCCGAGCCCGAGCTCGGTGGTGGTGGCCATGATGGCGTCTTCGTCCGGGTTGCCGTCGGAGTGGTTGATGCCGAACTCGCCGACAACGATGGGCAGTCCGGCGTCGACGTAGGCGTTGAGGTAGTCCTTGATCAGCTGCGCGTCCTGGTACACGCCGTACATGTGGACCGAGAGGATCGTGTTGCCGGTGGGGTCGGACTCGTAGACCTGCTGCGCGGTGTCGCGCATGATGTTTTCCCAGTCCTGGCCCCAGTTGGGGGCGTCCACCATCAGGGTGTGCTGGAACCCGGCGTCGCGGAGCTTGGTGATGGCGGCGGTGGTGTCGGCCGTCCAGCCCGAGGCACCGGTGTTGCCGTAGGGCTCGTTGCCGATGTTGATGATGACGTAGTCCTCCTGGCCGGCCAGCACGTCCTGGAGGCTGATCCAGTAGTCGGCCGCCTGGTCGAGGGAGGCGGCGGCGCCCTCCTCGCCGTAGCCGGTGGTGTCGTGCACCTCCAGCACGCAGATCAGCCGGTTCTCCTTGCAGGTGGTGACGACGTTGGTCACGTCCTCTGGGGTGTTGGGGCCCCAGCGCTGGCCGCTGCCGAGGACGACGCGGACGGTGTTGGCGCCCGTGGCCTTGATGTCGGCGAAGGACTGCGTCTCGTCGGGGTACCAGGTGTGGGCGTGGCTGACGCCGCGGATCAGGAAGTCGTTGCCGTTGCTCTCGACCAGCCGCCCGTCCTGGATGGTCAGACCCGTCGCCTGAGCGGCGCCTGCGCCGGTGCCGGGCTGTCCGTTCGCGGCCGAAACGGACAGCAGCACGCCGACGACGGCGGCGAGGGCGGCGGCCAGCACGGCGCCGAAGCGGGTTTTCCTTCTCATGTGGCCTTCTCCTCAAGGAGGTCCGTCCCGTAGGACTCCCCGTGGGTGGGGGTGTCAGGACACAGGTGGGGGCGTTCGGAGAGGAGCGTTCGGAGGAGAACGAATGTGGGAGCGCTCCCATTCACCAGCACCCCATCAGGCCACGACTGCCACCGTCAAGACACGCGTCGCACTAAACAACTAAACGTCGGGCGCGGTCGCCAGCACGTTCAACGCCCGGTGAATCAGCGCGTCGGCGCGCCCGCCGGGCGGCTCCTGCGCCACCGCCGCGCGCAACGCCTCGGCCGCCTGCCGGTCGTGCCCCGCCGTCACCACGAGCTGCGCCACGAACTGCTCCACCAGCCAGTCCCGCAACTCGCCCGCGGGCGGCCGCTTCCCCTCGTCCAGCCAGATCAGCGAGGCCGCCTCGGCGGTGGTGATCCAGGTGCGGACCGCCATCCGCAGCATCCGCCCGGGCGCGGCCACCCCCATGTGCCGCATGAGCTGCCCGGCCGCCGCCCGCCGCACGTGGTCGACGATCGCCGTGGTGCGCGAGGTCTCCACCACGCTGCCGCCCTTGAGCAACGCGGTGAAGCCCTCGCCGTGGCCCTCGACGAAGGCGAGGTAGCGGTCGAGGGCGTTGCCCAGCCGCTGCGTCAACGGGCCCTCGGCCGGCTCGGCGAAGCACAGCTCCAGGTCCTCGGCGGCGCCGCGCAGCGCCGCCTCGTACAGCTGCTGCTTGCCGCCGGGGAAGTAGCGGTAGACCAGCGGACGCGAGACGCCGGCGGCCCGGGCCACGTCGTCGAGGGAGACGTCCTCGGGGGAGTGGCGGGCGAACAGCCGCTGCGCGGTGCCGATGAGCTGGTCCCGGCGCACCTCGACGCTCAGCCTGCGATACGCCGGCTCCCGCCGGCCCGCCGCGCCCGCGCGTTCCCCGTCGCCGCCGCCTCCATCGCCTGGATCGGCCGGATCGGCCGGATCGGCCGGATCGTCGCCCGGCTGGCCCGCATCGCTCGGATCGTTCGGACCGCGTGAACCTGGCGCAGCGGGGCGGTTGTTCATGGCGCGAAGACTAGCGGTTTCCCGCCGTGCCCGATCCGCGCCGCTCGTCAAATCTCTCCTGGTTTAACGCCTCGTGTTCACCCCACGGCCACGGCCCCCCGGGCACAAAGTAACCAGCTCACGTTGTGCTGGAGGACCCTTCCACCCTTGCCCATCCTGGGGGCGGACATGAAGCAGACACCCTGGAGCACCATCCGCGGCCGGGTCGCGATCGTCCTCGCCGTGCCCACGTGTCTGCTGCTCATACTCGCCGGCGCGGGCGTCGCCGACCGCGCCGCCGACTGGTCGGCCGCCCGGCGCAGCGGCGAGGAGATCCAGACCGCGCTCGACGTCCAGGACCTGGTCCGCGAGCTGCAGCGCGAGCACGGCCTGACCAGCGGCCTGCTGGTCGGCGCGGGCCGCTACCGCCCCGAGCTCGCCGACGCCCGCCGCCGGGTGGACGCCATCCGCAGCGAGCTGCTGCGCCGGGTGGACGGCGGCTCGCTCCCGGCGTACGAGGAGGCGCTGGCCTCCCTCGGCGAGCTGACCACGATCCGCAACCGCATCGACGAGACCACGATCGGCCCCGCCGAGGGCCTGGGCTTCTACACCGACGTCATCGGCAGGCTCAACAACGCGCAGCTCGCCGAGGACCCCGCCCACGGCGACCAGGCGCTCAGCGACGGGCTCGACGCGCTCCAGTCGCTGTCGGCCGCCACCGAGGCCCTGGCCGAGGAGCGCGGCCTGATGAACGGCGTCTTCGTCGAGGGGAGCTTCGAGCCGGGCCAGTACGCCGGCTTCGTCTCCACCCGCGCGGCCCGCGACGCGGCGCGGCGCTCCTACGAGCAGATCGCCACCGACGAGCAGCGGACCCTGCTCGACGCGGCGTTCGCCACGCCCGCGGCCACGCGGGTCGAGGAGTACGAGCGGCACGCGGACGAGCACCCCGACGGCTCCGCCCTGGAGGTGACGGCCGAGGAGTGGTGGACGGCAAGCACCCACCTCACCGACGAGTTGCACGGCGTGCAGCAGACCGTCGGCGAGGACGTCGCCGACCGCGCCGCCGAGCTGCGCGCCGCGGCCACCACCCAGCTCGTCGGCTTCCTCGTCCTCGGCGTACTGGTCCTGGGCGTCGCCGCGTGCCTGGCGGTGCTGGCCTCCCGGTCCATCGCCCGGCCGCTGGACCGGCTGGCGAGGCAGGCCGAGGCGGTGGCCGGGGAGCGGCTGCCGGAGACCGTCGCCGCGATCCAGGACGCCGAGCCGGAGGAGGCCGAACGCCTCGTGCCGCCCGAACGCCCGCATCCACGGCGGCGCGGCGAGGCGGAGGAGGTCGCCAGGCTCACCGCCGCGCTGCGCGCCGTGGAGCGGACGGCCGTCAGCCTCGCGGCCCAGCAGACCGTGCTGCGGCGCAACGGCACCGAGTCGCTGGCCAACCTCGGCCACCGCCACCAGCGGCTGGTGCGCCGGCAGCTCCGGCTGATCACGGCGCTGGAGAGCAAGGAGATCGACCCGGACGCGCTGGGCGAGCTGTTCGAGCTGGATCACCTGGCCACGCGGATGCGGCGCAACGCCGACTCGCTGCTGATCCTCACCGGGCAGCAGCTCCCGCCGAGGGTGTGGAGCGGGACGGCGCAGATCGCGGAGGTGGTGCGCTCGGCGGTCTCGGAGGTGGAGGACTACCGGCGGGTGACGCTGGTGGAGGCCGACGAGTGCCACATCCACGGGTGGGCGGTGTACGAGCTGTCCCACCTGCTGGCGGAGCTGATCGAGAACGCCCTGACCGCCTCGCCGCCGGGGCGGCCGGTGGAGGTGTACGGGTGGCGGGACGGCGCCGAGTACTGCCTGGCAGTCGTGGACCGGGGCAGCGGCATGACGGAGGAGGAGCTGGAACGCGCCAACGCCAGGCTGGCGGGCGAGGACAGCTTCCTGGTGGCGCCGACGCGCTTCCTGGGCCACTTCGTCGTGGGCACGATCGCGGCGCGGCTGGGGGCGCAGGTGGAGGTGCGGCACACGCAGAGCCCGCCGGAGACGCCGGGCGGGCGCGGGGCCGGGGTGTCGGCGTATGTGGCGCTGCCCCCGCGGCTGCTGAGCGCCGCGCAGCCGGCGCCGCAGGCGCCGCAGGCGCCGGCGGCGCACTCGGCGTCCTCGGCGGTCACTCCGGGGGCGTAGCTGGGCGTGCGCGGAGCGTTGCTCTGTGCACACGATCGGTGACGTGAGCGATGGCCTCTCCCCCACC